>CAZEZH010000047.1:0-18698 GCA_964516305.1 uncultured Halochromatium sp. | reverse complement strand
CGCTGGTTCCGCTGGTATTGCTGGTGTTGCTGATACGGTTGGTGCCGCTCGTGCCGCTGATGCCAAAGCGGCGTCACCGGCGACTCTCGCTGAGGCCTTCGCTGCCGCATTGGAGCAAGCCGGGCAGCTGATCCGTACGGATGCGCTGCGCGGCGAGGCTGACGCGGTACGCCGCCAGGCCGGCGCTTGGACTGCCGATGATCCGGCGCTGAGCCTCAAGGGGGTCTCCGATCGCTTTACCGGGGACGACGGCGCCTACGAGTTCGAGGCCTTGGTCGAGCTGCCTCTCTGGCTTCCCGGCCAGCGCCGCGCGCGTCTGGAGCTAGCCAACTCGCTCGGCCTGCGGGCCGAGGCCTTAGTGCAACTGCTGCGTTGGGAGGTTGCCGGCACGGTGCGCGATGCGGTGTGGGCGGCCAAGCTCGCCGAGGTGCAGCTGCAGCAGGCGAACGCCGCCTATGAGGCCGCGCGGGGGCTCGAGGCGGTGGTGGCCAAGCGCTACGACGCCGGCGAGTTGGCGCGACTCGACCTGCTCACCGCGCAGCAGGAGACACTCGCTCGCCAGGCCGAGCTGACTGCGGCGCGCGCGGACTGGGAACAGGCGAAGGCGGCCTATGCGCAGCTCACCGGTCGGCTGCGGTTACCGGAGCCGCTGAACTGGCCAAACGCATCGCCGCCCGATGCTAGCCAGAGTGTCGGTGCCAACTCCTATGGCGCTCAGGGCGCTGGGGATCACCGCGTTGGGAGCGACGGCATTGGAGGCAGCGTCATTGAGAGCAACGGAATAGGCGGGCTGCCTGCTGATCACCCGCTGCTCGCCGAGGCCGATGCCGCGCTCGCGCGGGCACGCGCCGAGAGCGCTCGGGTCGCCAGCGATCGTCGCGGCAATCCGATCTTGAGTCTCGGCGGTAAGCGCACGCGCGACGCGCGCGCATTTCCCACCGACGATGCACTGCAGCTGGAGCTGTCGATCCCGTTCGGCCTCGCCAGCCAATCGGCACCGGAGATCGCCGCCAGCGAGCGGCAGGTGACCGAGCGCCTGGCTGAGCTGCACCGGATGCGCCGCGAGGCCGAGCGGGAGCTGGTGGCGGCGGTGCTTGGTCGGCGCGGGGCCGCGGATGCCTTACAAGTCGCCGAACGTCGCGCGAGCTTGGCCGCCGATGCGCTCGCTGTCGCCCAGCGCGCCTTCGAGCTCGGCGAGACCGATCTCGCCGAGCGGCTGCGCGCCGAGCGGCGTGCCCGCGAAGCCAATCTCGATCTCGCGCTGCGCCGTGCCGAACAAGGCCAGGCGCTAGCGCGAGTCAATCAAGCCTTAGGGATGATCCCGCAATGATGTGTTCCAACCGCAACGATCGCTTGCGCCGGCCTAATGCCGCTAGGGAAACGCTCGCTCTATCAGTGTCATTCCTGCAGGCCGGGACGCCCTGCTTGAGCAGGCGGCTTCAGCATTGCTCGACGCTGACGCAGGCCGCAGCCCCGCGTCTCGGCCCGGCTCACTGTTGGTCAGGATGGCTTGTCAATCTGCGTATCACTCGGTGTTCGGGTCAGCTCCAACGCATGTTGCGCGCGCTCGATTCTGGGCTCCGCTGGAGGCCCGATTCGGTGCCTTCCCGAAGGCCTGGCGGGCTGTCAGACTGGCCGCCTAGTTGTGCGCTCGGCTCACGGCTCGTCCCGAGGCTCGGCCCCGCGCTGGGAGCGAGCCTGTTTATCTTGTGTGCCACGATCGCGACGAGTGCAGCCGCGGCCGATTTGATCCCACTAACGTCTGCCGAGCAGCGCCGCTTCGGCATCGAGCTGGCCTCGCCACAACTCGCCGAAACCACGCTCACGCGCCGCTATCCGGCGCGCGTCACGGTGCCGAATCCGCAACTGCGGGTAGTGGCCGCGCGCAAGGCCGGCGTGGTCGAGACCTTGCTGGTCGCCGAGGGCGAACGGGTGACCGCGGGGCAGATCATGGCGCGCCTGCAGAGCCCGGACCTGGTCTCGGCGCAGAGTGATTATCTGGAGTCCTTGACACGCTTGGCGCTGGCCGAGAGCGAAGTGGCGCGCGATCGCATGCTGCAGCGCGAAGGGGTGATCGCCGAGCGGCGGCTGATCGAGAGCCAGGCGGGCCGCGACGAACTCGCGACCATGGTCCAGCAACGCCGACAGGTACTGGCGCTGGCCGGTATGTCCGAGGACGATATCGATATCCTCGGCCGCAGCCGGAACCTGACCACCAGTCTGCCGGTGCGCGCGCCGATCGCTGGCGTGGTGCTGGAACAGATGGTGAGCACCGGCCAGTCATTGACGGCGGCCACGCCGCTGTATCGGATCGCTGACCTCGAGCCCTTGTGGGTCGAGGTCCATGTGCCGGTCGATCGGGTCGCGGGCCTCGTGCCCGGCGGTCGGGCACTGCTGCCGACGGTCGGCATCGAGGGACGCATCATCACCGTTGGTCGCCTGGTCCATAGTCAGGACCAGGGCGTGCTGGTGCGAGCCGAGGTGGCCGATGGCGCCGAGCAACTGCGTCCGGGCCAGTTCATCGAGGTCCAGCTCGGTGCCACCAGCGAGGTCGGCGGGCGCTGGCGGGTGCCGGCCGCTGCGGTCGTGCGCCGCGCCGGTGAAGCCACTGTGTTCGTCGCGCGCGAAGGCGGGTTCGAGCCGGTCTCGGTGCGGCTGATTGACCAGGAGGAGGACGAGACCGTGATTACCGGGCCACTCGCAGCAGCAGATCGGGTTGCGGTTAAGGGCGTGGTTGAACTCAAGGCCGTCTGGCTTGGCGCCGGAGCGGCCGGCTGATGTTTGGTCGCCTGATCGGTTTCGCGCTCACCCAGCGGCTGCTGATGCTGTTGGTGGTCCTGGCCCTGGTCGGCGCCGGCTGGCGTGCCTTCCAGCAGACCCCCATCGATGCCTTTCCGGATGTCTCGGTGCCGCAGGTCCAGGTGGTGATGAAGGCGCCGGGGATGACGCCGGAGGAGATCGAGACCCGGATCACCAGCCTGATCGAGATCGAGGTCCTCGGCATCCCGAATCAGGTCATGCTGCGCTCGATCGCCAAATACGGACTCACCAGTATCACCGTCGACTTCGAGGAAGGTACCGACATCTACTGGGCGCGCCAACAGGTGGCCGAGCGCCTGGCGGCGATCCGTAGCGACCTGCCGGACGGCATTGAGGGTGGTCTCGCGCCACTGACCACGCCGCTCGGCGAGATGTTCATGTTCAGCATCGAGGGCGATGCGCTGACGCTGGCCGAGAAGCGCGACCTGCTCGACTGGACCATCCGCCCGGCGTTGCGCTCGGTGACCGGTGTCGCTGACGTCAATTCGCTCGGCGGCTTCGTGACTACCTACGAGGTCGAGCCCGACAACGCGCGGATGAGCGCCTACGGCATCAGTCTCGGGCAGCTGCGCGCGGCGATCGAGGCCAACAACCGCAACGACGGCGCCGGGCGGCTGGATGACGGCGAGGAGGTCCTGCTGGTGCGCAGCGAGGGCGCGATCCAGACCTTGGACGATCTGGCCGCGATCGTCGTTGGCGGCGATGCCGGCCAGCCGGTGCGCGTCGCTGATATTGCCGAGGTCCGGCGCGCCGCGCTGACCCGCTATGGGGCGGTGACGCGCAACGGCGAAGGCGAGACCGTCGAAGGGCTGGTGCTTGGACTGCGCGGCGCCAACGCGCGCAAGCTGGTCGAGAGCGTCCAGGCCAAGCTCGATGATCTCGCGGCTGGGCTGCCCGATGGCATCGAGATCGATGTCTTCTACGATCGCGGCGTGCTGGTGGACCGCGCGGTGTCGACGGTGAGCATGGCCTTGGTGCAGGCGGTGGTGCTGGTCGTACTGCTGTTGGTGGTCTTCTTCGGCGACCTGCGAGCCGCGCTGACGGTGGCCCTGATTCTGCCGTTGGCGGCGCTCGCGACCTTCGTGCTGATGCGGGTGTTCGGGCTCTCGGCCAACCTGATGTCGCTCGGCGGCTTGGCGATCGCGATCGGCATGCTGGTCGATTCGGCCGTAGTCGTGGTCGAGAACGTGGTCACTCAGCTTGCGCGTCATGTCACGAATGGGAGCGGAGATGGCACCGGCGCACGCCGCCTGCCACGGCTGCATCTGATCTATCGGGCGACGCGCGAGGTGGCCGTCCCGGTCGCCTCCGGCACCCTGATCATCGTTATCGTGTTCCTGCCGCTGCTGACCCTGCAGGGGCTCGAGGGCAAGCTGTTCGTGCCGGTGGCGCTGACCATCGTCTTTGCGCTGGCGAGCGCGCTCTTGCTGTCGCTGACGGTGATCCCGGTGCTCGCCTCCTATCTGCTCGGCAAGGGCGGTGCCCAAGAGCCCTGGGTCGTGCGTCAACTGCTCAAGGTCTATGGTCCATCGCTGAGTTGGGCGCTGAAGCGCGAATGGCTGATTGTTGGGCTCGCAGTGGCGCTTTTGGTCGGCGCTGGCGTGCTCTATCTGCGCGTCGGCAAGACCTTCATGCCGACCATGGACGAGGGCGATCTGATCGTGCAGCTGGAGAAGCTGCCGTCGATCAACCTGCAGCAGTCGCTCGACATCGACCTGCGGGTGCAGCAGTCGATCATGGAGGCGGTCCCCGAGGTGCGCGGTGTCGTCGCCCGCACCGGCTCCGACGAGCTGGGCCTGGACCCGATGGGGCTGAACCAGACCGATAGCTTTCTGATCCTGGCGCCGCGCGAGGACTGGCGCTTCGACACCAAGGAGGAACTGATCGACGCCATCCGCAGCGTGATCGAGGGCTTTCCGGGCCTCGACTATGCGTTTACCCAGCCGATCGAGATGCGGGTCTCGGAGATGCTCACCGGCGTGCGCGGTGATCTGGCGGTCAAGGTCTTCGGCGGCAATCAGGATGAGCTGAACCGGATCACCGATGAGATCGTCGCGGTGCTCGAGCAGCTCGACGGCGCCGAGGATGTGTTCACGCCGAAGAATGAGGGCGCGCAGTACCTGAATCTGGTGATCGATCGGCTCGAGGCCGGGCGCCTCGGCATCGATGCCGATGCGCTGGCAGCGATGCTGCGGGCCCAGATCGAGGGACTCGAGATCGGCACCATCTATCGCGACGGCAAGCGCCGGCCGCTGGTGATCCGCGGCTCCGACGCGCTGCGCAACTCGCCGGCGCGCTTCCGTGGAATGCAATTGGCGCTGCCCGACGGGCGCTCGGTGCCGGTGGACAATCTGGTGCGCATCGAGCGCGTGACCGGGCCGGTGGTGCTCTCGCGCGAGCTCGGCAACCGCATGGCGACGGCGGTCGCCAACGTCGGCGGTGGCCGTGATCTGGTCGGTTTCGTCGACGAGGCACGCGCGGCCGTCGCCGAGCAGGTGAAGCTGCCGGTCGGCTATTGGATCGAATGGGGTGGCGAGTTCGAGAACCAGCAGCGTGCCGCCGCGCGGCTGGCGCTGGTGGTGCCGATTGCGCTGGTGCTGATCTTCCTGGTGCTGTTCTCGACCTTCGGCTCGCTGCGCCAGTCGCTGCTGGTGCTCTCGAATATCCCCTTTGCGCTGATTGGCGGCGTGGTGGCCTTGGCTGTCACCGGCGAGTACCTGTCGGTACCGGCCTCGGTCGGCTTCATCGCGCTGCTCGGCATCGCGGTGCTGAACGGCGTCATGCTGGTGACCTGGTTCAACCAGCTGCGCGCGCTTGGGCGGCCGATGCAGGAGGTGGTCGTCGAGGGCGCCAAGCGTCGCCTGCGGCCGGTGTTGATGACGGCGACCACAGCCGCGTTTGGCCTGGCACCGCTGCTATTCGCGACCGGCCCTGGCTCTGAGATCCAGCGCCCACTGGCGATCGTCGTCATCGGTGGGCTGGTCTCCTCGACGCTGCTGACGCTGGTGCTGCTGCCGATCCTGTATCGGCGCTTCGGCTGAGTAGGACCGCTAGAAATTTGTCCGCCTAGCAACATGACGATCGGCACCTCCGAATGATGGGGGTGACCGTCTGTTCACAAGACCGACTGGAGACCGTTAATGACCGATTGTTTGCTGCACCTGAACTGCTCGCCGAAGGTCGAGGACAGCCTCGCTGAGTGGCTGCTCGAGCGTGCCGAAGTGTCTGGATTTACCAGCCTGCCGGTCTTTGGTCATGGCTCCTCCGAACATTCGATGAGCATGGCCGAGCAGGTGGCCGGGCGCAGCCGACGGGTGATGTTTCTGCTCGAACTCCCGGAGCCGATGGCACGTACGCTCACCGAGGCGGTACGCGCCGAATTCAAGGGCAGCGGACTGCACTACTGGCTGCTGCCGATGCTCGCGGCTGGCCACATCGATTGATCAACAAGCCGCGCGTGCTGGCGCGTTCCGCTGCAGTGCCGTTTCGAACCAACCGTTTTACAACCAGGCCCGCTTTAAGAGCCTTTAACCCTAGGGGATGATCCGATGTTCAACACTCCAACGCTGTCCAATACTCCAACGCGCTTGCCTCGGATTGCATTGCTGATCGCGCTTGTCATGATCGCAGGTCCAGCCTGCGCCAATCAGCCGCTCAGCGATCGCGCTGACGAAATGACGGTGGAGCGTGCATCCTCGAGCCACTATCACTTCAGCCGGGTCAGGGTCGAGCCTGATGTTGGTTCGATGACCGTGAGCGGTGAGGTCGCGCGCGTGGTCCCACACCGCGGCCTGATTCCAGGCCAGGTGCGCATCTCATTGATTGGTGCCGATGGCCGGTTGCTCGAGCAGGCTGAGGTTAAACCGATGCGCCGCAATCGCCAGGATCAATCCGCGCATTTTTACGCGCGCTTCGAAACGCCAGCGATGCCAGGCGGTCGGTTGTTGGTCGAGCACAGCGGCGGCTGAGCGCTTGTTGCGTGTCTCGATGCGTGTTTAGACAGGTTTCGGCAATCGCCTATAGCTTGGGGTGCCGGAGGGCATGGCGCCTATGGTGAAGCGGTCAACCGCCGGTTTTGGGTTCGAGGCAGCCAAGGCTCGATCGCCCGCATGAGCTGCGGCAGATCGGGCTCGTCCCAATCTGGTCTTGGTTGTCCCTCTGGCCAGGCGGCGGCTGGCCCGAAGCGACCGGTGCGCACTAGCGCGGTGCGCATGCCAATGGCGACTGCACCAGCAATATCGGTGTCGGGCCGATCTCCGATCATCAAACAGTCCGCCGGCTCAACGCCAAGTCGCCTGCAGGCCATCTCGAACAGTGCCGGCTGAGGTTTGCCGATCACCAGTGGTTCAACCGCGCAGGCGATGGCGATCGGTGCCACCAGCGCGCCACCGCCGGGCAGCACCCGATGCGCGCCATCCTGTTGATCATCGACACTGGCATCCGGGTTGGTCACCACCAGCTGAGCGCCCTGCTTCAACACCAGATGGATTGCTGTGGAGAGGCTATCGAAGTCGATCCCTGGACCTTCGCCGACGATGACGAAATCCGCCCTCTGCGGATCAGGTCTTCCGCCGGCCGCAAGCAGTGCTGCCCCAAGCCCGCCCTCGCCGATCGCGAACCAGGAGAAGCCGGGCTTGAGCGCCGCCAGGCGCTCGGCTGTGGCCAGTGCTGAGGTCAGGATCTGGCCTGGATCAGGGCGCGGCAATCCCATCGCCGCGAGCCGGTCTGCTACTGCCTCGGGCGTGCGCCTTGGGTTGTTGGTCAGGAACAGATGCGGCGTTGCCTTGATGCGCTGCAGCAGCGCTTGAGCACCTGGCAATAGGGTGCTGCCATGATAAAGTACCCCGTCCATGTCAAGGAGCCAGGCGCGGAGTGGACGCTCGAGGGTCGGATCGATCATCGGGTGGCCTGTTGGATCGGGCGAGCCTGCAGAGCCGGTTTCTGTTCTTGTGTTCATTGGGTTCGCAGAGTACCGCTCAGATCAAGACTTGGGGACCACCTCTAGTTCAGAGCGCTAATGCTGCGCTTTACAGCACCAAAGCAAGCGGCCGGAATCGGATTGTGCGCGCGGTAGATCATGGCCTCTGCAGTTTCTGTAGGAACCTAGACAACATTGGTTTGGCGTTGACCAGCACCTCAGCCCTCGCTAACCTCAGATCCTAGGCTACCGTGGCTTTGCTGGGATGCTCGTATTGCCTAGTTGCAGTGAGATCAAGATAAAACTGGCTGTTCGGCCTTACCCCTGAGGAGGAGCTTAAATGAGATCACTGGTCCTGTTGTTTCTGTTCGCCATCGTGCTTGTTGGAGGTGCCCTGTTCTTTAAGGGTCATGCGAATTCGGTGAATCTCTACCACATCTGCGGCAAACAGGTGGCTTGGTACGACGCGGTGTTCTTGGATGCGATCAAAGATCGGGCCGGCTGCGATAAGTATCAATAACTCGCTAGCAATGCTATGGCGGCGCCAGGCAACCTTGCCCGGCGCCGCTCTTAGTGTTGGTCTGCCGCTCGTTGCTAACAGCGCTTAGGGCTGTGTTGGGGCGGGGCCAATTCGCCGGCTCTGTCGTGCAAGACCCTGTATCCTGCATGGAGCCGAAGGTTTGAGGTTCTGCGATGTCCCGACATTTCTCCCCATCGATCACACTTGCCATACTGTTGTTGCTGACCTGGGCTGGCAGCGCGGAGCCACTGTTGGCTCAATCCTCGGCTGCCCAGTCAGCTCAGGGAGACGACAGCGGTGCACAGGCGCCGTCGGCTGCTGAGGCGTCCACCGAGCTGTCGTCGGCCACTGCTGTTGGCACCGAGCCCACTGATGCCCAGGTTGGCTTTACCGCCGATATCGATGTTGAGCAGGGCGCTCCGCTTGACCCCTCAGCGCTCGCGTCGCTCAAGGCCTTGCACCAGGCGTTAGCAAGTAAAGAGCGGCAAGTCTCCAAGGTTCAACAGCAGTTGGTCGAGGCGCGAGATCAGGTCACCCGCGAGGAGCTAGCCGACCGTCTCCGCGAGCTGCGCGCGGAACTGATCGAGGATCGTCGCCAGTTCGATCGCTTCGCCCTGGAGATCGATCTGAGCCCTTTCATTGAGGAAGAAGAACAATCCTTTGATTGGCAGGAGGAGCTGAGCAATCTGCTCAAGCCAATCTTGGCAGAGCTGAAGAGCGCGACTGCCGAATCCCGTGCCATCGGCGAGCTGCGCGCTGACCTGGAAACCATCGGACAGCGCAAGACGCAAGCCGAGCAGGCGGTGGATCGGCTGGAATGGTTGCTCGAGCAAGAGCCATCAGACTCGCTACGCGAGCGCCTCGAGGCGCGCCTGGAACATTGGCAGCGGCTTGCTGGCGAGGCCAAGAATCGCTACACCGCACTCGACCTGCAATTGCAGAACAAGCTCGAAGAGCGCCAATCATTGCTCGATGAGACCACCTCCTACGCCCGCAACTTTTTCCAGACCCGCGGCCTGAATCTGGTGCTGGCAGTGGCTGCCTTCGGTCTCGTCTTCTTCGGTGTGCGCTGGCTCGCCACCCAGCTGATGCGTCTGCGCAAGCCGCAGGCCGAGCAGCAGTTTAGCCGCCGACTGGCGCTGTTATTGCTGCATATCCTTAGCGTCCTCGGTGGCCTGCTGGCGATGATGGCGGTGTTCAATGCAGCCGGCGATTGGTTCATGCTCGGCATCATTATCATCTTTCTGCTGGGGGTCGGCTGGGCCAGCATCAACACCCTGCCAAGCCAGATCGAATCGGTGAAACTGATCCTTAATGTCGGCACCGTGCGCGAAGGCGAGCGCATCCTCTTCAACGAGGTGCCTTATCAGGTCGAATCCCTCGCTTTTCGGGCAAAATTGGTCAATCCTGAGCTTGAAGGCGGCATTCAGCAGCTGCCGGTCCGTGATCTGGTCGGCTATCACTCGCGCCCAGCTGGCGATGACGAACCCTGGTTCCCGACCCGCCGCGGCGACTGGGTCGAGCTTGACGATGGGCTCTTCGGCCAGATCAGGCATCAGAGCCCAAGCGCGGTGCGTCTGACCGATCTTGGCGGCGCCGAGATCGTTTATCCAACCAGCGACTTCCTGCAGCAGCATCCGCATCGACTTGCCGAGCGATTCCGCATCATCGAGCATTTCGGCATCGATTATCGCCATCAGACCATCGCGACGACTGAGGTGCCGGATTTGATGCAGGCCGCCCTTGCCGAGGCGCTGCCGGCGCTGCTCGATGAGGGGCAGCTGCAAGCGGTGAATGTGATCTTTGCCAATGTGGGTGTCTCGTCACTCGATTACCGCATCGAGGTGCGGCTCCACGGCTCCGCCGCCCCGCGCAGCGAGCTGATCCGCGGTGCCATCCAGCGCATCCTCGTCGATGCCTGCAATCGCCACGACTGGACCATTCCGTTCACGCAGATCACCCTGCATCAGGCCTCGGGCTGAGGCGCTTCTAGCGCCTCGACCAGTCCCCACAGATGCGCCCTGACGCACCTGCAACTCAGAGCCGCGCACAGAGGCCGTGATGCGTCACGTCATGGGTATCGGCCTGATCGCGCTGGCCTGCGGCTACGCCATCACTGCGCTCGTTGGACTGCCGCTCTTCCAGGACGGCGCCTGGTATTTCTTCAACATTGCCACGATCGGTGTCGCCGAGCTGCCGAACCTGTGCTACGCGGCGCTGCTGCCCCAGTTGCCGGCCGTCTGGGCCGCGCTCCTGGTCGAAGACGCGGTGATGCTGCGGCACATCTTCTCCCTCAGTTACGTCGCCTTGCCGGTTGCCTCGCTGCTCGGCTGCTGGCTGCTGGCTGCTGCCGCCGATCGTGCTGTTGATCGGTGTCGAGATGCTTCATGGAGATGGCATCAAGCTCAAGTCTGCTTCCAGCTTCGTGGTCGGGTTGGTGCTAATGGGCCTCGTTTCTGTGGTGGTCGTTGTGCCGCGGCAAGAGACCGCCCTAGACGGTCGAGCCCGGATCGCCACCCTCATCATGACCTGCATGGTCATGCTACTCCTGGCCAAGTCTACGGCCTGGTGGACAACGACCCGGGGACTTTAGAATCTGCTGGCGGAGTCCCACGCGGACTGCATTACGATCAGTGCGTCTGAGCCTTTTGGGCTGCAATGGCCGTGGATGAGTATCATCGGCGATTGGACGACGCCGATGAACGCGTTGGCCTTCCGTCCCTCCCTGCTATGGAGGGGCCATCGGACCAGGAATGTAACACCTGGCGTGGTTTGTGCTTAACTCCTGCCTAGAACGCCACATCGCATGCTTACCGCACCACCGAGCGCCGTGCCTCCGCGGCAGGCCCCGCGCACCACCGCAGGTCACTAATATGATTGATCTCATTCGCGAGCTTGGCCTCCACACCGATCGGTCCGCCGATCTTCCCGACGCACCCTGCGCGCCGGTGTCGGCCGAAGACCGTCAGAAGCTCCATCTCTACATCAACTTGAAGCTCATCTCCTCGGGTCAAGCGTCCTGCGGAACAGCGGCGACCGAGGACTTTATCGAGATCGCCCATGATCTGCTGCTGAGCTATCGCGAGAAGAACCGGCTCCTATCGAACTACCTCTGCCCGGTGGACCGACGCATCCAGGACTTCCTCGGGCACTATTTCGAGGACCTGGGGCTGGATCGCATTCCGACCCTGCCTTTCCAATCCTTCATCCTCGACCGTCACGGACTGGCCCGCGAGCTGTCAGTCCCGGTTGACAGCAACGTCTTCACCTCAGACATTATTTCGAGCTATCGCGTGGCACAAGGCGTGCTGCACAACCCGGCAAGCGATCGGCGCACCACCGAGGGGTCTTTCCACGTCGCCGAGGGCGGGCTGCCCATCCCGGGCGATAAGAAGGCGGTGCCCAAGGCGGTCTTCGCACAGCTGCTCGAGGCCGCGCTCGATCCGCCCGACGACCTGCTGACCATCCCCTTCACGGCCAACCACAGCGAACCGGCACGGATGTTTGTCTCGCTGCTGCTGCGCCCCCTGGTTTGCCCGGAGGTGCCCGGGGTCCAGCCCGAGAAGAAGATGGAGATCCGCTTCTTCGCGCCCGGTAATCTGGTCTCCAACCTGGATTTCGTCGAGAGCATCTTCGGCAACGGCGGCAACCCCTATCTTGCCGACTTCGACGCCGCCTTGGACGTTGATCACTGGACCGGCCATACCGGCTGCGTGCTGCTCGCCCCGCATCTGACGCAACTCACCAAGCAGGCGCTGGGACTGCCGCACCGCGACCAGGCGACCGACCGCCAGCGGGCGGAAGGCATGTGCTGGAGCGATCCGGATGAACGCTACAACGACGGCAGTGCCTTCAAGATCACCGCGCGCGATGCCTCCGGGGTCATCGTCACCATCCTCGCGGACAACTATTTCGGCTACTGCAAGAAAGAGGTCAAGACCCAGGTCAGTTTCGCCGCCAACCTCTTCGGACTGGCGGAGGAGGAGCACTCTGGCGGTGCACTCGCGTTCCCGCGCTTCAACCACGGCGAGGAGTTTGGCGTCGATCCGGCCACGCGCGAGCCAGGCTATGACTTCGCCGAGGTCGCCGCGCGTTACAGCGAGATCATGCATCTGCAGCCGCAGGGCTATGGCATCGACAAACGCTTCCCGCAGGTGGTCTATGTTCCGCAGAACCTGCGCATGGACCTGAATGCCCAGCGCATCACCTGGGAACATGCGGGCACGACCTGCACCATTCGGCTGCAGCCGGGCAAGCTCTACATGCAGCCCAACGGCTACAAGATCGAGATGCAGAAGCACCCGGGCGCGCCTTCCTGGCGGCTTATCGGCACCAAGCCGGAAGGGGTCTTCTGTCATAAACCCTGTACCGTCTCGGGCGGCGGCAAGTCCGAAATCTCCAAGTCGATGGAGGACGCCGTGCTCTACGGTCCGATCTTCGTCGACGATCTGCGTCTGGATCTGGACCGCGTGCAGGAGATCTTCGACCGTGATTACCGAGGCCGCTTCCGCCCCGGTTTCGAGCACGAGGACCACGACGCCGGGCGCAAACCCTTGTCGCCGGAGCGCAGTCTGGGCTCGGTGATCAAGTTGCTGACGCCCTCGCCCAGCCACACGCGCGAGTACAACACCTGGCTCAAGATGATCCCGCCGCGGTTGTTGGCGCTCACCTTCATGATCAAACGCCTTTACCGTCCGAGTTGGGGCGAGGCGTGGCGCGACCGCTTCTCGGTCGACGAGATCGACGGCGCGCCCGGGCACGAACTCAAGGCCTTCGGGCGGCGCATCGTCGCGACCTACCTGCGCGTCGGCTTCGATCTCGACAGCAAGTGGCGAACCTTCAAGCTGCGCCAGGACTTCATCGCCGCCGAGAAGATCCAGATGGAGGACGACATTACCGCCTCGGTCGTCGTGCCGCCGGAGTCGGTCAGTGGCTGCTGGGCCTCAGCGCGGGCAAGCGGGCACAGCCTCAAGCTCGCCCGCAACTGCGAGTACCGTCTGTTCCAGCGTCCGGATGACGCCATCACCCCCGGCTACGACAAGCAGACCGAGCGCGAGATGGCACAGGACGGCAACTTCATGGCCAACTACGAGCCACTCGCGGGGCCGACGCTGGACGCGGTCATTGGCGATGTATTGACCCTCTCGACCTTCACCGCACCGATGCGCGCGCGCCTCGAGCAGGCGGCGCGCGACGGCCTCGCCGTGGTCTCGTCCGCCCACCCACGCCTGGTCGACGGTAAGCCGTCGAAGAATCCGCGCTACCTTCAGGTTCGGCCCGACCTCGTCAACCCGGTGCGCAGCTATGTGGCCGAGATGGGCGTGCGTCTGCATCGTAAGCTGCCCCTGGAGGTTCCGGTCTGCCATCCGGTGGACGCGGTCCTGACCGGACGGCGCAACAATCCGCCGGAGCCGGGCATCCGGGCGCTCGCGGTCTACAACCCGATCCACTACCAAGAGCTGCCCGAGCTGTTCATGGACTTCATCTGCTCGCTCACCGGCAAGTCGCCCTCGACCACCGGGGCCGGCAGCGAAGGGGCGCTCACCAAAGCGCCGTTCAACGCCCTGCGCCCGACCGTGGATCTCAACAATGCCCTGGTGTCCTACATCCTCACCGGCTATGCCGGGTTCTCCAGCTCCGCTGGACACATCGGCCCGGACCTGAAGGTCTCGCACGACGTGTCCCTGTTGATCCCGGAGATCTGGGCGCGTCTTACTGAGCAGGAGCGCGATCCGCAATACCTGATCGCCAACGACTACCTGGAGCCGCTCGACGACTTCGAGTACCAGGGCCGCACCGTGCTGGCGAGCCGGCTCGGCTACCGCATCACCGAGCGCTTCGTCGCCCACTTCATGGGCAAGATCTTTGACAACCCGCACGCGGTTTTTACCTCGGCCATCCTGCGTCCGGAATCGCAAAGCCTGGAGGTCTTCGCCGACGGCATCGAGAACATCTGCGAGGCGCAAGAGCGCGTCGCTCGGCGCTATGTCGAGGACGGCAGCATTAAGGATGCCTGTCCGCCGCTCGCGGCCCTGCTCCACATCATGGCGTATGGGCACTATCAGGGCCGCCAGATCAAGGATCCCGTCATCCGCAACCTCTTCACCCGCGAGTCTCTCTTGGGCTCCGACTGGTACCGCGAGCGCCTCGAGGTCAAGCAGCAACGCGACATTCAGCTCGCCCGGCGGATGGTGCTGAACCTGCAGCAGTTCATGGAGCTGCGCCACTACGCCGACGAGGCCGAGCGTCTCGATGCCGCCGCGCGACTGGAGCGCGCCAAGGCCGAGCTGGCGCGGGTGCGGGAGCCAGCCTACCTCGATGCCTTGGTCGGTACCATCGGCGCTGATCCGCTGGGACCGGCTCGGGAGCGGGTGGTCGAGGCCGAGCGGCAGGCCGCCTAGGCGTGCATTGGCGCCGCGCCGCGCCGCGGCACCGTCCCATGGCCGGGATGAGCGCAAGCGCGGGTTCATGCGGCCAACGCCCGCTTTCGTTTCTCGTATTCTGCGGCGTCGATATCACCACGAGCGAAGCGGGTATCCAGAATGCTTCGGGCGCCGTCTTCGTCATGAGGTTTTGGCTCCTGGCGGTGATCACCGAACGCCCGCAGCAGTAGCACGACCAGGACGATCGGGATCAGCCAGACGCCGATCATCCAGAGACCGCCCCAGCCCATCCCGATACCCATGTGTTCTGTTCCGAACATGCTTGCCTCCGTGGTTGGAATGAGAGGTCGCGCGTGACCCGGTCAGGTGGCTGAGCGCATTGGCCTCGGTGCAAAGGGCTCAGAACTGGGGCGGCGGTGGGGATAGATCCGGGTTGCCCCCAGAGAGTCTGTGGTGCATGTCGATCGTGTCGGTGCCGTTCTTTCTGGCCTCGAGATTGGGCGCCGAGTCGGTCTGCGGATGCGGCTGATTCCCCGCGCCCGCGGGGGTTTTTACAGCTCGTTTTTGTTCAAATACTTATCATCGCTTGCGTCGCTATACTGAGCGAAAACCGAGCCCGGGCAAACCAAGGTGATTGAGCAACTCAGTGATGCAAAGCGTCTGATCCAGGATCGCTTGGGACTACGATTCGAAGGACTGCGTGAGCGTCAACTGTACCGTGCGCTGGAGCAGCGCATGCAGGTAACAGCGGCGGCTTCGCTCGCTGGCTATCTAGAGCTTCTAGGTGGCAGCGCCGCCGAGATGGATGCCTTGGCTAGCTTGGTGACGATCAACGAGACCTTCTTTGATCGCGAGCCGCATCACTTGCAGTTGCTTGCCGATTATCTATTGCCGAGGTTGCTCGCCGCGCGCAAGACCACTGGGCCGATTGGCATCCTATCGCTCGGCTGCTCGAGTGGAGAGGAGCCCTATTCGTTGGCGATGACGGTGCAGGAGCGTTGGGGTCGGCAGGCAACCTCGCTGGTACGGATCACCGGGGCGGACCTGGATTCGACTCGAATTGCTCGGGCCCGTGCCGGTTGCTATCACAAACATGCGCTGCGTGAACTCTCCGCGCAACGTCGGCAGCAGTGGTTTGTACCGCAGGATGCGCACAACTATTGTCTGCAGCCGCGGATTCGGCAGGCGGTGCGGTTCCATGTGGTCAATGTCTTGGATGCTCGGCTGCCACTGATCTTGGGCCAGCAACAGTTGGTCTTGTATCGCAATATCTCGATCTATTTTGATATCCCAACGCGGATGAGGGTGTTGCAGAACATCAAGCGCTTGCTGCTGCCTGGTGGCTTCCTGATCGTCGGCACCACGGAGGTCCTGTCAAACGATTTGGGTGTGTTTCCGCTCGCTGAGCAGCAAGGCGTTTGGTATTTTGAGAACAAGCCGTAAGCGGCCTAGCCGCGGTTGCTAGAGCAGATCGCCAAGCCGAAAGCCGTTGCCGTTGTCGCGATAGGCGACCTGGGCGAGGAACAACTCAGCGGCCGCTAAGGCGTCGTAGAAGGCATTGTGGGCGCGGTAGCGCGGCAGGTTGTAGCGCTCGCAGAGGGAGTGCAGACGCAGCTCTGAGGGCCGGAAGGGGATGTTGCGGCGCTCAAAGGTGCGTCGCGCCAAGACCTCGGTATCGACGCAGCGTACCAGCAGTCCAGCGCCATAGAGATCGCGACAGGCGGCGTCGAGAAAGTTGAGTTCGATCTTGGCGTGATGGGCGATCAGTACCCGCCCGGCGAGCACGTCGAGCAGCTCGCGCAGGACACGGGCTTGGCGCAGTCCAGTGGCGGCCTCGTCGTCGGTGATCTGGTGGATCACGGCGGTCTCGGCCGGAATTTCGCCGTCGCAGCGCAGCAGCCGATGCCGAGCGCTGGTGAGATCGATGCGCTGGCCGCGCACCAGCACCCAGCCGACGCTCAGGATCTGGTCTTGCTTGTGGTCGAGTCCGGTGGTCTCGAGGTCAATGGCGACATAGTCAACGCAGCGATAGTCGAGCGCCGGCGACGGGAACGGGCGCCCGAAATACTCACGCAAGGGTCCGGCGTCGAGCTGCCGCAAGTAGTGGCGGCGACGTCCATCCGACGGCGAGCGCATGCTGTCTTCCTCAGGGGCGGCTCAGAAACAACAAGCGTCTGTTGCGTCGTTCATCCGAAACGGCCTGCTTGATAGCGTTGTCCGAGCGTCTCTTGCATGCGGTCGATGAGTAAAAAGGCGTCCTTCAGGTGGCCACGCTCGAGCGGTGAGAGCTGCTCAGGGGCAAGGAAGTTGTCGGCCTTCTCGCCATTGCGCAGTTGGCTGGACTGATGGCGGATGCGCAGGGTGTTGATCAGTTCGAAGGCGTCGATCAGGTTGGCGCTGCCGTCGTGGGTGAGTGCGGCGGTCTCGGCCGCAGCTTCGAGCCGCTCGACGGTGTTGATTGGCGCCAGTCCGGTTGACAGCGCATAGACGCGGGCGAGATCGATGATCGGCACGGTGCCGCGGTGTTTGATGTCAAAGGTCCGATCGTGATCGCCGCCATGGATGAGCACGAAATTCCGAAAGAAGCCCAATGGTGGCCGATGCTTGAGCGCATTGGCGGCCATGTAGGCGATAAAGATTCGATTGCTGCGTGAGAGTTCGAGCACTTGCTCATGCAGCCCATCGAAGAGCCCTGCGGGATCGTGCAGGGCGCGCAGGTCGAAGAAGACGCTGGCAAGCATCAGCGCCTTTGGGTCGGGGCGTTTGATCCAGTTTTCGAAATACTGCTGCCAGGTCGAGAGTGGCTGGCGCCAGTTGGCGGTCTTTGCCATCACCTCGCCTGGGCAGTAGATGTAGCCACAGGCGTTTAGCCCGTCGTTGACGCGCTCGGCGAGCTGGCGGAAGTAGTGGTCGTCGTCCTTGCTCATGCTGTCGGCGATGAGCAGGGCGTTGTCCTGATCGGAATGCGAGGATTGCTCGCGACGTGCCTGGGAGCCGCCAACCAGCCAGGCATAGGGCACTGGCGGCGGGCCAAGCTCGGCCTCGGCGAGTTCGAGCAGGCGCTTGGTGATGGTGTCGGTGATGGCGCTGACGGCTTGGCCGACATGCCCGCCGGTGGCGCCGCTGCTGATCAAGTGCACCTGTAACTCTGGGATCTTGGCGCTGATCGCCTCGACTGCAGCCAGTGACTCGGCCTTGTGGATATCGCCAACCAGATAGACGCCACTGGTGCTCTGGAAGCGAGTGAAGTCGCTGGTCGAGAGCATGCCGAGTAGCTGCTTGCCATCGACAACCGGCAGGTGATGCACATTGAGCCGAGTCATCTGCAGCAGGGCCTCGAAACCGAGCGCATCGGCATCGATGGTGGAGATGGCGGCGGTCATGATCTCGCGCACCGGCTGCTCAGTGGAGAGGCCAATGGCGACGCAGCGGTTGCGCAGGTCGCGATCGGTGATGATGCCGCTGAGCTGCTCGTCCTCCATCAACAGCAGGGCTGAGACGCGCTCGGCAGACATGATGCCGGCAGCCTCGCGAATGCTAATGCTGGGGCTGGCCATAATCGGCTTGCGCCTCAGCATGTCCTGCGCTGTAACCGTCATCAGCCCGCCGGTGCCGGCAGGGTGCTCGGTAAAGGCGTCCAGTGCCTTGCGCAGGCGCTTGGTGGTCGAGCTATCGAAGAATTCGGCAAATGCTGGATGCGCTGCGTGCAAGGATTTGAACTGCTCGCAGGTCATTGAATACAGCAGGCTGTCTTCGAGCGTTTCGCCGCGCAGTTTGCGCTCGGTGTCGTTGCTGAGGCAGACCTCGCTAAAGAGATCGCCCTCAGCGAGCTTACCGACGAGTTCGTCTTGTCCATCGCGCAGCTCGATGGCGCCGCGGCGAAGAATGTAGAGGTGCGCCGCCTGATCGTCTGGCGGCGGGAACGCTGAGCCACGCTTCAGATAGCGCACGATCAGCTGACGTGGAAGCTGTTCGAGTGCCTCGTCGGGCAGCTGCTCGAATGGTGGATGCTTGGCGAGAAACTCGTGGATTTCAATCAGCTCGACGTCCATCAGGG
>CAZEZH010000046.1:0-21710 GCA_964516305.1 uncultured Halochromatium sp. | reverse complement strand
CGGGAAGGAGTTACATGGTCGACCTTCGGGACATCGCGGCCCGATTGGGCTTGAGACCGCCGCATCTATTGTTGGCGGCTCAACCGTGGTGGGATTGGTCAGCGCATTCATCATTGGCCGTCGCGCAGATAAGCAAGGATAGCTGTTGCCTGCGGGAGCTTCACTCGCTCAGCCATGATCGCTTAATGAACTCATCCGTCACGACTCGCGTCTCAACCACCTAGCAGCATGCAGCAGCAAACCCCAGCACCCAAGATGCAACCAGTGCCGACCCCAGAATTGCCCGACATCCACGCCGATCTTGCACAACGGGTGGTGGTCGACACCCGGCAGCTGGACTGGGAGCCGAGCCCAAGCGGCACGGTCTGGCGCAAGCCGCTTTACCGGCAAGGTGGCGAATTCGGGCCGGTGACCAGCCTGGTCCGCTACGCACCCGGCGGCGCTTTCGCCGAGCACAGCCATCCAGAGGGTGAAGAGATCCTGGTCTTGGACGGGGTCTTCTCCGACGAGCAGGGCGACTACCCCGCCGGCACCTTCTTGATGAATCCCGATGGCAGCCGGCACTCACCCCGCTCCGAGCCCGGCTGCACGCTGTTGGTGCGCTTGCGTCAATATCCCGGCAGTGATCGCCCGCGCTTGGTGGAGGACACCCAGGCCGCCAGCAGCTGGCGGCCCGGTCTGGTCGATGGCCTCAGCGTCCGACCGCTGTACAGCCAGCCAGGCTATCCGGAGAGCGTTGCGCTGGTCCGCTGGGCGCCCGTCACCCAGTTTCAGCCGCACAGCCATTGGGGTGGAGAAGAGATCTTCGTGCTCGAAGGCGAATTCGCCGATGAGCAGGGTCGATATCCCGAAGGCACCTGGATACGCAGTCCGCATCTCAGCCGGCACCAGCCCTTCTCTGACAGCGGCTGCCTGATCTATGTCCGCGTTGGCGGGCTCGACCACATGAGCGCCGATCGACCCGACCTGAGACCCTGATGATCAAGCTCATGGCCGACCAGCATCATCGACGTTTATAAGCGCGCATGAATCTGCATGACGCGTTGCAGCGCGTCAGACCCTGCAAGTCTCCGATCACCAGGAGTCTCCATTGATCGTCGCACCAGCGGCAGCCTGGGTGCTGGCGTCTCTGTTGCTGCTACTGGCCGGTTTCTGCCTCCTTCAACGGAACCTATGGCGCGCCTGCCAAAGCTTCGTGGCCTTCGCGCTACTGATGTCGCTGGCCTGGCTGTTGCTCGGATCGCCTTGGCTGGCGCTGGCCGAGGCGTTGCTCGGCGCGCTGCTGACCGGCGGCACATTGCTCTGGACGCTGCGCGGTCGCGGGGCACTGCCACGCTTATCGCCAGTGGATGAGACATCGCGGCGAGCGCGCCTCACCGCACCGCTGCGCTGGCTACTGATCCTGAGCTGGCTGGGTCTGAGTGGCGCTGCGTTGGTCATGCTGCTCGGCCTCGACGCGCTGAGCCCGCCGACATCGATCAGCACGTTGTTGGCCGCAACCGGTGTGGTCATCATGGGACTGGGACTCTGGGCCTTCAGCGCTCAGCGCCATCTGCTGCGCCGACTGCTGGCCTTCAACCTGCTTGGCTCCGGGGTTTTCCTGCTACTGGCCGGGGTTGCTGCGCCGGCGCCCGCTCCAATCGCCGAGGTCCGGGCGTTGATCTTCATCGGCTTGGTGGTGGCACTGCTCGGCTCGGTGCTCGGCGCGGCGCTGTTGCTGCGCCTGCATGCACAGGGTGGTCAGGTCACCTTGAATGCTGTCTTCGGCTCAAATCAATGAGCCCGACCCCGTTCCACCTGCTCTGGCTGCTCTTCGCGCCGCTGGCCCTTGGTCTGCTGGCCTGGGTGCGTCCGCCGCGCCACAGCGGATGGGTGTTGCTGGTCGCCCTGCCGTTGCCGCTGGTGGCGCTCTGGCTACTGCTCGGGCTTGAGACAGGGCCAATGGCCGGACGCCTGGCGCTCGGGCCGCTGATGCTGCACTGGCGCTTGGACGGACTGGCCGCTTTGTTATGGCTGCTGACGCAGCTATTGCTGCTGGCCAGTGCCCTGTATGCCGCCAGCTATGCCCACGCCACACCACTCAGGACGCGCGGCTACGCCTGGCTCTGGCCGCTGCTTGGCTGCCTGGCGCTGGGACTCGGGCTGATCTGGATCGCGGCCGATCTGCTGCTGCTCTACGCCGGTCTAGAGCTGATGGGGCTCTGCGCCGTCGGCATGATGCTGCTTCCCGGCAGCGTCGAGGCGCTCACTGCCGGCCTGCGCTATCTACTCTTCGCGCTGGTCGGCTCACTGACCTGGCTGCTCGGCATCGCCCTACTGCTCGGCGCCTGGGGCCGGCTCGATCTGGCGGGACTGGCGGCGGTCGCCGAACCCGACCCAGTGACTCAGATCGCCGTCGCGCTGCTGGCCAGCGGGCTGTTGCTGAAGGCGGCGATCTTTCCGCTGCACAGCTGGCTGGCGCCGGTGCATGGCAGCGCCTGGACCCCGGTCAGTGCGATCCACGGCGCGCTGGTGGTCAAGGCCTCGTTCTTCATCCTGCTGCTACTCTGGCGCGCGCTACTGCCCGAGGCCATCGCCGGCGCCTGGGCGCTCGGCCTGCTCGGCAGCCTAGCGGTGCTTTGGGGTGGGGTGCAGGCCTGGCGCGCCGTCGGGCTCAAGCAGCTGGTCGCCTGGTCCACCGTCGGCCAATTAGGCTATCTGATGCTGGCCTTCCCGTTGCTGGCCGGGACCAGCGCCGCCGTTGCATTGATGGCCTGGCAGGCGACCTGGCTGCAGCTTGCCGGTCATGCGCTGGCGAAGGCGGCGATGTTCATGGCCGCCGGCAACCTGCTGCTCTCGACCGGCGCGCATCGGCTCGAGGGCCTGACCGGGACCAGCCGCCGGCTGCCGCTCTCGCTGATGACCTTTGGGCTGGCGGCGGTGACCCTGATGGGACTGCCGCCGAGCGCCGGCTTCACCGCCAAGTGGCTGTGGCTGCAGGCCTCGCTGGCATCGGGCCAATGGCTCTGGGTGCTCGTGCTCGCGCTGGGCAGCCTGCTCAGCGCCATCTATGTGTTTCGGGTGCTGCGCTGCTCCTTCGTCGAGGACGCCCCCGAACCGGCGCTCCGCAACCTGCCGTTGGGGATGGAGCTGATCGCCTTGGTGCTGGCGCTGGCCGCCATCGGACTAGGCCTGGCGGCCGGCTGGCCGCTGTCGTTTCTGGCGCCAGCGGGGGTGCCATGAGTGCCTTGTTGCCGCTGGCGACCCTGGCCAGCTCGCTCCTGACCGCGGCCGTGATCTTCATGCTGCCGGAACAGGCCGTGCGCACCCGCACCGCGCTCAACCTCGCTGCCGCGCTGGTCAAGCTGGTGCTGGTGATCTGGATGGCGTGGGGATTGATCTCGGGCGAGGTCTACGCGGTCGAGTTTCCGATCGTCGAGGGCCTGAGCTTTGTCTTGCGCGTGGACGCGCTCGGGCTCACCTTCGCCGGGCTGTCCTCGCTGCTCTGGCTGTTTACCACGATCTATGCCATTGGCTACCTCGAGGGGTCTCCTAACCGCCGGCGCTTTTTCGGTTTCTTCAGCCTTTGTGTCACCAGCAGCCTGGGTATCAGCCTGGCGGGCAACCTGTTCACCTTGCTGATCTTCTACGAGCTACTGACGCTCTCCACCTATCCCTTGGTCGCGCATCGCGGCACGCCGAAGGCATTGGCCGCGGCCACCGTCTACCTGCGCTATACGCTCAGCGCGGGCCTGGTGTTGATGATCGGCATGGTGGCGTTGCAGGTCTTGGCCGGGGATCTGCGCTTCGGTCAGCAGGAGATCCTGGCCGAACTCGGCCCTGACACTCACCCCTGGCTGATCGGGCTGTTCTGGTTGATGATCCTTGGCTTCGGTGTCAAGGCGGCGCTGGTACCGCTGCATGGCTGGCTGCCGCGGGCGATGGTGGCACCGGCACCGGTCAGCGCCCTGCTGCATGCGGTGGCGGTGGTCAAGGCCGGCGCCTTTGGCATCGTGCGGCTGGTCTACGATGTCTACGGCATCAGCTTCAGCGAGGCCCTTGGCGTGCTCGATGGACTGGTGGTGATCGCCTGCGTCACGATCATTTACGGTTCCCTGCGCGCGCTGACCCAGCAGGAACTGAAACCCCGCCTGGCCTACTCCACCGTCAGCCAGGTCTCCTACATCGTGCTCGGGATCGGTCTGTTCGGGCCGCTCGGGACCATCGCTGCGCTTGCGCATCTGCTGCATCAGGGGCTGATGAAGGTCACGCTGTTCTTCTGCGCCGGCAACTATGCCGAGGAATTGGGGATTCACCGCATCGATGAGTTGGACGGCGTTGGTCGGCGCATGCCACTGAGCAGCCTCGCCTTCACCGTTGGCGCGCTCGGCATGATCGGCATGCCGCCCGTGGTCGGCTTCATCTCCAAGTGGATGCTGGGCATGGGCGCGGTGCAGGCCGACATGCCCTGGGTGATCGCCGTGTTGGTGGCCAGCACCCTGCTCAACGCGGCCTATTTCCTGCCCATCCTCAACCGCCTCTGGTTCCGCACTGGACCGGCCCACGGGGTCGGCACCTGGCCGGCTGAGCGCGCGCCAAGTCGATTCGAGACCAGCGCTTGGCTGCTGCTACCGGCCTTGGCCACGGCGCTGCTCAGCCTGCTGGCCGGGATGCTGGCGGGGCTGCCTTTCAGCCCCTTGCAGTGGGCGATTCGGGTAGTGAATGAGACCTACCTCGTGCGATGACTGAGTTGCCCCTCGCACCCCTATCCCCCGCCCTTTTGCTCTTCGCGGCACTGCTCTTCGCGACGCTGTTATGGCCCCTGCTGCTGGCGCTGCGAGCCGTGCTAAGGGCGCTGATCGCGCCGGAGAGGCCGCGTCGGAAACCGATTTGGCTCCTGGATTGGCTCTGGATCAGCGCCCCTTGGCCTGCGCTCGCACTCGCCCTGCTGGGCCCTGAAGGCAGCCTGTGGCTGGAGGCCTGGCTTCTAGGGGGAGACTGGACACTCGATGACCAACGCCGCCTGCTGCTGGCCTTCACCGCCTTACTGTGGGGACTGGCGGGCTGGTACGCACGTGGCTACTTCGCCGCCGAGCAGGCCCAGGCCGCAGCCGGCGACGCGGAAAGCCGCTCGCGTCTGCTGCGCTTCGCGCTGTTCTGGCCGCTCACCCTCTGCGGCAATCTGTTACTGCTCGTCGCCGAGGATATCGCCAGTTTCTACCTCGGCTTTGCGCTGATGACCTTCTCGGCCTACCCGCTGGTGATCCACGACGGCAGCCGCGAGGCACGCATCGGCGGCCTGGCCTATCTAGTCATGGCGGTGCTCGGAGAAGGCATGATCCTGGCCGGCCTGATGTGGGGCGCCGGCACAGGCTCGGCACTCACCCTGTCGGAGCTACGCGCGACGCTGGCAACGGCTGATGCGGGCCTATGGATGGGGCTGCTGCTCTGGCTCGGCTTCGGGGTCAAGGCCGGGGTGATCGGCCTGCACCTGTGGCTGCCGTTGGCGCATCCGGTGGCACCGACACCCGCCAGCGCCGTGCTCAGTGGCGTGATGATCAAGGCCGGACTGGTCGGCTGGATGAGCACGCTGCCGCTGGGCATGGCCGGTGTCGATGACGCCTTCCACGGGTTGGCACTGGCGATGCTAACGGCCGGTCTAGTCGGCGCCTTCGCCGCGGCGCTCTTGGGCGTGGCGCAACGGCACCCAAAGGCGGTGCTGGCCTATTCCAGTGTCAGCCAGATGGGCATGATCACGGCCCTGGTCGCGGTCGGGCTACTGCAGCCTGACAGCTGGCCCGCGCTCAGCGTGCTGGTGCTGTTCTTCGCCGCCCATCATGGCTTGAGCAAGGGCGCGCTGTTCCTCGGGGTCGGCATCAGCGAGCAGCCACCGCGCTTACCTCCCTGGCTGCTCTGGACCCTGCTGACGCTGCCGGCATTGTCGCTGGCGGGTGTGCTGGGCTCGGGACTGATCGCCAAATGGGGCATCAAGAAGGTGCTCGATGCCGATGGAGAAGAGACCTTGGTCTTCTGGCTGAGCCTGGCTGCCGTCGGCACCTCGCTGCTGATGGCGCGGACGCTGTGGCGTCAATGGAGGCAATGGCCGCAGCGTGCACCGACGCCAGCCGATGATCGGCGCCTTCTCGCACCCATGCCGCTGGCCTGGTTGATCAGCGTCCTCGCCGCGCTCAGCCTGCCACTTTGGTTCAGCTTGCTCGCGGGCGGGATCGAAGGCGTGCTCTCGGGCCGACTCGCGGACAGATTCGCCTGGCCTCCGCTCAACGCGCTCCCCGCCCTGCTCTGGCCGCTGGGGTTAGGATTGCTCCTGTCGGTCGTCTTTGGCTGGAGTCTACGCCGCGTGGCAGTGCGGCTGAGCCACTGGCTGCCCGCCGGCGATCTCTGGTGGCCCTTAGCCTTCTGCGGCCGTTGGCTGTGGCGCATCGTCAGGAGGATGCTGCGGAGGCTAGTCGCCTTGCAATCAGGCTGGGTCGCTTGGTGGGTCACACGCGAGCGCGATAGCTTGACCGGCTTGGATACGCTAACGTGCGCCGAGGGCTGGCTGCGCCGTCAGTTGGCGCTGTTACTCCTGGCTGTGGCCCTGGGCTTGGCGGTCGTGCTCTTGCTCAACGCCAAGAGCACGCTGCTTTGGCCCTGAACGGCAGGCTATATTTCATCATTAACGACTCGAGTATCCACCCAACGACGGCATGCAACAGCAGATCAAAACCCCCAGCGCGCAACCAGCGCATCTATCAGAGCCCACCGACATTCATGCCGATCTTGCGCAGCGGGTGGTGGTCGACACCCGGCAGATGGACTGGGAGTCGAGCCCGAGCGGCACGGTCTGGCGCAAGCCGCTTTATCGCCAAGGAGGAGAATTTGGCCCCGTGACCAGTCTGGTGCGCTATGCGCCCGGCGGTGTCTTCGCCGAGCACGCCCATCCGGAGGGCGAAGAGATCCTGGTTTTGGACGGGGTCTTCTCCGACGAGCACGGCGACTACCCCGCCGGTACCTTTTTGATGAATCCGCATGGTAGCCGGCATTCGCCGCGCTCTGAGCCTGGCTGCACGCTACTCGTGCGCTTGCGCCAGTACCCAGGCAACGATCGCCCGCGATTAGTCGAGGACACCCATGCAGCCAACAGCTGGCGCCCCGGACTCGTTGATGGACTTAGCGTCCGGCCGCTGTACAGCCAGCAAGGCTATCAAGAGAGTGTCGCCCTAGTGCGTTGGGCACCCGGCACCCAGTTTCAGCCGCACAGCCACCGGGGCGGCGAAGAGATCTTCGTCCTCGAGGGCGAATTCGCCGACGAGCAGGGGCGCTATCCAGAGGGCACTTGGATACGCAGCCCGCATCTCAGCCAGCACCAGCCCTTCTCCGATACCGGGTGCCTGATCTATGTGCGCGTTGGTGGACTCTAAGGTCATGACCCAGCCAGACATCATCGGCCATTGCTGGCACTGTGGTGCTGATCTAACGCGCGCAGACTACGGACGTGAGAATCACTGTCTGAGCTGCGGCAAGGCCACACGCGCCTGCCGCAATTGCCGCCTCTATCAGCGCGGGCGCCCCAATGATTGTCTCGAGCCGCTGGCGGAGCCGATCGCCGATAAGGTGCGCGCCAACTTCTGCGACCATTTCGATCCGGCGCGACAGCCCACCGAGTCCGCGTCCGCGCTCCAGGACCCCAGTAACACTCAAGATGAAGACCTTCTAAGACAAGCCGCGGAATCGCTGTTCAAGTAGCCACTGGTGGCCTTGCTTGGTCAGTCGATAGTGCTGCAGCCGGCTTTGGGGCCTGTCGGAAATCGCCATCTCGATCAACGATCAGCACCTGCTCGACCTGCTGGCTCACTCCGTCGCCCTCTGCCGCCGGCGACGACTGCGTCGCCTGGAAGGTCTGCACCATCCGCTCATGCTGGCGTTTGGGATCACTGATATCGTTACGCCTTATGCTCGCTAAGCTCTCATCCTTCCTGCTGCTGACCTTGCTCGGTGTGCTCCTGTTCGGCCTCCTGCTCTGGTGGCTGCAGCCAAAGATGATCTTCTTTCCCTACGAACGGTTGCAGGCGACACCGATCGATTGGGGGCTCGACTATGAAGAGGTCGAACTGACCACCGAAGATGGGATCAGCCTGCATGGCTGGCGGGTCAAACCGCCCAAAGCGCGTGCCACCGCGCCGCGCACGCTGCTGTTCTTCCATGGCAATGCTGGCAATCTCTCGCATCGGGGCGACTCGATCAGGATCTTCACCGAGCTGGGTCTCGAGGTGCTGATCATTGACTATCGCGGCTATGGTCGCAGCCAAGGCTCGCCGTCGGAACAGGGGCTGTATCGGGATGCCACGGCGGCCTGGCAGTGGTTGACGCAGGTCCGGGGTACCCCGCCCGAGGAGATCGTCCTTTTCGGCCGTTCACTCGGGGGCGCGGTGGCGGCCTGGTTGGCAGCGCGCACAACGCCCGCAGCGGTGATCATCGAATCCAGCTTTGATCGGATGCAGAGCTTGGCGGAGGTGCATTATCCCCTGCTCTCGCGCCTGATCCCGCTTCGGGTCGCCTTCCCGGCCGTTGAGGAGATCGCCGACGTGCACAGCCCGCTGCTCGTGTTGCACAGCCCCGATGACACGATCGTGCCGATTCGGTTGGGGCGACTGCTCTATGACGCGGCTCCAGGGCCAAAGCGCTTCGTCGGGCTCCGGGGTGGCCATAACGAGGGTTTTCTGCACTCGCAGCCGCAGTATCAGAACGCGCTAGCGGCTTTTCTCGGCCAGATCACCACGCCGTGGGCAGGTGACTGATGATCGGTCCGATCAACACTCCGACACATCATGCTGATTAAACATCTTGAGCTGAATGTGCCGGCCACGCTGGCCTGGCGACTGCTGATCGATACCGACGAGTGGCCGCGTTGGGGCCGAGCGTGCGCGCGGTGGACGTGCCACAGCGGCTGATCGGACCCGGCCTGCGTGATCGGGTGCAGACGCCAGTCGGGCTCTGATTTTGAGTCCCAGGTATCTCAGCATCGATGCCGACGATCGGGTGCTGTCGTCGAGCAGTATCGCCTTCGACGCCGCCTCGTTCGAGATCTGGACGGCGCGGCTCAACGGCGCGACCCTGATCTGCGTCGACTACGAGACCCTCCTCAACCCAGAGGCTTTCGCCGACTTCATTGAGCACCCGGCGATCAGCGTCATGTGGGTGACCTCGGCGCTGTTCGATCAACTGGTCGTCTTCCGCCCAGGCATGTTTCGCCGGGTTAAGTACCTGCTCTCTGGCGGCGAGATGGTCAACCCCAAGACCGTGCACAAGGCGCTGCACAACGCAGGCGGTCGGCCCCGCGCCTTCGTCAATGGCTACGGCCTGACCGAAACCGGCATCCTCGCCACCTTCCAACTGATGACCGAACTGGCCGACCCGTCTGCGCCCCTGCCCATCGGGTCAGGGTCTCGCGCTGCGCGACCAAGAGCATCAGCATCACCTTCAGCGCCGTGCGCTCGCGCTGCAGCGCCGAGGACAGCGCCACCAGCGCCTGCACCAGGGCGCTCACCAGATCCTGCTGGTCGTCGTCGCTGGCCTGACCACTAAGCACGGCCTCGAAGCTCGCCGCATCCCAGCCAGTCGCTGCGTCGCCCCAGCCGTCATCATGCGCGCGCAACCCAGCACCCGCTCCGCCGGCGGCATTCAGCGCGGCAAAAAAGCGCTCGGGTGTCCACGCATCCCCAGAGCGTCCTTGAACAACCGATCGCTCATGTAGAAGCCAGGCACCAGCGCATCCGGGTGGAGCTTGCGGATGTGGCGGGCATAGCCGCCGAGCACACCGGCCTCGATGCTCGCCGCGCCGATCATGTGATAGGGCACCAGTAGGATATTGCGACGCTGCATCCAGTCGCTGTGCCTGGCCACCGTGTGGCCAGCTCCGGGATGGCACGGGCCTGGGGGTTGCCCTGCACCAGGAGATTCAGCACCGCCATGAAGTGCGACTTACCGGTGCCGAAACTCCCCTGCAGATAGGCGCCCTTGTTGCGGTTCTGGCTCCGGCCCTGGGCGCTGGTGACGGTGCTCTTGACGAAGCTCAGCGCATCCTAGAAGCAGCGCGCGAGCTGCGGAGTGACCACATAGTCCTTCAGCGTCTGATCGATGGCCTCGGCCTCCAGATAGATCAGCCGCACGCTGTCATCCAGGCTGTAGCCAAGTAGATACAACTGGCCCTGACTGCGAAACTTGTAGACGTACTGCCTGGCCAGATCGCCTTTCTTGCGCTCTCCCAAGCTCGGATTCTCGGCAACGGCGAGGGCGGCCCCATTCACATCCGCGACGACGTTGGGATGCAACTTCATTATAGGCGCGCGCGAAACACCTGGTCTGTTTGAGCGTATAGCTCATCCGCCACGCTGGCCTGGCTCGAAGGGCATAGCGTCTTCATGAGGCTTGTCCAAAGAGGCCAATCATTCGGCGATGAAGTTGACCGGCAGATCGGGATTATCGAGGGCGGCGCGCCCGACTCGCGCCCAGTACTCCACCTGTCCGGCAATGGTCCGATGCTCGATCGCCGCGTCGGCCTTGGCCTGGTCGTAGAGTTGCTGGTCGATGCGAATGGATGTCGAAGCGGGCATCTGAGGAACTGCTGAACCTGTCCTGCAACGGCTCGATTGTACTACTTTTGTGGTTTTCGAGGCGCAACCTGAAGCGCAAGCTCGGCAATCACTATTTGTTGCGCGGTTTGTTGCGCGGTGCGCAACATGCTACGCTCACCCTTGATCAAGTCGTTCAGACATAAGGGGCTCAAACGCTTCTATGAGTCCGGCTCGTCTTCTGGAATCCAGCCCCATCATGCCAAACGCTTGCGAACGCTGTTTGCCGCCCTGGAGACCGCCACCAGCATCGACGACATGGATATCCGGCTTCAAGCGCCATCCGTTGAAAGGCGCCGACCAAGGCCGTTGGTCGACCTGGGTGAATAGAAACCTCGGAACTAAATCTCAGTATATTTCGACGCGTTTCCTCTCGCTTTTTCGACTGGATATTTCCTCTCGTTGGATTGCAACTTCTCTCGTACTGCGGACTCTAGATCAATATTCAGATCATGGGCCACATAGGTTAGGTATATCGCTATGTCTGCCATTTCCGCAGCGATTTCGCTTCGCTTCTCACGAACAATATTCTGAACTTGATCATCCGCAATCCACTGAATATGCTCTAATAACTCAGCTGCTTCTAGTGAGATAGATACCGCAAGATTCTTAAAGGTGTGAAATTGCTCCCAGTCGCGATCCTTTCTGAACTTTAGAAGTTTGTCTAGCGTCGTTGAGCTTATCATGCTATGAGCCAATCAAAAGTTAACCAACATAAACGTTTTCATTATGCCACTGCAATAAATCGGGCATCGGGTAGTCTAGGATAGCGCCGGTCTCGGGGTCGAGCCGCTGGAAGAAGTCGATCAGCGCCTTGGCGCCATCGGCCGAGAGCGGCAGCCGCCAGAGCGGATTGTGGGCACGGTCGAGCAGCTCGCCCATCGCGGGCAGGGTCGACAGTTCGGTGAAGACGGCGAGCAGATAGTCGCGCTCGGCCTGGGGCGGGTGCTCGGCGAAATAGACCGTCATCCGTTCCTTGGCCTACTGCAGCGCGCCCGGTTGGGAGCCCGGCCCCGAGCGATCCGCTGGCCCCGAGAGCATCGGCCTCTCGAGCAGCCCGTTGTCCTCCAGGAAGCGCACGAAGACGCAGATCAGCACCCAGGCCGCGGCGGCCTGGGTGATCTGCGCCTCGCGCCAGGCGACGAAGTGCTCGGCGGTGCGCTTGGCCTCCTTGGCCTTGGCGTATTCGGCCTGAAGATGGGTCTCCAACTCTGACTGGGTCTGGGAATAGGCCAGGATGTCCTGCTGGAGCTTGGGCAGCAGCGATTGGAGGTCGGCGAGCAGGTCTTAGGGCTGGATCATTTGGACTGGTTAATCCTTGTGCGGTCACAGGTGCTCAGGGGCAGGTCTTCAGTGCGGCCGGCTCAGCCATGCCAGTCGCGCAGATGGCAAATGTCCGGCAGCGTCTTGGCCTTGCGGTGGTAACGGTCGTCGGCCGTGATCAGGCAGACTTCCGACTATCAGGCGGGCGATCAGGGCGCTCTTGTTCTGCCCGGAGAACTCGCGGTTGAAGGCATCGCGCACCTCGTCCGGGATGCTGAAGTTCATCGTGGCCATGTGCACCGCCGAATTGTTGAAAAATTCAACAATACTAGCCCTGAGCCCCGCCCTACTCAAGCCGAATGCGCGGCTGTTTCGACGGATGTCTGGAGCGATCGGCGAAGATGTCATGGTGCACCGGCTCCCAGACCAGGCCCAGCTCGAGGTCCTGAAGCAGGGCATCGAGCTGTGGTCGGCCCGGCAGCGGCAGGGCCTGCGGATAGCGGCCTTGGATACGGTCCTGGACCTCGGCCACCGACAGCCTGGGCGAGCCCAGCAGCGCGCCTTGGGCTAGCTCGAGCGCGCGGTAGGCGCCGGCATCCTCTTGCAGGAGGCCGCTCAGATGACTGAGCGCCCGGTAGTAGAGCCGCTTGCCGTGGGCGAAGCGCACAGCCTCGGCGATCTGGCGCAGCAGCGACAGGGCGTCTTGGGTGTCGAGCGGCTGCCCGCTTCCGCGTTCAACGAGAAAATGATCCAGGCGCACAGCCGCAGGGTCGTGCTCGTGGACCAGCGCCGGTCCTTGATCATGCTGTTGGTAGTCGCGCGGCTGCAGGATGCGTCACAACTCCGCTGCGAATGTCTGTTTACTGCTCAGCGGCGCAGAGGGCTCGGAAGCGATGGAGGAATTTGGCAAGGAGAAACTGGACGGGTTGTGCAAGTTCGCGCCGTTTGCCAACAGCATCCCCTCGCACGAGCGGAACGCCGATGTGATCTCATGGTTGAATCTCGTCGCCTTTCAAAGCGCGTTCCTCAGTTGAACGCAAGCGGTCACCGATAAGACCAAGAAAGATCATGGGCGACTGGAGGTGCGCCGTTACTGGATCAACGAAGCACTTGGCACGCTGCATCCGCAAAGGCAATGCTCTTGCCATCCCCACCTCTCTGCGCCATCTCTGCATGACTCCGTTGGAACGAGAGCCTTCCAGGCTGAGAATGTCGAAGAAACGCCGTCAGGCCACTTGGAATGACGTCTGTCGCACTAAGGTCTTGGTTGGCTTAGGGTTTATACGCGCTCGCCCTGATCGGGCATGGCGGAGAAGCGACGTACGCCCGCACAAAGGCGAGAGCCGTTGCATGGCTGGCCGCGCATTGTAGAGGCACAAGGGTTCAACCAGATCGAGCAGTGGTTCTCCATCCTGGCGCGCAAAATGATCTGCTGCGGCAACCTCGGCTCGGTCAACGATCTTCATGATAAACTCGCCATGTTTGTCGACTTCTTCAACGACAAGATGGCCAAGACGTTTCGCTGGGCCTATACCGGTAAGTCGCTCGCGGCTTGATTGGATCGGCGGTATCAGCAATTCCCTAGCGAGACACTCCCCACATTCTGTCTAATCAAACGCTCGGTGATAAAATTCAATGAGTCACGACTATATTCTGTGGATCGCGACCTTTGCCTACGCCCTACACATCGTAGAGGAATATATGTTTGATTGGAAAAATTGGGCAATCAATGTCATCAAGCTGCCTTTAAATTGGATTCATTTTTCCGTCGTAAATGCTGTAGTTATTATTTTGGGCATTTCTTGTTCATCGGTTGCTTGGTCATTACCGGCCTACGCTCTCAGCTTACCTGCCCTGATGCTGATCAACGCAACATTATTTCACGTTTTACCTTTTATCAAGACGAAAGGAAGATTCTCCCCTGGGCTCGGCACGGCCGTTCTTCTTTTCTTTCCGATCTCGATATGGGCCTATTATGGAGCATATCTTGACGGGGTTCTTACAGTTTCTGCATTGACAATTTCCTTTATCATTGGTGCAATACTGATGGCCTCTCCTATTGTTATGCTAAAATTGAGACTTCACCCCTATTTCAATCAGGATAAATGACAACGAACGATAAAATCGGTGAAAACACTGCTCGTCAATTGGGCCGTCAAGCCATTCTCGATGGCGCTGATCGCCTGGCTGCCCATCATGAATCCCGCACTGGAGCCGATCACATGATGGTCCTGAACAATCCGCCTCGTCAGACCTTAGGCCGATGCCTACTAGCGCTGCTGCTGATGCTTGGCTCGGGGCTGGCCCTCGCCGAGGAGGCCTTGGTCAGCGCCTTGCGCGAGATCGCGATCCCGCTCGGCGCTCCGCCCGACCTGTCGCCGTTGATCGAGCGGATCGCCCCGGCGCGGGTGGTGCTGCTGGGCGAGGCCAGCCACGGGACATCCGAGTTCTACAGCCTGCGCGCCGAGATCAGCCGCGACCTGATCACCGAGCATGGCTTTCGCTTCATCGCCGTCGAGGGGGACTGGAACGCGCTCTACCGTCTCAATCGCTACGTCAAAGGCTATGACCAGGACGCGACAAGCGCTGGCGAGATCATGCGCACCTTCGAGCGCTGGCCGACCTGGATGTGGGCCAATGAGGAGACCGCCGCGCTGATCGAGTGGCTCAAGACCTACAATGCCAAGCTGCCAGCGGAGCGACGGGTCGGCTTCTATGGCCTCGATGTCTACGGCAAGGCCGACGCGCTGCGCGAGCTACCAGCATCGATGGCGGCGATCGACGCCGAGGAGGCCGAGTGGCTGCGCGAGCAGTACGCGCCCTTCGATGCGCTGGTGGATGATACCCGCGCCTATGTGCTGAGCCTTCAACGCGGCGAAGACGGACTCGGCGGTAACGCGCGCGCGGTGGTCGAGCGCCTTCGGGAACAGCGTGATCAGCTGGAGATCGATGCGGCGGAATATCTCCATCTCAAGCAGATGGCCTGGGTGGTGAAGAATGCCGAACAGCATTACGGCGGCATGGCCGGACGCGGCCCCGAGTCCTGGAATACTCGGGTCGATCACTTCTATCAGACGCTGGAGCGCCTGCTCGACTTCTATGGCAGGGATGCGAAAGGGATTGTCTGGGCGCATAACACCCATATCGGCGATGCGCGCGCGACCGACATGGCGCGTCAACAGCGGCGCAATATCGGCCAACTCGCGCGCGAGGGACTCGGCCCGGAGCAAGTCGCGGCGGTCGGGTTCGGCACCTGGCGCGGCCGTGTGCTCGCTGGGAGCGCCTGGGCGGCACCGATGGAGCGGATGACCGCGCCCCCGGCGGCGCCTGACAGCATCGAGGCCGCCATGCACGCGGCCGGTGATGGTGAGGATCTGCTGTTCCTGTTCGATGCCTCGGTCCCGGCGCCGCTGCGCCAACCCCACGGGCATCGCGCCATCGGCGTGGTCTACCGACCCGAGCGCGAGGTTCCCGGCAACTATGTGCCGACGGTGCTACCTCGGCGCTACGACGCCTTTGTCTTCATCAATGAGACCGAGGCGCTGACGCCGATTCCGGCGCGCTGAGGGCTGGTCTCTCAGCCCGCACTCCGGCGCCGCTGGGCGCGCGCCGAGACGGCACGCGCCACGGCTTTGTCCAGCTCCACGATCAACAACACCGCCACGCCGATGCCCAGCGGCAGGAGCCACTCTCGCGGTTGCGGCGCGGCGGTGTGGAACCAGAGCTGCATGAAGGGGGCATAGACGAACAATGCCTGCAGCACCAGCATGACCGCGATCGCGATCCAGACCGCCGGATTGGTCAGCCAGAAACGCAACCGCAGTCCGGACTCGAGCAGGAAGCGGCTGTTGAGCAGGTAGAAGATCTGCCCGACCACCAGGGTATTCACCGCCATGGTCTGAGCCACTGCCAGCCCTTGTCCGCTAGCCATCTCGTGCAGGAAGATCAGGATGGTCGCGACGCCGATGATCAGCGAGACCAGCAGGATGCGCCACAGCGCATAGGCGCCAAGGATGGGGGCATCCGGGCGCCGTGGCGGGCGGCGCATGACGCCGGGCTCGGCGGGCTCGAACGCCAGCGCTAGGGCCAATGTCACCGAGGTGATCATATTCACCCACAGGATCTGCACCGGCGAGAGCGGCAGATCGAAACCGAACAGGATGGCGGCCAGGATGACCAAGCCTTGGGCACCATTGGTCGGCAGGATGAACAGGATCGATTTGCGCAGATTGTCGTAGATGGTGCGCCCGGCCTCGACCGCACGGCTGATCGATGCGAAGTTGTCGTCGGCGAGGACGATCTCGGCGGCCTCCTTGGTCGCCTCGGTGCCCTTCATGCCCATGGCCACGCCGACATCGGCGCGTTTGAGCGCCGGTGCGTCGTTGACGCCGTCGCCGGTCATGGCGACGACCTCGCCGTTGGCTTGCAGGGCCTTGACGATGCGCAGCTTATGCTCGGGGCTGGTGCGGGCGAAGATGTCATGCTCGGCGACCAGTCGGCGCAGTTCCGCCTCATCCGCAACCTCCAGTTGCGCCCCGGAGATAGCGCCCCGCTGCTCGCCGATGCCCATCTCGCGGCCGATGGCGCTGGCGGTGCCGAGATGATCGCCGGTGATCATCTTGACGTCGATGCCGGCCGAGTGACAGGTGGCAATGGCCTCGATGGCCTCCGGCCGCGGCGGGTCGATGATGCCGACCAGGCCGAGGAAGATCAGCTCGGCGTCGAGGTCGGCGAGCTGCAGATCGGTCTTGTCGGCGTCGCTCGCACGCGCGGCGGCGGCCAGCACGCGCAGACCCTTGGCGCTGAGCCGCTCCACCTCGCCCTCCCAGAAGTCGCGATCAAGCGGCTCAGGCTGGCCGTCAGCGCCTCGCTGGTGCGTGCAGCGATCGAGTAGGCGATCGGGCGCACCCTTCATCAGGATGCCCGTACCCTGCGCTTGCGCTTGCTCCTGTTCTTGCCCCGGCGTTGGCAACTGCTCAAGCGTGGCCATGAATTTGTGTTCAGAGTCGAACGGGATCTCGGCCCGGCGTTGATAGCCGCTGGTGTCGAAGCCGGCCTTCAGCCCCAGGGTGCGCAAGGCACCTTCGGTCGGCTCGCCGATCAGGCGCCATTGCCCCGCGTCCTCGATCACATCGGCATCGTTGCAGACCGCAAAGGCCTCGATCAGGGCCTGCAGGTCGGCATGCTCAGCCAGCTCGATGCCTCGGTTGTCGAACGAGAGATGCCCGTCCGGGGCGTAACCGACCCCGGCGATATCGTACTGGCCACGGGTGCTGATCAGATGGCGCGCGGTCATCTCGTTGCGCGTCAGGGTGCCGGTCTTGTCCGAGCAGATCACCGTCACCGAGCCGAGCGTCTCCACCGCCGGCAGCTTGCGGGTGATGGCATTGCGCTGCGCCATCTGTTGCACGCCAAGCGCGAGGGTGATGGTCATGATGGCCGGCAGGCCTTCGGGAATCGCTGCCACCGCAAAGCCAATCGCCGCCATCATCAGGTCGCCCCAACCCCAGTGGTGGAGCAACCAGCCGGCCAGGGTCATGGCCGCTGCAAGGCCGAGAATCACCACCGAGAGCACCCGACCGAAAGCGCCCATCTGGCGGATCAGCGGCGTGACCAGGGTTTCGACCTCGGCGATCATGCGGTTGATGCGGCCGATTTCGGTGTGCGGGCCGGTGGCGGTGACCACGCCGAGGCCACTACCGGCGGCCACCAGGGTGCCGGAATAGCCCATGCTGAAGCGATCGCCGATGCTGGCATCATCGCGCACCGGCGCGACGCGCTTGGAGGCCGGCACCGACTCACCGGTCAGCGCCGACTCCTCGACGCGCAGATTGGCCGCCTCGAGCAGGCGCAGATCGGCCGGGATACGATCGCCGGCGCGCAGGCGCACCACATCGCCCGGCACCAACTGCAGGGCATCGATCTCGCTCCAGGCGCCATCGCGGCGCGCCAGTGCACTCGGCGAGAGCATCTTGCGAATCCCGGCCAGCGCTTCCTCGGCGCGCCCTTCCTGGACGAAACCAACGATGGCGTTGATCAGCACCACACCCAGGATCACCCAGGTATCGATCCAATGCCCCATGAACGCAGTGGCCACGGCGGCCGCGAGCAGGATGTAGATCAGCACATCATGGAAATGCTTGAAGAAGCGCTTGATGGGGCCGTCGCGCGGCGGTTCCGGCAGTCGGTTCTCGCCGAGGGCATCCAGCCGCCGCGCTGCCTCGGCGCCGCTGAGGCCCTGTGCTTGACTGTGCAGGGCCGCCAGCACAGCGCTGGCCTCGAGCGCGTGTGGGTCGCCGACCACGGTGCCCTCGGCGGCATTGGGTGGCGCGCGCAAGGACTGCGCATCGGCGCGCAGGTCGAAGCCCCGCAGCAACCCCAGCGTGAGGAGGGCGCCGAGCAGAAACCACTCGGCACCGATCAGCCAGAGCAACACCGGCAGCCCCAACAGCAGGGTGCGGGTGCCCTGGTGGTAGTGATTGCCGGCGCGATTCAGGGTATCGGCAATGGTCTCGATGGCCAGCCCGCGAAAATGCGCATCCGGAATACTGATCTGCAGCGCGGTCTGGTTATAGTCACGCACCGCCAGCGCGAAGCGCACGAAGGCGGTGAACAGCAGCGCCGCGAGCAGGACCAATTTGGCCTGCACGGCGGCTTCTCCAGTGGACGCTAGGCTGAGCGCCTGCGATAGGCGATCGAGTCCAGAGCCTTGCAGCGCGAAGCCGACCACCAGGAGTCCGAGCAAGAAGGTCACGGTGGCGAACAGGCTCGCCGAGAGCACCCAGTTGCGCAGGGTGTTGACCGCCAGGATGCCGTGATCGCCCAGCTCCCGCATCACCTCCACCCAGGCATGGCGCAGCGCGTCCGCACGCGCCTGGTAGGCGCGTTCGGGATGCGCGGCGACGAGCCAGCGCAGATACAGGTGGTAACCCACCAGCAGCGCGATGGCGAGCCCATCGGCGATCCAATCCAGGGTTGGACGCTCGAGGGCAGTGAGCAGTTGTTCGATGGTGATCATGGAAATCCTGGTCGTTGTTCTCGTTGGATCTCAGCGATCGCGATCTGATCCGCAGTTCACTGCGGCGTGGCGCTTGCCACCAACAGTCCTCGGTGGCACTCGGTCCCCGTCCGCGCAGCTGCGGTTTGCCGCGTTCGCCAGGGCCGGCATCCGCGCGGAGGCCTTCGCCAGCACCCGCCACCGAAGACATGACCGCGAACTCGTTTTCGCCGCGGAAGTATTCCTTCGCGTAGCCTTCCGCGAACAGGTCGCCGACGAAGTGCATGCTCTCTGACTGCGGCGTGACGGGATAGGAGATGGCCACATCCACATTCGCCTTCCTGATCGCCTCGCGCACGGCTTCACTGCCGCTCATGAACTGCTTTTTCTTGTCCGCCTCGAAGAACAGGTACTCGGGGCTTCGTACTTGCTGCTGCAGCATCTCAGCCCCTCGCCTTCAATCGGTTGACCGCCGCCGTCAGCGCGTGCAGATCGGCCAAGCTGAAGTCTCGCAGGGAGATCACGGCGTCTTCGTGGCAGGCTTCCGCGCACAGGGTGATGGTGCAGCAATCGGTGCCGCCGCGAATGATCTTCAACGCCATGTTGGCATAGTGACAATGCACCCCGATGAAGACGCAGACGTCGATCTTGTTATGCCAGATGGTCAGGTTAGGATGGTTAAGGTTGAGCTCGATCTCTGGGTTGATCATCGGGTATTTCGGCCGGTAATCCGGCATGGGGATGATCTTGGCGCCCAGGGTGTCGGCCAGTTCCTTCATCGCCTGCGCCTTTTCTGCGACCCCATCCTTCCAGTTCCAGAGGATGAGCGGACCTGGGAAGAAGGTCGGGTTTTCGGCGCGTACCAGCCTGCCAAAGAATCGGCCGGTTTCGCCAGCGCCCAACTTCTGTACACAGGAAGAGGGCGGTGGCTTTCAATGCGAGATGATGGAAGCGTTTGGACGGTAGGCGACAGACAGCAGGCAAACGACGAGTTTCCAACCTTGAGCCATGCTTTTTATGAGGGTAAATTCGTCTTTTTGCGCTGAATAGTTCGGAAAAATCTTACAAACGTAAGGACGCAGGGGGCTCGACCTACAAACAGCTGTTTTACAGCGACATTCGCGAGGGAGGGATGCGGACTCGACCCTCAAGCATGCGCTGACCGATCTTCGTCAGGGCTCTGGTGTGCGCCCGACACCGGAGCGGGCTTAGGCTTGGGCGCCGGTTCCGGCATTGGCTCAAGACGAGCGGTGATTGGCGTTGATGGAGATTGCACCTCGTCTTGCGGTTCTTGCTGAGGCGATCGCGTGAAGCTGTGCTTTACGCGTCCGAAGACCATCGTGCACCGACTCCTGCGCGAGGTCAGAGAGTCGCTGGTCCAAGACCGAGGTTGCAGCAAATTACGCGTATCCTGATCAGACTCGTCACAGTATTGAGAGGCATCACCCGTATGGCGGTCGGTCTAGACGAAAAGCTTGAACCCATTTATCAGGATGTTCTGCACCACAACCCGGGCGAGACCGAGTTCCACCAAGCGGTGCGCGAGGTGCTCGAGTCGCTGGGCCCGGTGTTGGTGAAATACCCGGAGTTCGCCGAGCACAAGATCATCCAGCGCATCTGCGAGCCCGAACGCCAAATCATCTTCCGTGTACCCTGGCAGGACGATCAGGGAGTGGTGCATATCAACCGCGCCTTTCGCGTCGAGTTCAACAGCGCGCTCGGGCCGTACAAGGGCGGGATGCGGTTTCACCCCTCGGTCTACCTTGGCATCATCAAGTTTCTTGGCTTCGAGCAGATCTTTAAGAACGCCTTGACCGGCCTGCCGATCGGAGGTGGCAAGGGCGGTAGCGACTTCGATCCGAAGGGCCGATCCGACGCTGAGATCATGCGGTTCTGCCAGAGCCTGATGACCGAGCTGTATCGCTATCTCGGCGAGAACACCGATGTCCCGGCGGGCGATATTGGCGTCGGACAGCGCGAGATCGGCTTTCTGTTCGGCCAATACAAACGCATCACCAACCGCTATGAATCCGGCGTGCTGACCGGCAAGGGCTTGGATTGGGGCGGCAGCCGCGCACGCACCGAGGCCACCGGCTACGGGTTGGTCTTCTTCCTCGAGGAGATGCTGAAGGTGCGCGCCGAGTCACTGGACGGCAAGACCTGCGTCGTCTCGGGTTCCGGCAATGTCGCCATCCACGCCATCGAGAAGCTCCAAGAACTCGGCGGCAAGGTCATCGCCTGTTCCGACTCCAACGGTGTGATCCTCGACGAGACGGGCATCGACTTGGAGCTGCTCAAGGAGATCAAGGAGATCGAGCGGCGTCGGATCAAGGTCTATGCCGAGCACAAGCCGGACAGCCTCTATACCGAAAACGGCACCATCTGGGACATCCCCTGCGCGATCGCGCTGCCCTGTGCGACCCAGAACGAGCTCACCGACAAGGATGCGCGCACGCTCGTGGCCAATGGCTGCATGGCGGTCGCCGAGGGCGCCAACATGCCGACCACGCCCGAGGCCATCCAGCGCTTCTTCGAGGCGGGTATCGCCTTCGGACCAGGGAAGGCGGCGAACGCCGGCGGAGTCGCCACCAGCGCCCTGGAAATGCAACAGAATGCGAGCCGCGATTCCTGGTCTTTCGAATATACCGAGACCCGCTTGCGCGAGATCATGACCAGCATCCACAGCACCTGCTTCGAGACCGCCGACCAGTTCGGACAGCCGGGCAACTATGTGGTGGGCGCCAATATCGCCGGTTTCCTGAAGGTGGGCCGCGCGATGGTGGCGATGGGGCTGATTTGAGTGCTGAGTGTTGAGTGTTGAGTGTTGAGTGTTGAGTGTT
>CAZEZH010000045.1:0-22646 GCA_964516305.1 uncultured Halochromatium sp. | reverse complement strand
GCTGCCGCCTTTGGCGCCGGTGTGCTGGCGAGCCGCTACGGCTTCGATGCCGTACACTAGCTTCTGCAAGCGGTCAAGGGTCTGTTTGGGATGAGCATCGCGGTGGCCCGACGATCACAATCCCGCAGGCATTATGAAGGGCTTTGCGGCAACGTAGGGCAATTTCTCGTCGAACGTCCGCGACTGTTGCTGTGCCTCCTTCATCTCTTCTGGCGCGAGTTGGTTGCCGATTTGGTCGCGATCGATCGTTGCTTCTTGATGACCGCGGGCCGCCGCGATGTTGCACCAGGCATAGGCTTCAATCAGGTCTTTGTCGGCTCCGACGCCTCTCCTAAGCATTGACCCGACGCGGTACATCGCGACAGTCTCGCCTTGCTTTGCCGCAAGCCGATACCAGTCGAGCGCTTGCTCGTAATCCTGGATTACACCGATTCCGTTCTCGTGCAAAACGCCGAGCATCAGTTGTGCTCTGAGATGGCCATCCTCGGCGGCATGCTGCAGCCACTCCGCAGCGCTGGGTAACGCTGAGCGCGCTCCGTTTTGCGCCGAACGCCGCAGCAGCTCCAGGCCTTTGCGATAGTTGTGTTCGGCTTCGTCAATTGTCTGCTCTGCGGGGTCGGCTTCTGAAGACTCGGCCGGCTGCGCTTGTTCGGTGATTTCATGCTCGGCGGTGACAGGCTGATGCCGAACGGCCCAGGTGACGGTCACTACAATCAACAGCAGTGAGAACAGAGCGAGCCCCCACAGCTGAAGCAGTTGAAGGTCCCGAGCAGGGAAGCGTGAATGACAATCGCGGCAGCGGAAAAACCGACTGAATAGGGAGAGGCTCTTAAGGTTGGGGTCCGAGGATTTTTTTCGGGATCGGCGGACATTGCCGCTTCCGCAGCGAGGGCATTTCTCAGTGAGCATAAGTGGATGAGTCTGAGGATAGTCGTCGCGAAGCCAAGGCCGCTGCCCGCCAATGGCCTAGCAGCCGGATGATTATAGGAGGTTAACGAGGGCCGTGGGCTCGGTCAACGTAACGCCTCCGCTGATTGCGGCGACCGCCCAGATTAAATTGGCCAGATTTCACCTGGGATGAGGCAAGGCTATCCCGGCCCGAACGCCTGTTCGCCGAAGGCGCCGGGATACTGATCGGCGCCTCCCGGCACCTGGACACCCTCAGCCGGGACACCCTGATCGTCGACCTGATCAGCCATATGGAAATCGGCCTGCTGGACATGGACCGCTATGCTGTGGCGCGATCTAGGACGCCGCCGTAGGCAGAGCCGTTTCTGCACTGGACGCATTAGGATTGCTTATATGCGGGCAGGCCGGTTATACCGTCCACCTGGGCTGCTTGCTGGCCGCGCCTGTCCAGAGGCGGGTGGTTGCGTTGAGGTGTGCGCAATCCCAACGTCAGCGCCGCAGCCGCTAAACAGAGAAGCCCTGAGGTGAGGAAGGCGGCATCGTAATCGCCAAGCTGGAAGACGCGGGTGGCGAGCGCCCCGTTCGCATCCAGCACCTGGTATTCAACGCTCTCGGCCGTCTGCAACAGCGTAGCAGCGATGAACGGGCCGAGCAGGCCGCCGCTGCCGTAGGCGGTGAACAGCAGGCCATAGTTCACGCCGATGTGTTGGGTGCCGTAGTAGTCGGCCGTGATCGCCGGGTAGAGCGCGAGATAGCCGCCGAAGCAGAGTGCGACCAGCGACACGCCAAGCAGGTACAAGGGGTAAGGACGCATCCAATCGAGCGCGAACAGGACCAAGGCGCAGAGCACGAACATCAGGATCAAGGTCTGCTTGCGGCCGAGGCTGTCGGACACCCGGCCCCAGAGAATGCGCCCGGCGGCGTTGAACAGCGCAAGCACCGCCACCGCCATTGCCGCAGCTGTGGCGATGGTCGCGAAGCGCTCGTAAGAGACCGGAACCTCAACAGCCGCCGACAGGCTGAAGGTCTCCCAGATCGGCGCCGCCTTCATGATCACCATGAGACCAGCCGTGCTGCCGGCCAGATAGGTCACCCAGAGGAGCCAGAAGGTCGGGGTGCGGAGCATCTCGCGTGGTGAGAAATCGGCCTGATCGGGATCACGACTGGCGGCGGCTGCCGGCGGCGTCCAGCCCGCCGGGCAATAGCCCTTAGGCGGGTTGCGCAGTAGCTGGGAGCCCAGCACCACCGCAGTCAGGAAGATCACGCCGAGCACCATGAAGGTGTCGAAGACGCCGGCCTGCGGCAGCGGGAAGAGTGCGATCCCGAACAGCTCATAGTCGCCGCCCCCGATCAGCGCCCGCGCCAGGGGCGCGAAAAAGAAGGCACCAGCGCCGAATCCTGCGACTGCCAGGCCGGTGATCAGCCCGCGCTTGTCCGGGAACCACTTCACGCAGGTCGCGACCGGACAGACGTAGGCCATGCCAATACCGAAACCGCCGATCACAGCATAGGTGCCGACCAGCCAGGCCAGGGCCAGTCCCTCGGCGAACTCTCCCGTGAGCCCGGCGAGCATCAGCCCGAGGCCCAGGATCAGGCCGCCGACGCTGCCCACCAGCCGCGGCCCAAGCCGGTCCTGGAAACGCCCGCCCAGGATCACCGCGAACGCGAAGACCGCGATCACGAGCTGGGCTGGCAGGGTGACTTGGGTCTCGGACCAGCCCGGGAATTGAGCCAGCAGTGGCGTCTGAAAGACGCTCCAGATGTATACGGCGCCAAGGCTCATCTGAATGATCAGTGCCCCGGCGACGACGCCCCAGCGCTTGTCGCCGTGTTGACTCGTCATGCTGCGGTTTTCCTTCTTTCGATTGGCCTTAGGTGCCGGCGTGCTGTTGCGACGGCCGCCCCTCTGTGGTGGATGCGATATAGGGGACGTCGACCCCGAGGACAGGTCGCCTCAGGGTCTTGGGTAGAGACTCCAAGGAGCAAAACCCCTTAGCCCTCGCCCGGCTCCAAGAAGGGCAGATCGAGTAGCCCCTGATAGTCCTCAAGACTGCCGCCCGCGAGGCAGCACTCGATGATGCGCTGGCCGGAGGGCAGCAGATCGGGACCCAGGAAGGCCTTGAGTTCGCGGTGGAAGAACTCGGTGAGAATCGCTGCACCCTGATCATAAGCTGCCGGGCCGACCTCGGGCTGATGCTCGACCTCGAAGAACCAGTTACCGATCGTGCTGCCCTCCATCATGATGCTGCCAGGGTTGTAGCCCAGCAACGGACAGCGTGAGGGCCGCATCCGGTTGGCGGCAAAACGGGCGCCGCCGCGACGAGCGAAATACTCGCGGGCGATCCACTGCGGCATGAAGCCAACATCCCAGACGCCGATGTGCTGGTTGGGGATCAGCACATAACGCACCTCAGGCGTCTCGATGATCTGGTTCAGCAACAGGTTGGCGTGATCGACCATGCGTCCGGTCGCGAAAGGCCAGTACGAGCCAACGCCCTCGGACGTCATGCCCGCAGTCTCGACGATGCTGGGGTTGGCGTGGCCTCGGGGCGCGACCAGCCGCCAGAGCCAGGCGAGCGCCGGCGGCAACAGATGGAACAGACCCACGATGCCGTAGGTGGGCCGCTCGGCGCTGCAGGGGGGCGTGCGCACGCCCATACTGCGCACGTCCACATCCACGGCGCCGTGCACCACGTCGGGGATGATCTTGCGCGGGATGACCACGCGTGGGTTCGGGCATGGCTCACCCGGCGCATCCTCGATATGCTCCCAGAGCAGCGTCGTTGCGCCTGGGCGACCTTCGATGTTGAGGAACAGCAGCGGCTCCGGCGGGTGAACCGTCAGCGCCTCGATGTGCGGATCGGTGCCGTAGCGGTCGATGTGGTTACAGCGCACGAACCAGGCCTCTTCCGCATCGATCAGGGTCAGCTTACCGTTGCCCCTCTCCAACGACGGGTGGCAGAGCGCCATGTCATCGGTCACCGGGCGCAGATCGCAGCCCTTGGGTAGGGTGAATTTGCGCTTCTCGCCGGAGGCTAGGTTATGGCCGATCAATAGGGTCCCATCAGGCTGGCGATGCGCGTATTCGAGCATCTCGCTCTTGCCGCCACCGCTGGCGCCCTCATGCGAGATTACGACCTTGTTCTCGTAGGGGGTCACCACCTGCACCGTGGCGCAATGCATGGTCACCCAGCGCTCTTCCTCGCCGATGTTGAGCAGCACCCCATAGACGCCCTTCTTGGCACTGGGGCCGGGGTAGAGGTTGTAGCTGAAGACCTCGTGCACACCTTCGCGGCGGTTATGCACGACGACTTGGCGACCCTCGAAGTGGGTGTGCCGAAACGGCGGTGCGACGTAGATGACGGCCTTAGGCTGGAAGTCATCGGGCAGATTCTCAACAGGCACGATGCCTTGCAGTAATGCGAGGCCGAGGGCGAAGAAGCCGGCATTGTCCGGGGCGATCACCAGCGCCTGGGTCGCCGGGCTCGGCAGTCCGGCATAGAAGGCGAAGACGGCAAGCGGCTGAGTCTTCAGCCAGTCGAAGGTCTCCTCGCGCACTGGGTCGAAGGAGGCCGCAAAGCGCTCGACATAGGTGGTCTTATCCGTAGGGCGGTCGTCGCCGATGACCATGCAGTCGGGGTCGCGCCGACGCATGTAGGGCTCGATGTAGTTGGCTGAGATGCCGTTACGGGTGCTGCAGACGTTGGCCTCGACCACGCGCCCGACTCCAGGCACCTGGTAGTCGACCTCATGGATGCCGTCGATGCCCGCATCGCGGACGGCGAGGGCTATGAGCTCCTCGTGGGAGCTGGCGACGGTGACACTCGGCGCAGCCGAGAGCAGCTCGCGTGTCTCGGGCGATAGCGATAGATCGAGCAGACGGAGCGATTGGGGGCTCATCGTTGAATGCCAGCTCGGATGCGGGGGAGGGAGATCGGTTGGGGGCATACTTGGCCTCAATACAGACGTAGGCACGGAATGCTGCAACCCCGAAAGCCCGGCGTACGCTGGGCTGCCGTGGAACGGCGGTCCCGGTCACGTCTTTGGCGGGTTGGCGTAGGTTGATCATATCGACAGTCATCGCCTGGTGATTCGGCAACAACCTCGAAAAAACCTTCTGGCTCTTCGGAATTTTCGATGAATTCGGCTAGGGCTAGACCAGCCACAGGCTGCCGACCGGCGAGCACAGACTCCGCTCCACCGCCAGGGCACGCGTCCACCGCGGCTGCTGGAGCAGCGCGGGCATGCTGTGGTGCTCGCGCGCAATGGGCCCGCCGGTCTCAGCGCGGCCGAGTCCCACCGGCCCGAGGTGGTGGTTCTCGATATCGGCCTGCCAGGTCTCGACGGCTACGAGGTCGCCACTCGACTGCGCCGCCTCAAGGGCTTTGGCGGCTTGCGAGTGATCGACGTCACCGGCTTCAGTCGTGAAGTGGACCACCGCCGCTCGCGCCTCGCTGGCATCGACCACCATCTGGTCAAGCCGGTGGCGATGCCAGAACTCGAAGCGGCCATCGCTGGGCGGTGAACAGAGGCGGCGAAGAAGCGGATAGAAGATCGAGCGAATCGACGGCTCATGGATGCGCTCCCCAATGGAGACAGGTTCAGATCGAGTATCCGGCTGCCGTTGAGAACCTAGGCCAGTTCTTGACGCTCATTGGGTGCAGTCCCTATTGAGTGGCGTTACCAAATAGACAGCCTGCGATTGTTCGTCGGCGCGCCCGGCGATTAGCGCGCCGGTGCGGATGCATCCTCGTCAGTGGCGCTTGCCTGACAGGGAGCGAAAAAACTGTCCCGGAGCGCCTCGCGGCACTTGAGCCCGGTGTCCGTCAGGGCCTTGGGGTTAGCCTGCTGCGCCCGCTCTTCAGCCGCCATATCGAGCAGCTGCCGTGCTGCGCTGCACTTGGTCGTTTCCGCGCAGGCGTTGTCGCGACCGCAAGCTTGGTCAACGAGCGCTTGGCAGGGGCGGCTGCCACTGCGCTGCGCTGATGCTGTTGCGCCCCGCTGCGCGGCTGCTTCGCCACCTGGAACCAGTGCCTCAGGTGCCCGTATCTCCGGTGTCGCATTCCGGTGCTCAAGCATCTCAGTGGTCGGTACCACTTGGCCATTGCGCACGTGCAACTCGTTGCCGTCATTCAGGCGGTAGACGCCATCCCAGAGCTGGGTCTGGTAGCCGAATCCTCGGGTTATTGCCCGATTCGTGCGCGGGTCGACCCAGACCTCAGCGCCGCTCTGGAGGGTACCTCGCCAGGGCTGGCCGCTTGGTGTTCGCGTCGCTTCGCCAGGCCTGGCTGAATCAATCGGTGCTTGAGCGGCGAGTTCAGGGGTCGCCAACGCGGTGATGACAAGGATCATCAACGCAAAGGGGGCGGTGCTGAGGTGCCTCCGCGCCCCAGCGCGGATCTTGGCTGGTCTGAGGACCACGCGCGCGAGGTTGAACAACGCGACGTCAAGCCGTTCGGGGGTGTCCACGAGTTCTAAATAGTCCATGAGTTCTAAATTGGTCATCGCAGTGTTCATGGCGTTTCAGCTCCGGGACAGGTGCATCAAGCGGTCTGTATCCAATATTTCGCATGAACCTGTAAACCGCAGATGGCACAGTTTGACACGGATTCAAATAAACAGTGACTTAGCGAGAACATTAAGGTCACCGACCAGGTCATGAAGCAACATGTGTATCGCAAATTTAAGCAGCATGCGTGCCGCCGTGATCAGCGCGCCCCTAGCTGACGGGCTGCGCCTGCTCGCGCGATGGTGTATGGACGCCGACACCTGCGTCCCCTGCTGGTCCGGCCAAAGCCTATGGTCCCAGGTTTGCTTGCCCCGATTTGCTTGCAGTATGTGCGGCTGCAACGGCCCGATCGAGGGTGAAGAGCTGACTGCCGGGGGGTGGTTCAAATCAGCTAGTGGCGGTTGATTTGAGCCGGTGGGCGGCCGCTGCTGCTGCTGCTGCGGGATTAGCCCTCATCTGGGCTACATCTGCTTCGGCGTCGATCGAGCGCGCCGGAGCTGACCGGCTGGTTCGCCTTGGTCCATTTTATGCTTCCGTTATTGCACAGAGGGGGGAGACTGATGGATGAGGAGCAACGCGTGTTCATCGTCGATGACGACGAGGCGATGCGCGAATCGATGAAGATTTTGCTCGAGATGCTCGGCTATCGGGTGCAGGTGTTTGCAAATGCCAAGTCGTTTCTCGAGTTCTGCTCGGACGACAACCGTGGCTGTCTGGTGCTGGATATGCGTATGCCGGAGATGACCGGCCTGGAACTGCTGCAGGCCCTACGCAAGCGCGGCTATGGCCTACCGATCATCTTCCTGTCCGGGTTCGGCGATGTCCCCACTACGGTACGCGCGGTCAAGTTGGGCGCGGTGGACTTCCTCGAAAAGCCGGTGAGCAAGAGCACCTTGACCGACCGCATCGAGCGCGCCTTCGAGATCGAGCGCCGACAGCGTCAGGATGCGAGCGCGGTGGAGGCCGTAAGCGCGCGCTGCGCGACACTGACGCCCTGCGAGCTGCAAGTGATGGGGTTTGCCACCCAAGGCCTATCGAACAAGGACATTGCCCGCGAGATGGAGATCAGTTCACGCACCGTTGAGAGCCACAGGGCGCGTATGATGGAGAAGATGGAGGCCGACAGTATTGCAACGCTGTGCAATATGATCGCGCTCTGTCCGCCTGGCGATGACGTCCCTAACGTGGACTGATTCGAGCCTCATGCTCACTAAGATCCAGGCATCCTTGGTGTCGCGATCAGCGCGAGGTGCCGCTACGTGGCTAGCTGTGGCGCGCTGACGTCTTGTAGCGGCAGCAACAGTTCCTCGAGATCGAGGAGCTGAACCAGCTGGTCGCTGTCTTTGCGTTGCCCGAGTTCTTTGACACAGTGTCCGCCATTCTCGCCCATCATATCCGGTGCCGCTTGCCGGCTCTCGTCGGCCAGGTGTTCCACAGCGGTAACCGTATCCACGCTCAGCGCAACCAGCTGATCGCGCCACTCAAGGACCATAACAATCTCGCGATTGCTCTCGCGAAGGATTTCGCGGGCCGAGTCGAATAAGGCGACAAGGCGCCCCAGGGTGGAGTTGCCCGCCAGCTCGAGTTCGTGCAAAGCCTGATCCCGCTGCCCGTTCTCGCTCATGCTGATGAGTTTTTTGCCCAGGGCGTGAAGCGCCTTGTGCGGCTCATCAAACGCTTGCAGCTGCAGTTTCAGGACCGGGTTGTCGGTGTGGAAGTGGTCGTACCATTTGCCGAAGGCGCATTGATGCGGGTCTGTCGTCAGATGGAACTCGCGCTGCTCGCGGATGGCAGTCTCCAGCGTTTCGAGCCAATTGACATGATCCTGCTCACGCGCCTGCAGTAGCTCGATCAACTCGCGGCTTTCCTGCTCAAGTGAGGCCAAGCCCAGTCGTCGGCGCGTGTCGAGCAAGACGGCGACTTCGCCACGCAGATCGATGACGCCGCGAACTTCCTCAGATGAATCTGGAAGCGCGGTGTATTTGGGGATTTCGATCATCTCGCGGATATAGCAGGTGTTGATGGCGTAAAGCTGCGCTTGAAGTTCGAAAATGACCCAGGGAAAGTCTTGCGCTTGGTTGTTCATGGGTTTTTGCGGTTCTTCTCGGTTGTTCCTCCATCAGGATGAACCTAAAACGAGAAGTTGACCAGCTCGGCGGCCGCCGGAGCGGCCCCGGTCAAGGCCCCCTGGATCGACCGCTACTTCGGCGCGCTCGTTCCACTTGATATCGCTCTCCTTGGCGCGCAGCGGTCGCAGCTGTGTAAGGGTGTTCACGGCACCTTCGGTCATGGCGACTCGGCTTCCAAGCGATACAAGGTTGTTCAGATCGACGGGCGCCCGGACCAATCGCGCACCATGCCGTTCGGGATCGATTTGGAACCGCGTGGGTGCTGCGTCGGGGTCAAGGTTCTCATCCGAGATCATCCTGGCTGCGGACCATCGCAAAGGCGACGATACCCGATGCCGGCGCTGCAGGCGAGATGCTCGCTGCCGGCTGTCTTCGCTAGGCGGTGCAAGGCAACCAAGCGGACAGCAAATGCCCCAATGCCACCACCATCCCCAGAGGACGAGACCGGCGCTGTTCACGACCCTGGCCGAACGGCATCACAACGGAGTGTACGATGAAGTGCTTGCAACAACAGGCCCGTCGAATTGGCCCAACGTATGCTTACAGTTGTGACGAGCGCAAGATGCCTGCAGGTTTAGGCCCTTGCTGCTGTCAGCCATGGACCTGTTTGAGGAGAGCCAAAGCTTATGACCGCGCGGTCCATCTACAACACCTCGTCTGCTAAGGTCGCATCGATGGACCTCAACCCGGCCCACGAACGCCTGACCGAATTGGAGCGCCGCTCGCTGCTGGCTGAGCAAGCGCGAGAGCAGGCGCATAACCTGCGTTCGCCATTGAGCGTGATCGAATTGGTCTCGGAGACGTTACAGCTGGAACTCGGTGAGGACCGGGCTCGTGCGGAACGGATACAACGGGTACTTGATGCGGTCGCGGCCCTGTCGATGACGCTGACCCAAAGCGTGCGCTCTAATCGCTTCGCCGATGGACCCAAGCGCCCGGTTGATGTAGCCAGGGTGGCTGCAGAGGTCGTCTTGGCGTTTGGAGGCCGGGTCGCCGCCGGACCCGCAATGGCGCTGCAGGACGCGGGGCGACTGGCTGAGGGTGGGCCGTTTGTGCTGGCCGACGAGCAGGGCTTTCAGGCGGCATTGGTGCATCTGTTGCGCCTCATCGGCATCGGCAATGCGTGTAACGGCGTATGCCCGCAACATCCGTTGCTCAGGGTCGAGCAGGACCAGCATGCCCAGCAGCTGCGGCTGCGCTTGATGAGCGAAGGCGAGCGCGAAAATCCGATCCCGACTGAGCGGGCTGACTACCGCCTGATGCTCAAAGCGGTCGAGCGCGTCGTGCGCGAAAGCGACGGTGCGCTGGTGCTAGGCCAGGATCACGCCACCCTCGAGCTACCGTTAACGCCTGAAAGAGACTGAGCTGCGGTGGATGAAGGCGCCGATGACCGAGGCCGGGATGGTCCGCCGCCGGCACCAGCGTCGCGCGATAGATCTTCGCAAGGGCTGAGCGCCAGTGCCGGCACGCTTTTAGAGTCGGTGCCGCTCAGCCTGCTGGATCGCCGGAACCTGTTGGGGCTTTCGAGGCGAATTCCTGGTAAACGCCACGCCTGCGCTCAACGCTCGTTGAGCGCGGGCGTGGCGGTATTCGTCTTCATTCGATCATCTCCGTGTGGGGTCATGGGTGAATCGTCTTCTATGATGGCGCCATCCGGCAACGCTCCGGGGCGTCGATAGAGACGGCGTTGGGAAACATGCTCAGCCAGGCGATGCGCAGGCCATAGCCGTTGATGTCGACGGCCTCCTGGGGACATTCCTGACTCACTCGACGGGCAATGGATTGCAGCCGTGCCGAGTCGAACTTGAAGTAGGGTGGCATAAAGCCGGCGTCATCGTTTCGGAAGATCAATGTGTCTGAAGTGCCTGCCTCAACCGATTCGATTCGGTATTGGACCTCGCGGCCGTCGCCTGTCGCGCCGGTGATCTGGACCTCCCAAGATTTTGGTCCCCAGAGAAGGTAAACGAAGCCGAGTCCTAGGACGACGATGACAACACGGTGCCGAACCCCGAAGGCCCGGGGTGTCAACACCAGCCAATTTAGTCAGGACACATCTAGGACCACTTATGCTCCTCGACTTGACGCTCTGCCGCCTCCTTGGTGATGCCGTAACGTTCCTGGATCTTGCCAATCAGCTTATCCTTATTGCCTTCAACGGCCATAAGATCATCGTCGGTCAGCTTCCCCCAGTGTGTCTTGGCCTGGCCTTGCAGTTGATTCCACTTGCCTTTGATCTCGTCCCAGTTCATTGGATTGACCTCTTTGCTCATGTGATTGATAGGCTCAGGTGAACGCCTAGGCGCCCGATTGCAGCCGTGCCTCAATACGCTTGAAGCACTTGCAGGCAGCACTTACTATGCCACTTACGGGACAACCAGATGATTGATGCGACCGAATTTCAAGGGAGGGGAGCATCTCACGCGCCAAGGCCTGGCGTGCTGCTTTGCTCAGATGTTCAATTGCGAACCCGCAGCATCGGTTCGATGATCGGTCTGTTCGAGTCGGCATTGCCGTTCGCGCAGGATCGATATGAATTCGGCGAGCGCCCCCCGAGGCGGTGAGTCGCGGCGCCATAGCAGGCCATAGCTGATGCGAAGCCAAGATGCCTGCAACGGCAGCAGACGGAGTCTGCCGCAGTCCAGCTCGGACTGCAGAAAGCCGGGTGGGGCCGCACTGATGGCTCCTCCCTCGGCAACGGCAGCCTTCATGCCGGAGAAGGTTTCCACACAGATGGCGGGCACGAAGTCGCCGGTGTCCGAATCGAAGTGACCGGCGGCGTTTAGTGACACGGGTAGCAGCTGCGCGATTCGACCCTGAATCCGAGGCAGCGCCCAAGGGTAGCTCGCCACCTCACTCAAATCCACCTCTGCGCGTGTGGCAAGCGGATGATCGGGACGACAATAGAAGCGGGCGGGCAACTCGCCCAAAGGCTCGCCGTCCAGTCGATTGGACTCGAGCCCTGAGGCCAGATCGGTGACAGCGAGATCAGAACGCCCGTTCTGAAGCTCGTCGATGCATCCGCGCCAGTCGCGGATCACCATCTCACCCAAACGATGGGTCTTGGTGGCGGCAAAACCGGCGAATGCGGCGGTTCCCAGTGCCTCGGCGACGAAGGGGCCGAAGGCGACGCGGAGCTTGCCCTGGCTGGTCTGCCGCTCTGCCCGGATCGCGGCGTGCAGCGCGCCGAATCCGGCGATGAGATCGTCCACGGACTCGCGCGCGATCTCGGCGTACAGGGTCGGCTCGACCCCGGTCCGGGTGCGCTCGAACAGTTCGACCCCGAGTCTGTCTTCGATTCGCTGTACCGCCCGACTCAGCGCCGGCTGGGACATATTGAGTGACTGCGCTGCCCGCGCGAAGCTGCGGTCCTTGCAGAGCGCGCTCAGGATCTTGAGCTCCTTCAGGGTGTTCATGGCTCTCGGGACTCCGCATTCATCCAATCGGGTATTGATCGCGCCGGTTCTTCATCGCGGCCGCCAGTCATTTCCTGGAGCCGAGCATCGCCGACGAGACCATAGCAATGCATGTTCTGCATAACAAACGCCGGAAAATGCATTGGACGCTGCGGCCTACACAACTCTAGTGTGTTTAGGACGATTAAAGTAGTACCCATGCTGAACTGGGCTCGGAAGCACTATCAGGAGACTCCCTAGAGATGACGAGAGAGGCAATAACCAAACGGCCGGCACCTGGCGGGCGCCTGCGTCAGGCGTTCAGCTCAGCGCCGATGCTGTTCGCTGCGGCGGCGCTGTTCGCGAGCACGGCCGCCTACTCGGAGGCCAGCGATTCCGACGGGCCGGCACCCTTCGCCGGCCCTGGCGTTGAAACCACGACCGGGCAGGCCGTCTACTCGCTGCCGCGCGACCATGCCTGGCACGGCGGGAAATTTTACCAAAGCAACGACTTCAACGAGTGGCATTACATCACTGTGCTCGGTCGTGACCTTGACACCGGCGAGCGCATTTCGGTGTTCTGGGTACCGCTTAGCCAGGGCTGGATGGAAGAAGATGCCCGCCCGCTTCACAACGTGCTTTTCGCCTTCCATAATCTAGACACGGGTGAATTCCACACCTCGATGGTCTACGTCACCGGGCCGATGAACACCGAAGGCTCGGCACCGGATGCGGAGGACTTCCATTTCCGCTATGCCATCGACGACGGCAAAAACGGCTTCACTACCGAGTATCGCCACGAGACCGAGACGTGGCACATGACCGGATACAACACCAAGGACGACAAGTGGAACCAGCCCTTCCGCGTCGATTTCACTGGCAAGGTTGAGGCGCCCGGTTACGTGCCGATGGCCTACTGGGGGCTCGAGAGCATTGGCGTTGATCCGCAGCGGCGTCAGAATCCCGAAACGATGTATGGCCTAACATATTACTATACAGCACCGAACGTGGCGACCTCGGGCACCGTCGAGGTGGGTGGGCGCACCGTGCGCTTCGAGGGGAATGGCTGGTTCGAGCACCAGTGGGGCAACTTCCGCAACACCCTGCAGTATCGTTACTTTTGGGCCTGGTTCCGCTTCAAGAATGGCGACATGCTGACCTTCCGCCAGTACTACGAGGGCGAGGACTTCACGAACCCGCACTACAACGTGAACCGTTATTTCTTCATGGATGGCGAGACCTTCGAGCGGAGCTATGCCTTCGGCCCCTCCTTGAAGGTCATCCCCTCGCGGATGTGGACCTCGGAGAAATCGGGCAAGGTTTACCCCTGGTGGGGACGCATAGAAACCCCGCAGGGCACCTTCTACTACGAGCCGACCCTGCCTGAGCAGGAGGGCTATGGCCTCGGTGGAGCCTATATCGAAGGGGTGATCCAGCTGCGCGAGGGCTCGCCCGACGGCCCCATCGTTGCGACGGGCTTCACCGAGATGATCATGCTCACCGACCCCTACGACGATGGTTCCGATGGCTCGCTCGGGCCGCCGGTCTCGCGTAGCCTGCCCGAAGATCCGGACGGACCCTGGACACCTAAGTTCTAACCAGCTGATCCGGGCGCCCCTTGGGCGCCCAGCCTGTCGGCGCCGCCAGATGGCTTTGTTCTAGGCTCCGCCCCTTTGCGGAGTTGCGGCGCACTGCGGCGACGCCATCGCCGAAATGATTTCGTTCCCGATGTCCATCTTTCACGACCCCATCCGATGGCGCGCCGTGGCCATGACAGCGGCCGCCCTTGCCGCTGCGCTGATAGCTTCCACCTCCGCAGTCGCGGGCAAGGCGCGCGACTACCTGAACGCGCCCGTCAACACCTGGGTGACCTTTTACAACCTCGGCTTCTCAAACAGTGACGCACCGGTTGCTGAGGGTGCCGATTACGGTATTGCAGGTCTGATGACCGACGTTACATCGCAGTCGCTGATCCTCTCGCGCATTCTCGACCTGGGCGGGCGGACTGGTGGGCTGTCGCTGGTACTGCCCTATGCCGACATCGACGTCGCCGCGGGCCCGTTTGGAGGCGGCGCGTCTGGGATTGGTGACATCGGGATCGTCGCCGAGGTCAATCTGTTTGGCGCGCCCGCGCTCAGCCGCGAGGCGTTCGCGGACTGGACGCCAGAGACCTTTGCCTCTTTCCACCTGCTTGCGACCTTTCCAACCGGCGCCTACGACGCCGATGACCCGGTCAACGTCGGCTCCAACCGTTGGAGCCTCGCACCGACGATCAACTACAGCTTTACGCCGGACGCCGGCTGGACATGGCTGGAGGTCTACGCCACCGCCCGAATCTTCGGCGACAACACCGATGCGCCCGGCACCGCCGACCGGCTGGAGCAGCGCCCGCTCTACCAGCTCGAGCTGCATGCGAGCCGTAACCTGACGCCTAATCTCTGGCTGACGGCCGATGCCTATTACGACCGGGGCGGCAGGACCGTCCTTGACGGCGCGCTCCAGGACAATGCCGCCGATCGATGGCGCCTCGGCACCGGCCTCGGCCTGCGCCTGCCCTCGGTCGGCACCCTCTTTCTGAACTACGACAGCAGCGTTTCCGCGCCTGCTGGCCAGCCCGAGGGCGACGCCTTCCGGCTCACCTTCGCCCGCGTCTGGTGACCTGGGTGCACCTGATGAAAGGACCACCCCAATGAACGCCATCCGCTCCGCGCCCACCTTGGCGGCGGCCACCCTAACTGCATCGCTGCCGAGCGCCGCTTTCGCGCAAAACGCCGACCTGGCGCAAGAACTCACCAACCCCGTGGCCGATCTCGTCAGTGTGCCATTCCAGTTCAACTACGACGAGGGTCTTGGCGCCGACGATGCGGGTCGGCGCACGACGCTCAACATTCAGCCTGTCTATCCATTCCGGTTGAACGAGGACTGGAATCTGATCAGCCGCAGCATCGTGCCGGTGATCTGGCAGGAGGACGTGCTGCCAGGCACTGAGCAGGCTGGCCTTGGCGACATTCTGCAAAGCGTCTTCCTCTCGCCCAACAACTCGGGCGGCAATGGCTTGATCTGGGGGGCAGGGCTCGCCTTGGGGTTGCCCACGGCGACCGAGGATGGGCTCGGCACGGGCAAGTGGACGACGGGCCCCACCGCCGCGGCCCTACGGATGGAGGGCCCCTTCACCTATGGTGCGCTGTTCAACCATCTCTGGTCGGTTGGCGGCGACGAAGATCGCGCCGACGTCAACCAGAGCTTTGTGCAACCTTTCTTCTCCTACACCTCGCCTGCCGCGTTCACCCTCACCGCGAGCGCCGAAGCCGCCTACGACTGGGAGCGCGAAATCTGGACAGTGCCCTTGAATCTGACCGCCGCCCGGCTCGTCGATATCGGCGGCCAGCCGGTGAGCCTGCAGGCGGGCCTGCGCTACTGGGCGGAGAGCCCGGAGGGGGGACCGCAGGACCTCGGGTTCCGCCTCGGCATGACGATCCTGTTTCCTCGTTAAGGGCGTGGAATCTGGGTCCGCCAAGGAACCCACGCCCGCGACAACCATGAGGGCAGCCCCTTCGGATGCGGTGCTGCTCCAAACCCATTTGAACCTCTTTACTCAGGAGTGATGATGAAACGTCGATATACAGCAATGCTAGGCGTTGCATTGGCATTGTTCGCTGCCGGCATGGTTGCGACTGCTGCTGAAGAAGCAGCCGAGCCGCAACCGGTGACCACCGCTGATCCCGCCATCCCGACCAATGAGCTAGAGCTTCTGCTCAAACCGCTCACCAAGGATCAACTGTTGGTCGAGGCTCAGGCTTGGCAGTCGCTGGTGCAGCAAAAAGCCGAGGAAATCGCCATAGCCGAGATCGCGATCAAACGCCAGAACCGCGAGATCGATAAGGCCGCTGAGATCAAGAAACAGGCCGAAGCGGTAAAGAGCGAATTGGCGGCGGTCAAGACAGAGGCCCGCAAGGCGCGTGAGAGCAGCGACGGCGAGTCCCTGGCCAAAGTGGAGCAGGCGGCCGGTAAGGCGCGTGAGCAGATGCAAGCGCTCAAGGCGAGCGTCGATGAGGCGGCCGAAGCGGCGCAGGCCACCGCGGAGATCACCGAGACGCTTCCCGGGGAGGCTTCGCGAGAACTCGACGCGACGGCCGATGCGGCCGAGGATGCCGACGCTGCGCTCGACCAACTGGCCCGCGGTGTCGAGGAGGCGCGCGGCAAGGTCGGCGATGAATTGCGCGCCGCGGCGCAGGAGGCGCGAAAGGCAACCGACGACGCTGTGAAGGCGACCGAGGAAGCCGAGAGCCGGGCCAGGAAGGCCGCCGAGAGCGCGCGCAAGCCCGTCTCGCCGGCGGCGGATTCGCTCTCGCGCACTGCGGAGGTCATTACAACCGCCGCGGAGCAGAAGAAACAGGAGAAGGTTGCGCTATTGGAGCGGCTCGCCGAACTGCGTGAGCGGCGCGCTGTGCTGCTGGACAACCTCAAGGCCGTGCTGACGGCCCTCGAAGCAAAAACCGATGCAGAGGACGCCGAAACCCTCGCGAAGATCCAGGACTACCGCCTCTACGCATCCGCCGTGCGCGGCGTCAAACTCGACGTAAAAGACACCACCTCGGCCTGGCTGGCGATCAAGGGCTGGGCCATGTCGGGGGAGGGCGGCATCCGCTGGGGCCTGAATCTGCTCAAGTTCTTTGGAATCCTGATCGCCGCCTGGATCATCTCCGGGCTCTTCAGCGCACTCATCCACCGGGCGATGAAACACATCTCCGGCACCTCGAAACTGCTCGAGGACTTTCTGGTCAAGGCCGCGCGTTGGATCGTGATGGCCATCGGCTTAATTATGGCCTTGGCCGCCCTGGAAGTCAGCATTGGTCCGCTGCTCGCCGTGATCGGCGCCGCCGGCTTCGTCATCGCCTTTGCGCTGCAGGATTCCCTGAGCAACTTCGCCAGCGGGATGATGATCCTGTTCTTCAAACCCTTCGACATCGGCGATGTAGTCGACGCTGGCGGGGTCTCCGGCACGGTTGCCTCAATGAACCTGGTCTCGACGACGATCAAGACCTTCGACAACAAGATCATGGTCGTGCCCAACAACAAGATCTGGAGTGACGTGATCGTCAATGCGAGCGGGGGCAGCGAGCGCCGTGTCGACATGGAATTCGGCATCGGCTACGACGACGATATCGATCGCGCCCAGAGCATCCTGGAGGAGGTGGTCAACGCCCACCCGCAGGTGTTGAAGGAACCGGCGCCGACCATCCAGATGAGCGCGCTGGGGGATTCGTCGGTCAACTTCATCGTTCGCCCTTGGACCAAGACCGACGATTACTGGCAGGTCTACTGGGATCTTACCCGCGCGGTGAAGCTGCGCTTCGACGCCGAGGAAATCGGCATCCCGTTCCCGCAGCGCGACGTTCACCTGTACCTGGGCAACCCTGCTACCGCAAACGCGCTGCGGCAACTCGCCCAGAGCGCTCCAGGCGAAAGCAATGGCCGCGCTTGAGGATCGCTCCTATGGGGCTAGTAATCAGCGGTGACCAACAACCTATCCATCTCCGTTTTCATCGGATCTCTTTTTATCGGATCTCTCTAGGAGCATCGTCATGAACCGCAGACTTCTACTCAAATTGCTTGCATCAGGCACTGCCGCCGCCGCCGTACCGGCCACCGTTTGGGCGCAGGTGAAGGGGGAGACGTCGCCCCGCGCCTATGAGTGGGGCTTTCCTGAGTATCCCCCGACGCCCTCAGGCAGCGGCAACGCGACGCCCTTCGGTCAGGGCGAGATGGCTGGAATCGAGACGGTTAGCGGCCACGAACTCTACAAGTTCCCCCGGGACCATCGCTATCACTACGGTCCGATCTATCACGGACCCGAATACTGTGAATGGTATTACTTCAGTGCGTTCGTCTACGACAAGAAGACCGGAGAGCCGTACACGCTCTTCTGGATGACGCTTTTTGCGGGATGGGATGAAGGGCTTCAACGCCCAGTCAAGAATACGTTCTTCGCGGCACACAATCTCAAAACCGGCGAATTCAAGCCGTCTGTGACCCTCTATCCGGGTAAATTTACCGCCGAAGGGTCGGCGAGCGATGCGCCGAAGGAGGATTTCTGGTTCCGCTATCACTGCGGTACGCCGGAACACGGCGAGATCGAGGAAAGCTACCGCGCCGCCGATGAGACATGGAATTTCAAGGCAAGCGTCGCGAAGGCTGCGCCGGAGCGAAATTCTGTGGCGTTCAGCATGGATATCACCGGCAAGGTCTACGCACCAGGTTACATCTTCAACACGCCCTGGGGGCTCGAGAATGAAGGCTACGATGTCTCCAGGGAAGGACGCCACAATCCGGAGACGATGTACGGCCTGTCCTACTACACGATCGCCCCGAAGATGATGATTTCAGGTCCTGTCATCGTTGACGGGCGCGAGATGGAAATCGAGGGCCTGGCCTGGTGGGAGCACCAGTGGGGCAACCTGCGCACGCCCGATCACCTCGAAGGGCACTACATCTGGCAGAACGCCTATCTCGACAATGGCGACATGTTCCGCCTGCGCTTCTGGCGCAAGCCGGATCTCTCGATCGCCGACGCAGTCACGAACTATGCCTACATCCATGCCGACGGCCGGATGGAATATGCGCTGGGCCCAGCGGTGCGTTGGACCACGATCAAATCCTGGCCGTCAAATGTCGTCGAGAATGTCGATATTCCGCTATACGGAAAATTGGAGACCCCGCAGGGAACCTATTACGTGGCGCCGGAATATCCCGAGCAACAGGCGATCGGCTTTGCTGATTACACCGCGCTGTGGGAAGGCTGCATGTATCTGCACGAGGGCTCGCTCGACGGCCCGATCGTCGGCAGGGCCTACCACGAGAACATGATCGTTCCTTGGTATTACATTCCGCGCGGCTTTGACAAACCAATGCGTGGGGATATTCGCCGGCAGCTCGACGGCGGTATGCCGCCTGCACCGTCCTTCGCCTTCTACAAGTAACCGGCTTGCATGTAAGCCGCGCTCAAGAAGCTGAAGCAACATCCTGGCCGCCCAATCTCTTCGAGTTGCGGGCGGCGGGAGTGTCTTCCAGTGGTGGAAACGGCGCTTTCGCCGGTGGTCTACGGACGCACTCAGACGATCCGCCAGCTGACCAAAAGTCGCGCAGGCGATGCACAAGACCAACGCCGGACTGTCGCGGAGCCTGACAAGCAACGCGAAGCTCAATCTTTTGCACAGCATCGAGATCAACCGATTTCCGGGCCTGCCAGAGGTCGAACTGATTCTGCATGGCAAGCCAGCTTTCCGGGCTGCGCCCCAGGTCCTTCGAGAGCCGCAGCGCCATTTCGGAGCTGACGCTGCTGCTACCCTTCAGGACCCGATTCAATGTGGACGGTGCAACACCGAGCGTTGCCACAAGCTGCCTGCCGTCCCGTCAGATTGAACGGCTCCAGGTAGACCTCGCGAATAAACTCACTGACCACGCGCGCACCGCTCGCGATTGCTGGCAGGCTGTCAATCCCTAATCCTACCGGCAGCCACTACGAAGAGGATTGACCGCCTCCATGGACACCGCCAAGCGCGCTGACGTATCGTCACCAGGATCACCATCCACCCCAATCCGCGCATGACCCAACCCACCCCCATCATCGGCCGCACCACCGCCAGCGCAACGGCGATCCATCCAGCAGGTCGCACCACTGCCGAGCTGCTCGGCCCGCTGCCACGGCCTGGTACCTTCCCACGCCGGCCGCTGCCGATCATGACCTGGCCGGTGCGCGCCGGCTTCCCGTCGCCGGCTGAGGACGACCAAGATGCGGCGATCGACCTCAACGACCTGCTTGCTCCGCACCCGGAGGCCTGCTTTCTGCTGCGCGTGCGTGGGCGCTCGATGAGCGGCGCCGGCATCGACGACGGCGACGTGCTGGTCGTCGACCGCGCCCTAGAGCCCAGCCACGGGCGCATCGTCATCGCCGTGGTCGATGGCGAGTTCACCGTCAAGCGCCTCTACAAGCAAGGCCCGGCCGTGCGCCTGGAGGCCGCCCATGCCGACTACCCACCGATCGAGCTGCGCGACGGACAAGAGCTGCAGGTCTGGGGCGTGGTCACGCGCGTGATCAAGTCCCTCTGACGCGCGCCGAGCCGTTCGCATGCCCCTGGCCCTGGTCGCTGAGGTCTTCGGCCTGGCCTGTCCTGACATACAGGAGAGGACCCAAGCGCCGCTGACTCGTTCGGGGTCGTGCTCTACGGCCTTGCGTGTCGTTCAGTCGATCATGGAGCAATACCAGCCTCGGGTTGCGATCACCGCAAAGCTCGCCCCATGGTCTCGAAGGCATACTGAATCGCCCGCGATCAGCGACTCGGTCCTTGAGACCGCGTCTTGGAGCGTCGTCGCGATAAGACGGCGATGCAGCACAGCTGGGGCTGTCGCTGTACTATCTCCTGGAAACAGGAGCTAACTGCCCCGCGAAACGCGTAAAGCCGCTTTCGCTAACCCCGTGAACAAGAACATCGCCCGCACGCGCTCGCTCTGACCAAACAGGCATAGGTTTAGGACAAGACTCGGCAATGACTTCCCCAGCGACGATACAGATCCCCCGCTACCTCGAGATCTACATTAGGACGATCAATTCGGAACTGGATCGGTTCTGGTCGCGGTTTAACCTGTATGCGGGAATCGAGATCCTGGCGGTTGTGGCACTGATGCTGGCGTTCGACAAGGTTCAGATCCATCCGCATACGGCGCGGGCGGCAAACACGGTCGTATGCCTTTGGTCGCTCACCGGTAGCGTCTTCATTTGGCAGTCAATGGAGATCCAGCGCCGGCTGGTCACTGCAATCGTGGCGGCCGAAGCGAACCTGCCGGACGATGTCGGCCTCTTCCGCGAGGCGTTACGATCGGTCAGCCCGTCACACTTCCTTATGTTCCGCGCCTGTTTTTCCTTTTCGGTCGTCTGTTCGATCTTCTGGGGAGGGATGATCTTTCTTGGTCCGTACGGCTAGGCTCCAAGAAGATCAGAAGCCTGCGACGAGAATGACCACGACCCGTTCAATATCGTCCGGGGCTCGGCTGTTCTCCAGCCTGAACAGGGCGGCGGCGACATTGCGCAGGCCAGCTGTGAGAACAGACTGCGTCAATGTATCCAGCTTCAACTGCTGAATGGGGGCGCTGACGACCACCAAGACATGCCCCAGGTGCTGACGGCGATTGAAGCGGGTCTCAAGGAGGAGCGGGTCGGCTGAGGTCATGGTCGAGGTCGTTGAGCCCGATCAGTGAGCCAACGCCCCTGCGCGGCGTTGCGCCTCAGTGCTCACTGTCACGACCCAGCCAAGACCGAGACCGTTGTCGGCTTCGCCACAGGCTCAGGCAAGCTGAGTGGCGACATGCGGCTAACGATGGCGATGACATCCGGCCGCTCAACAACCGAGATGCCGCTGCTTCATCGATCACGATCCGCCTTCGCTTCAGCCACTTGAACCCTTTGGTCGCTCCTGTCTTCGGGATGCCGGCCGGTACGCCGTTGATTGGCGCGGGTCTTGCAGCATTTGCTCAAATCGACGGGCTGATGATCAAGACACTCACCAAGGCTCCCAACGGAGCGACACGCACTCGACGGGGGCCGTATGCGTCAGATCGGCATCTTCTTTGGAACGGATTCCGGCACCACCCGACTGATCGCGAAGAAGATCGCAAAGGCGATCAAGGCGCGCCTCGGAGAGGACATGGTCGCCAAACCGCTGAACGTCAATCGCGCCAGCGCTGATGACCTGCTGGCCTTCAAGGCGCTGATCCTCGGCACACCCACCTATGGCGAAGGCGTGCTCCCCGGCAAGGCCAACGACACCGACGAGGCCGCCTGGCTCGACGAGGTCCTCCCGCTGTTGCTCGAGGTCTGTGAAACGCCGGCGCCGGCCTAGTCACGCGCTGGGTATCGCTGCCCCTGCCCATCTTTTCGGTCGGAGTTGATCATTTTATGAAGACAGCGCTGGACTGGTCCGCCTACCAGGATGCCGGCATGGGCGACGCCTATGCGGACATCCCGAAGCACGGTGGCGACTTCGCCAAGGCCGTCGCGGTCTGCATCAACAGCCGCCAGTGCGAGGCCGAGACCCGCAAGGGTGTCATGTGTCCGAGCTTTCGCGTCACCGGCGATCCGGCCCTCTCCACCGGTGGACGGGTGCGGCTATTGAAGGCTGCCCTCAATACCGGCTCGGCCGACGCTCACCCGGCCGATGCGACCCAGCCCGAGGCCAGCCTGCTCGATGCGGCCCTCGCCGACCCAACCCTCGCCCGCGCCATGGACCTCTGCGTCGCCTGCAAGGGCTGCAAGCGCGAGTGCGAGAGCAACGTCGACATGGGGTTGATCAAGAGCGAATACCTGGCGCAGCGGGTGCGGCGTGACGGTCTCCGTTGGCGTGCCCGCCTCTTCGCCGCACTGCCGCACTGGCTGTCGCGCTATCGACCCACCGTGCGCTGGCTGATCGGGATGCGCAACCGCCACCCTTGGCTGGCGCAGCTAGGTCAGTGGTTGCTTGGCATCACCGCCGAGGCCCCCTTGCCGGAGCCCACTCGAGCGCCCTTTGAGGCCGACCCTGAACCCGTCGCCGCACCCGCATCGGCACTGGCCGAAGCCGCGCCACCCTCATTACCGGAGGTCGTGCTCCTGGTCGACTGCTTCGGTCGCCACTTCGAGCCAGAGATCCCGCGTGCAGCGCTCCGCGTGCTCAG
>CAZEZH010000044.1:12948-22685 GCA_964516305.1 uncultured Halochromatium sp. | reverse complement strand
TCTTCGCCAACGGCTACTGGGGCCATCCGGCCTACAAGCTGCCGCCCGAGGCCAATCTGATGGCGGTCGCGCATTATCTCGACGCCCTCGCCTGGCAGCGCAACGTCGCCGAATTGCATGCCATCTTCGGCGGCAAGAATCCGCATCCGAACCTCTGCGTCGGCGGCATGCCCTGCGCCATCAGTCTGGAATCCGGCAAGCAGGCCGGCACCGCGCTCGACGTGGTGGGCCTGGAGCGGGTGCGCAACATCATCGAGCAGATGCACGACTTCGTGCATCAGGTCTATGTGCCAGACACCATCGCCATCGCCGGTTTCTACAAGGACTGGTTCCAGCAGGGCGAAGGCATCGGCAACTTCATGACCTACGGCGACTTCCCGGCCAAGGGCTATGGCGACCCGGAGTCCTATCTGATCCCGACCGGCGTGATCCTGAACCGCGACCTCAGCCATATCGAGCCGGTCGATCTCGACGCCGAGGCCGAGATCCAAGAGTTCGTCTCCCATGCCTGGTACGACTACAAGGCCGGTAAAGACGCCGGACTGCATCCCTACCAGGGCGAGACGACCTTCGCCTACACCGGCCCGGAGCCGCCCTATCAGCAGCTCGATGTCGAGAATCAGTATTCCTGGCTCAAGACCCCGCGCTGGAAGGGCAAGCCGATGGAGGTCGGGCCACTGGCGCGGATGCTGATGCTCTACGCCAACGGCAACGAGCAGGCCAAGACCCTGGTCGACAGCACCCTGCAACAGCTCGACCTGCCCATCGACGCGCTCTACTCGACCATGGGCCGCACCGCCGCGCGCACGCTCGAGACAGCCATGATCGTCGACGAGCTGCAAGGCTGGTACGACAACCTGGTCGCCAACATCAAGTCCGGCGACGTCAAGACCTTCAACGAGACCCTTTGGGACCCTGAAACCTGGCCGCAGAAGGCGCAGGGCGTCGGCCGCATGGAGGCCCCACGTGGGGCGCTCGGTCATTGGATCGTGATCGAGGACGGCAAGGTCGCCAATTATCAGGCCGTGGTGCCGAGCACCTGGAACGCCGGCCCGCGCGATGCGCAGGAGCAGGAAGGCCCCTACGAGGCGGCCCTCGCCGGTCATGCCCTGCACGATCCGCAACAGCCGATCGAGATCCTGCGCACGGTGCATAGCTTCGATCCCTGCATCGCCTGCGCCGTTCATATCACGGACCCCAACGGGGAGGAGGTGCTGAACGTTCAGGTGCAATAGGACGCCGACGTGCGTTCCATCACACGCCGGCCGGATTCAGCACGGACAGACACCGCGATAACCCAACAACAGCGTCCGCGCCCCGGCCGTCAGCCAAGCCAAAGGAGAACCGTCATGACATCACTCTCACGCCTCGCCGAGCTCCACGTTCGACAATTTGTCTCGCAACAGAAGCACCAGGACGAGCTGAGTCGCCAAGATCACTTGGCCGAACAGCATCGAGCCGCAAAACGCAAGCAGGATGCCGATAACCGCTGGCGCCAAGCCGCCATCAACAGCGCGGGGCCACTCTGTCTCCTCGACGCGGTCGGGCAAGCCGAGGAAAGCTGGGTCGAGCTGTTCGAGCACGCCCCGCGCTGTGAGTTGCCGGAGCCCAAGGATCGTGCGAGCTGGAGCGGCTCCTCACTGAAACCGCAGTGGGCGTAAACCGCTAAGCCGCTCGAAAATCGAACCGATCAGACCCACCTCCAGGGTAGTTCAAGGGGTGGCGTTGTCGACAGACAGCGCCACCCTCCAGCCAACAGGAGAACCCGACATCATGTACGGCGTATCAACCAAGGTCAGCACCGGCTTCGATGAGACCATTGAGCGTGTCACCCAGGCCCTAAAAGAGGAGGGCTTCGGCGTTCTCAGCGACATCGACGTTGCCAAGACCTTGAACACCAAGCTGGGTGTAGAACAGGCCCCCTATCGCATCCTGGGAGCCTGCAACCCCGATCTCGCCCACCAGGCGATCACCGCCGAGCCCGATATCGGCGCACTCCTGCCCTGTAATGTCGTCGTGCGCGTCGACGATGAGGGTGACGTCCGCGTGCTCTTCATGAACCCACTAACCGTGCTCGAGCTGGTCGACAACCCACAGGTTCCCGAACTCGCTACCAAGGTCCGCAAACGCCTGGACCGCGTCATGGAAGCCATCAAGTAGCTAAACTAGGTGCCGGGCAAACATCCTATGCCGAGCGGATGACCCACCCCATTAGACACGACCGATAGCCCGCTTTCGGTGAACCCAGAGCGCAGCTCAAGCGTGCCCCTGAACCTCACGCGCGAGCTGATAGAGGCGTTCGATAAAGTGCTCCATCCCGGACCGCCGGTTGGCGCTCAGGTGCTCGGCAAGCCCGATGCGGGCGATATAGTCGCTGGGATCGGTCGCGAGCACTTGCTCTGGGGTCTGCTGCTGGAAGGGCACCAGCAACAACGCGACCAGCCCGCGCACTAACGGGGTCTCGGCGTCAGCCCGGTACTGGATAAGGGAGGGATCGGCGGGGTCCACCCCGGCAGTCAGCCAAGTCCGGGTATTGCAGCCCGGCACTAGGTTGGCGTCTTGGTACTCGGCCTCGGCAAGCGGGATCAGCTCGCGTGATAGCTCGCCGATGAACTCGTAACGCGCATCCCATTCGTCGAGGAGTTCGAAGGCATCGAGAACGTCTTGAGTCTTCATGTAAGGCTCCGATTGGGCTCGCCGTCAGAATCCAGCGGGTCGCAGGTCGTCTCCTGCGCATGGCTCGGGCCGAGGGTATCGCCAAGACCCAAGCTGATGTGCGAGCTGGGTTGAGATCGAGATCGAGCGCTGGATGCCGGTTTGGGGACTGATGCGCCGGTTGTCGGTCCAGGCGCAGACTGGGTTGGCGTAGGCTCCGATAATGGGACCTGCCGATCGGTTTCGTCACGCAATAGGGTGCCAGCGTAAAAATCGAGCATGCGTTCCGCGAGCACCGGCGCAGACCAGCCGCGCGCATAGCTGCGAGCGCGCTCGGCGAGCTGCGCGCGCAGCTCGGGCTCCCGCAGCAGTCGCAAGCACTGTTGGGCAAAGTGTGCCTCGTCGTGCCGGGCGATCAGGCAGCCCTCGCTATCACGCAGCACCTCGCGGGTGCCCATCTCGGCAATTGCGACCACTGGTGTTCCCAGCGCCATCGACTCCAGCAGCACCAGCCCTTGAGTCTCGGTAAGGGAAGAGAAGACGAAGGCCTGTCCTGCACAGTAGCAATCTTCCAGCGAGCCATCGCGGTCCAGATAGCCAGTGAAAAGCACCTGCTCCTGCAACCCGAGCTGGCGGGTGAGACGTTGTAGACGTTTCAGGGCGGGACCAGCGCCAGCGATGACCAGCAGTACATCCGGGACCTGGGCCTTGACCCGAACCAGCATCCGCAGCAAGAAGTCACAATTCTTCTCGAAGGCCAGACGCCCAACATGCACCAGTAGCGGGCGCCCACTAGCAATGCCCCAGCGCTGGCGAAAACGCTCGCCATCGCCCTGGCCAAACTGTTCCAGATCGATCCCGGTCGGCACTACCTCGGCTGGACGCTTGATGCCATAACGCATCAGCACATCGAGCATCACCTGCGAGGGTACCGCCAGGGCGTCGACATCGTTGCACTGCTCCGCGGAGAAACGCCGCGCGGCATAGCGCAGCCAGGCCCCTGGCACCAGCGGGACGTACTTATCCAGGTACTGCTCGAAAAAGGTGTGATAGCTTTCCACCACTGGTATCGAGAGCCAACGCGCAAGCGCCAAGCCGGCGTAGTGGGCAATGAAGGGGGTGTGGATATGAACCAGGTCAAAACGTTGCGCACGCAAGGTCTCGCGATGGCTGCGCAACAGACCCCAGCGCATGATCCGATCTTCGGGATCGAACGGCAGGTAGCGCGAGGGGATACGGATGATCTCAAACGGGTCCAACAGATCCAAGTGTTCAGCGCCATAGCTGGGCGTGATCAGCGTCACCCGATGCCCTTTGGCGACGAGTTCACGGCCGAAGGTCTGGATGGACGTCGACACCCCATTGACCCGAGGGAAATAGACATCCGAGATCATCAAGACACGCATCGACAGACCAGACCTCGCAGAGCCCGATGGAGTGCGGGCGCAAAGTTACAGATAGTACCAGTTCGAGGTTGGGCAGGGCGGTATTGGATATCAAACCTCGGTCGCATCCTGTTCATGCTCGTGCTCGTGGGCAGTAGCTCCAATGCGCTCGCCCTGAATCCCGCGCTCTGGGGGTATGGCGTGCGCAGCTGTAACAACTACGAGCAAGCCAGTGCTGCCGCCGATACCGGCGACCCGGCCGAGTACCAGCGCTATCGAGACTGGGTGACGGGCTTTGTCTCGGGGCTGAACCTGGCACTTGACGAGGATGTGCTCAGCGGTGCCGGCATCGAGACCCTGATGCGACGCACCCTGAGTCATTGCAAGGCCCATCCTAGCGACGATTTTTTCACCGCCACCATGAGTCTGGTGCGCCTGTTGAGCTCATTGCGCTGAACGCAAGGGTGCCGGATTGATGTTAGGACAGCGCCCTGAGCCGGACCTCAGCTCGCAAACGGCATGGGTTGCTGGCTATCATCGCTGGCCAGGATTTTTTGGAGCTCATTGATGCAAAAACACCCAGAGATTGCAGGTCTGCTTGCGCAGATCCCTGTGGTGAGCGATCTGTCGCCGTCACAGCTCGAGCAGCTCGGTCACCAAACTCAGCTGACGCGCGTCAAACCGCACTGGCGGATCCATCGAGGCGAGCTCCAGGGCCTGCGGCTATTCCTGGTCAATGGTGATGCAGGTTGCCGTTACGATGGACTCGAATGCCAGGTCAGTGTCAGTCTCGGCCTGGGCGAGCCGATTGAACCCTTCGCTGGCGGACGGCGCGATGAGGACCTGGTTGTCGCCGAGACTCACTGCCTCCTGCTGTCTTTTCCGGACTCGGCGCTTGCCGAGGTTGCGCAGGACTCTGCCCTCGAGGTCAGTGATATCGAGCTCGACGATATTGAGAGTGACTTTCTGTCTGAGATCTATCGGCTGATCGACACGAAATCTCTTGAGCTGCCAGCTCGACCAGAGGTGGCCTTGCAGATTCAACGGCTCACCGGAGACCCCGAGGTCGGCATCGAGGAGCTGACCAAATTGATCCAAAGCGACGGCACGATCGCGGGCGCGCTGCTGCACACGACCAATAGCCCGATCTTTCGCGCGACCAAGCAGATCAGCTCGGTGCGCGATGCGGTCATCCGCATTGGGTTCGACAATACCCGTAAGCTGGCAACAAACCTAGCGCTACGCCAAGTCTTCAGCGCGCGGCGCCAGGCGAGCCGCGATGCCATGTTCGCGGTCTGGACAGAAAGCGCGCATTGCTCGGTTTACAGCCATTTGCTGTCACGCAAACTCGGCCTCTTAGATCCGGAGCGAGCGCTGCTCGCCGGGCTAATCGCCAATATCGGGGCGGTACCGATCATCCGGTTTATCGACAAGCGACCAGAATACGCCGAGTCGCTGCAGATTAGCGAGATAGTGGCAAAGCTACGCAGCATTACCGGCGTGCTGGTCATCAATTATTGGGGCCTGGGCGCCGACATGATCAGCGTAGCCGAGAACAGCAGCAATTGGGCCTACCGGGCAACAACGCCCGATTACGCAAGCATTGCGCTGATCGCGCGCTGGGCGACCTCACAGCAGAAAGGCCTCGAGTGCCCACCGCCGAGCGAAGTGCCAGCCTTCGAGGTCCTGCGGCTCCGTCAGCCCCAGGCCGATCAGGGTATCGTCGAGCTTGAGCACAGCACCGGCGCGCTCGATCAGCTACGCCTTGTCTTCGGCCTCAAGGACTGACGCCGAACGCCCGCTCGGGAGATCGGGTTCAGCAGATGCGCGGCAGCTGCTCACCGGCCAGCCAGTCGACGATGCGGCTACCGCCAAAGGCCGTCTCCATCTGCACAAAATGATGCGCATCCTCGACCACCTGCCCGATGATTGCGGCATCTCGGCCCTTTGGATGCGCTTGCATCGCGGCGAGTAGGGCCTCCGCCTGATCACCGGGGCAGATCGCGATCAGCTTGCCCTCATTGGCGACATAGAGCGGATCGAGCCCGAGCAGTTCGCAGGCCGCACTGACCTCCGGTCGGACAGGAATCGCCGGCTCCTGGATCTGCATGCCAACCTGCGACTGCAACGCCAGCTCATTGAGCGTTGTCGCTAGGCCGCCGCGGGTTGGATCGCGCAGACAATGGATGCTTGGCACAGCCTCGATCATCGCTGCCACCAGATCATTCAGGGACTGGCTATCGGAAACAATCTCGGTCTCGAAGCCAAGATTCTCGCGTTTTGAGAGGATCGCAACGCCGTGGTCGCCCATGCTGCCGCTGACCAGGATGGCATCGCCCGGCTGGGCCAGATCACCAGAGATCTGGATACCATCCGGGACCACGCCGATACCGGTCGTGGAGATGAAGCAGCCATCGCCCTTGCCACGCTCAACCACCTTGGTATCGCCCGCGACGACCTGCACGCCGGCCGCGCGCGCCGCCGCCCCCATGCTGGCAACGATGCGCTCCAGATCCGCCAGCGGCAGCCCCTCTTCGAGGATGAAGCTCGCGGTCAGATAAAGCGGACGGGCGCCGGCCATGACCACGTCGTTGACGGTGCCGTGGACGGCCAGCGCACCGATATCGCCGCCGGGGAAGAACAGCGGCGAGATCACATGGCCATCGGTGCTGGTCACCAGCCGTCCGGGCGGTGGCTCAAACACGGCTTGGTCATTGCCTTGCGCCAGCAGTGCGTTGTCCAGATGCACGCGAAACAGCTCGTCGATCAGCTGAGCCATGGCGCGGCCACCGCTGCCGTGGCTCATATCAACCGCCCCATGCTTGATGTCGAGCCGACCGGCGAAGCGGCGGGGCTTGGCTGGCTGCTTGGCGTTGCTGGCGGTCATCAGGCGACGTCCGCGGTTGTGGCCGCTGGCTGTTGCGCCACAGACTGCGCTGCTGACTGCCCAGCTACTCGCTGCCCGTCTATCTGCCCCGATGGCCGCGCAGGTTGCCGAAAACGCCCATAACTCCAATAGGCCGCACAGGCGCCTTCTGACGACACCATACAGGCCCCCATTGGATTCTCCGGCGTACAGACGGTGCCGAAGAGCTTGCAATCGGTCGGCTCCATCACGCCGCGTAAGACGCTTGGACATTCGCAGCCTTTGATCTCGCGGCCAGTGGTTGGCGCCACCGGGAAGCGCTGCTCGGCATCGAGATCGGCATAGGCATCGGCGATGCGCAGTGCACTTGCCGGCAGGAATCCGAGCCCGCGCCACTCGAAGGTCTCGCGCGGGCTCAAAACCTCGGCCATCAGGGCTTGGGCCTTCGGGTTACCGTCTCGGATCACGGCGCGGGTGTATTGATTCTCGACCCGAGCCTGGCCGCTATTGATTTGACGGATCAGCATCAGCGCGCTTTGCATCACATCCAGTGGCTCGAAGCCGGCGATCACCACCGGCTTGCCAAACTCCGCTGGCACGAACTCATAGGGCCGGCTGCCGATCACCGTGCTGACGTGTGAGGGTCCGAGGATGCCGTCGAGCTTCACGCCAGCATCGTCGCCGGACTCATGGTTGGCAGACGCCAAAATGGTGCCGAGCGCAGGCGGCGTGAGGACATGGTTACAGAACACCGAAAAGTTCTTGAGCCCTTCGGCACGCGCGACCTTGATCGCAACGGCGGTCGGTGGCGTGGTGGTCTCAAAGCCGATCGCGAACAGCACCACCTGACGTTCCGGGGCCTTGCGCGCGATCGCCAACGCATCCTGCGTCGAATAGATCATCCGAATATCAGCCCCCGCCGCTTTGGCCTTGAGCAGGCTGTTGCGCTCGCTGGCCGGAACCCGCATCAGGTCACCGTAGGTACAGAGTGTGACACCATGTTCAACGGCCATCGCAATCGCTTGATCGATACGTGCGATCGGCAGCACGCAGACCGGACAGCCGGGCCCGTGCACGAAGCGCAGATTCTCCGGCATCAGATCCTGCACGCCATAGCGGTAGATGGCATGCGTATGCCCGCCACAGAACTCCATCAGCCGATAGGTCCGAGCCGGCTCGGCCTCGGCGGCAATGGTCCGTGCCAAACCCCGGGCCAATTCGCCGTCGCGAAACTCGTCGATATATTTCATCGATTGATCTCCGAGTGTGCTGCAGCGAGTTCGTCCGCCTGTTCGGCGAGCTCGCCGATCTCACGCATCATGGCCAGGGTGCGCTCGGCCTCGTCGGCGCTGATCTTATTCAGTGCGTAGCCAACGTGGACGAGCACGAAGTCACCGATCTCGGCATCCTCGATCAGCGCTAGGGAGACCGGCCGACGGACGCCGCCGAGCGACACGGTGCCGGTATCGGCAGCCTGATCGATCTCGAGGATCTGGGCGGGTATGGCAAGACACATAAGCGGTGCTCCGACTTAGGCTGGGCGACGAGTGAATAGTGGTGAGTGGTGAGTGGTGAGTGGTGAGTGGTGAGTGGTGAGTGGTGATCAGGATACATAAAGTTTGTAGTCGACACAGGGATCGACCGCGGTGATATAGAGTCGCGCCAAACGCTCCAGCTCCGCACCCTCGGCACCGCTGCCCGCGATCGCGGTGAGTCCCTGAGCGACAACGCCTTGCGGGTGAAAATTCCACTCCGTCGGTGCCAGGATCTGATATTGCTCCACGCGTCCATTGATGATGGTGACCCGGTGCACGAGCAAACCACGGGCGGCTTCGGCGGAGCCAACGCCGGTGGCATTGCAGTTGCCAGCACCTGTGCCAGTGCCAAGTCTGGGGTCTAAGCCTGGACGAGTGCCAGCGTTCATACCGACATCCGCGCCAACATCGATTCCGGCATCGCCCGCTATCACCTTGTTTGCTAGCACTGACTTAGGCTCACCGGAATTCGGCTCACCGGAAGCGGTAAAGGTTGCCGACATTGCCGTTCGACCGCGGTCTTGCAACCGCGAGTTTTCCGGATCAGCGCCTGAAAAGGCTTCGGCCTGTTGCTCAAGATTTGCTGAGTCTGCGGCCCATGACTGAGTCGCGTTGCTGGTATCTTCCATCCTCGTCCTGAGCAGAGTCTCGAGCCCACGGGCGCTCTGCGCCAAATCGACCAAAAGCGCTGCTAGCCGCGTGAGTAAGCCGCTGCCATGCCTCGCGAGGAGGTCCGCGATCAGCGGGTGTGCAGCAACGCGTGCCAAGGGGCCAGTTTCAGCGCATTCCTGCTGCCACTGCGGCGCGGCGATAAAGGCATCGGCCTCAGCACTCGCCAGTGACCAGGTGAGCTGTTGACAAGCTGAGCCCGGCAGCCTTGGGACTGAGCTCGCACCACAGCTAGCCAGCCCCTGTGCCACTAAGATGCGCACCAGGCCAGCCGCCGGCGTCTCCGTCTGCTCCGCCCAGCGGCGCAAGCTGGCTTGACGATCCACCGCATCGAGCCAAGCGATAGGCGCCGTCCCTAGCGCCTGATCGGTAACCAAGTCCAGGAGCCTGCTGGAATCGATCTCTGCGGCAGCACCACGCTCAGCCTGTTGCTCATCCAATGAAAATGGATCGCCTGCCGCCTGCTGGGCCTGACGGAGCGCCATGAAGGCCTGCATGACCCTTGGCATCGCAGAGGCCGCAGTCGGCAAGGCCAAAGTCGATGCTCGAGCGTTGGCTCCAGCGCCGGCGTTGGCGTTGGCGTTGGCGTTGGCGTTGGCGTTGGCGTTGGCGTTGGCGTTGGCGTTG
>CAZEZH010000044.1:0-12848 GCA_964516305.1 uncultured Halochromatium sp. | reverse complement strand
GGCGTTGGCGTTGGCGTTGGCGTTGGCGTTGGCGTTGGCGTTGGCGTTGGCGTTGATAGTTGCCATTGATTCAGCCTTGCACTCAAGCATCTTTGGCCAGTCCAGCAATAACCGCCACAGGTGCTCCTTGATCGTCTCCGCGTGCACCAATGCCTGGCGGCGCGCCAAGACCGCGGCGCTCGGCTGTTGCCCAAGTGCCTGCTCGAAGGCCCTGATACAGGCTGCCGCCTGCGCTGTGCCGCAAAGACTAAACAGCGTTGGCAGCTGACGCACCACCTCAGCAGGCGACTTACCGGCGAAGACACGCGACGCAGTGACCGGACGGGTCGAGCCAACAGCAACGGCTCCAGTGCGGCGATCAAGACGGATCTCGAGCTGGCCAGCGAGATCAGACATCGAACCCCTCCGAATTGAACAAGCCAACCACCTAGTCTAGCCAACGCGCACGCGACATAGCCCTGTAGACTAGGCGCTTTTCACTGATTGGACAGTCCGCCAGATGCTTGCCCCTGACCAACTCGCGGCCCTCCGCGCGCCGATCCAGTTCGAGGCCGACCTACGCGGGCAACGGCTGATGTTCGAATCGACCTGGGGTCTGTTCTCGCCGCGCGAGATCGACGAGGGCACCCGCCTGCTGCTCCAGCATCTTAAGGTAGAGCCGACTGCCGACTGCCTCGATCTCGGCTGTGGCTATGGTCCGATCGGGTTGACCCTCGCGGCATTAGCATCCCAAGGACAGACCCTGATGGTCGATAAGGACTTCGTCGCCGTCGACTTTGCCCAACGCAACGCTGCGTTGAACAATCTGAAGAACGCCAGCAGTCTGTTGAGCAACGGTTTCGAGCAGGTACCGTCCAAGGCCCGCTTCGACCTCATCGCGAGCAACATACCCGCCAAGGTCGGCAAGGAGCTGCTCTCGATCCTGCTGCACGATGCCCACGCCCGTCTCCGCCCCGGCGGGCAACTCTACCTGGTCACCATCAGTGGCCTGCGCGCCTTCATCAAGCGCAACCTGCAAGAGGTCTTCGGCAACTACGACAAGCTCAAGCAGGGCGCCCATTACACGGTTGCCTTAGCAGAACGCACTGACCGCTGATCTGGCAGTGCTGCGATTGAGGGTTTAGACTTCACCGGCTAAGCATCACTCCGCATTCCAAGCCCAACGAGCGGAACGGACACCGCGTTTGTCAGCGTCAGAGACGCCCCGAGGAGGACATAAAACCATGTCGGATTCTAAGATCTATCCCGTTCCCGCCGAGATCGCCGCTGAGGCGCTGATCGACGAAGAAACCTACCGCAGCATGTATCGGCGCTCGGTCGATGATCCGGAAGGCTTTTGGGCCGAGCATGCGGAACAGCATGTGACTTGGCTCGAGAAGTGGAACAAGGTCATGGACTACAGCTATGGCCCTGACGAGGTGCATATCCGCTGGTTCGAGGGCGGCAAGCTGAATGTTGCACAGAATTGCTTGGACCGACATCTGGCCACACGCGGCGATCAGGTTGCAATCATCTGGGAGGGCGACAACCCCGAGGAAGATCGCAAGATCACCTATCGCGAATTGCACGCCGAAGTCTGCAAGCTCGCCAACGTGATGAAGGCGCGCGGCGTCAGCAAGGGCGATCGGGTCTGCATCTATCTGCCAATGATCCCGGAAGCGGCTGTTGCCATGCTCGCCTGTACCCGCATCGGCGCGGTACATTCGATCGTCTTTGGCGGCTTCTCGCCGGATTCGCTGCGCGACCGCATCCAAGACTCCGAGTGCCGACTGCTGATCACCTCGGACGAAAGCGTGCGCGGTGGTCGTCACGTACCGCTGAAGAAGAATGCCGACAAGGCACTCGAGGAATGCCCGAGCGTCGATACCTGCATCGTCGTGCGCCGCACCGGTGGCGAGGTCGCCTGGGCCGAAGGTCGCGATCTCTGGTACCACGACACCATGGCCGATGCCTCTGCCGAGTGCGAGCCAGAGCCGATGGACGCCGAGGACCCACTGTTCATTCTCTACACCTCAGGCTCGACCGGTAAGCCAAAAGGCGTCTTGCACACCACCGGCGGCTATCTGGTCTATGCGGCGATGACCCACAAGTACACCTTCGACTATCGCGAGGGTGAGGTCTACTGGTGCACCGCCGATGTCGGCTGGGTCACCGGCCACACCTATATCGTCTATGGTCCGCTGGCGAATGGCGCCATCTCACTGATGTTCGAGGGCATCCCGAACTATCCGGATATGTCGCGATTCTGGCAGGTGGTCGACAAGCACAATGTCGCGACCTTCTATACCGCACCAACCGCGATCCGCGCCTTGATGCGTGCCGGCGAGGAGCCGGTCAAAAAGACCTCGCGCAAGAGCCTGCGCATCCTGGGCACGGTCGGCGAACCGATCAACCCTGAGGCCTGGGAGTGGTATCACCGGGTGGTCGGCGACGAGCGCTGCCCGATCGTCGATACCTGGTGGCAGACCGAGACCGGCGGCCATCTGATCACGCCACTGCCGGGCGCCACGCCGACCAAGCCCGGCTCCGCGACCAAACCCTTCTTTGGTGTGGTCCCGGCGCTAGTCGACGCCAGCACCGGCACCATCCTCGAAGGCGAGGCTGAGGGGGCACTGGTCATCACCCGGCCTTGGCCTGGGCAGATGCGCACCGTCTATGGCGATCACCAGCGCTTCATCGACACCTACTTCAAGCAGTATCCGGGCTACTATTTCTCCGGCGATGGCGCCAAGCGCGATGCCGACGGCTACTATTGGATCACCGGCCGCATCGACGACGTGCTCAATGTCTCTGGTCACCGCCTCGGCACCGCCGAGATCGAATCGGCCTTGGTGCTGCATGACGCTGTCGCCGAGGCCGCGGTGGTCGGCTATCCGCACGACATCAAGGGCCAGGGCATCTACGCCTATGTCACCACCATGGCCGGCGTCGAGGCAACCGACGAACTGAAGAAAGACCTGGTCAAGCTGGTGCGCACCGAGATCGGCCCAATCGCAACGGTCGATATCATTCAGTGGTCACCCGGGCTACCCAAGACCCGCTCAGGTAAGATCATGCGGCGTATCCTGCGCAAGATCGCCGCCAACGAGATCAGCACCCTTGGCGATACCTCAACCCTCGCCGACCCGGCTGTCGTTGAGGAACTGATCGACAATCGAGCGAATCAATAACAGCAGCGCCAAAGAACAGGGGCGGCACAATGCGCCGCCCCTGGATTCAAAGTATCAACCACCACTCAAATCCTAGTTTCGCTACCCCATCCCGAACGGACTCCAGGTGGGCGCACAGCCCCTGCGAGGTCACACTCTTTGCCTTTATGCCAGCGAGTTGGCGTCTATGTCGACGCCGAGAATGTCCGTTATAACGGTGGCTATCAGATGCGTTATGACGTGCTGCGACGTTTCGCAGCGCGTGAGAATGGCATCCTACAGCGTCTCAATACTTATATTTCTTACGATTCCGAACGCGCACGCGAAGACCCCGAGTACGCCAAGAAGAGCCGCGGCTACCAGCAGATGGTGCGCGACTTCGGTTGGAAGATCACCGTCAAATACGTCCGCCGCTACACGGATGAGGCCGGCAACGTCTCGATGAAGGCCAATGCAGACCTCGACATGGCCGTCGATGCCATGCTCCAGGCCGAGAAGCTCGATCAGGTGATCCTGGTCACCGGCGATGGCGACTTCCTGCAGGTCGTTGAGGCCTTACAGAATCGAGGCTGCCGCGTCGAGCTGATCGGATTCAAGAATGTCTCACGCGCCCTGCAGCAAGAGGTCGATGCCTTCTGGCCCGGATTCCTGATCCCTGATCTGCTGCCGGTCTCCTACGAGGCGCGCAATGAGTGGGGCACGTCCGGATCATGCGTACGCGGCGTCTGCACCAAATGGTTCCCAGATAAGGGCTACGGCTTCCTGCGCTTCATCAAGGATATCTCTCCCGATCTCTGGATCACTGATCCGCGCGAGCCTGAGTCACCTTACGAGAGCGTCTTCTGCCATGCCAATGAGATCGCCGAGGAGGTGACCGAGGAGATGTTGATGAACCGCGAGACGATCCTCGAGTTTTATCTGAACGAGAGCGATCAGAAGGATAACGGCCTGGTTGCCAACAACGTGAGACTCGCCTTCAACATTAGCCGCTGACCGCGACCTGATTAAGAAAGAACGATCCTGCAGGCTGTGGCGACAGAAGCTTCCACGATCAACCCAGCCGGGTTAGCGCGACGCTTAGTCCAGGATGGACTCTTGTCGGAGCAGCGAGCGCAGACTGCACAGACTGAAGCAAACGGCCGCGGCCAACCCTTCGTCCAATACCTGGTCGAGCAAAAGCTGCTCGACAGTCATAGCATCGCAGCGGCCGCCTGTCAGGAATTCGGCGTGCCGCTGGTCGATCTCCTCGCTGTCGACCTCCTCCATGTGCCGATGGACCTGGTCGACGCGCGCCTGATCCAAAAGCACCACGCATTACCGCTGTTCCGGCGCGGTAACCGCCTGTTCGTCGCCGTCTCCGACCCCACCAATGACCGCGCGTTGGATGAGATCCGGTTCAACACGGGACTGGCGGCAAGCGCCGTTCTCGCCGAGGAAGACAAACTCACTCGAGCCATCCATCAGGTGCTCGAGGCCCAGGACACGACCATGTCGGACCTGGCGAATGCCAACCTGGACGAGGCATTAAAGGGCGACGAGGCAGACACCGAAGCGACAGTCGATGCAAATGTTGATGATGCGCCGGTCGTGCGTTATGTGAATAAGATCCTGATCGATGCCATCAATGCCTCAGCGTCAGATATCCATTTCGAGCCCTACGAGCGCTATTTTCGGATTCGCTTTCGCCAGGATGGCGTGCTGCGCGAGGTTGCAACACCACCGCTCACGATTTCAGGACGACTGACCGCGCGACTCAAGGTGATGTCACGGATGAACATCGCTGAAAAACGGGTTCCGCAAGATGGTCGGATCAAGCTCAAACTCGGACAATCACGCGACATCGATTTCCGCGTCAACACGCTGCCGACCCTCTACGGCGAGAAGATCGTGCTGCGTATCCTGGATTCGGGCGCGGCACAGGTGGGGATCGAAAAGCTCGGCATGGACGAACGCCAGCGTGAGGTCTTCCTGGGTGCGATAGAAAAGCCCTATGGCATGATCCTGGTCACCGGCCCAACCGGCTCCGGCAAGACCGTGACGCTCTACTCGGCGCTGAATATCTTGAATCAGACCGGGGTCAACATCTCCACAGTCGAAGACCCGGTTGAGATCCAGGTGCCAGGGATCAACCAGGTCAATATGAACCCGAAGACGGGCCTGACCTTTGCCTCGGCATTGCGCGCCTTCTTGCGCCAAGATCCGGACATTGTGATGGTGGGTGAGATCCGAGACCTGGAAACCGCCGAGATCGCGGTCAAGGCGGCTCAGACCGGCCATCTGGTGCTCTCGACCCTGCACACCAATGATGCACCACAATCGCTGACGCGCCTCGCCAACATGGGCGTTGCGCCGTTCAATATCGCCTCGTCGGTCCTGGTCATCATGGCACAGCGGCTTGCGAGACGACTCTGTGAGCGTTGCCGAGCCGAAGCATCGCTGCCTGAACCCGCCTTGCTGGAAGAGGGCTTCACTGAGCAGGAGATCGCCGAAGGGCTTCATCTGTTCAAGCCCGTGGGCTGCGAGCATTGCACCGAGGGCTACAAGGGTCGTGTCGGCATCTTCCAAGTGATTGAGGTCTCCGAGACAATGGGGCGACTGATCATGGAAGGCGGCAATGCGCTCGATCTCGGCGCCCAGGCCGAAAAAGAGGGGTTCTTGACCTTACGGCAATCAGGGCTAAGGCGGGTTAAGGAAGGCGTCACGAGTCTCAGTGAACTCAATCGGGTCACCAAGGAGTAATCAAGATGGCGACGACGAAGGCAAAAAAGAAAAAGAAGCAACAGCGGCCACCCGAGTTTCTTTGGGAGGGCGTTGATCGCCGGGGGCAGAAGGTCAAAGGAGACCTGCGCGCCGCTAGTGTCGCCCTTGCCCGTGCCGACCTGCGCCGTCAGGGTGTAAATCCGCTCAAGGTCCGCAAGAAGCCGCAACCGCTCTTTGGCACTGGCAAGCAGCAGATCACCGCCGCCGATATCAGCGTCTTTAGCCGCCAACTCGCAACCATGATGGCCGCCGGCGTGCCGTTGGTACAGTCGTTTGATATCGTCGGTCGCGGGCATGACAACCCGTCGATGCAAGAACTGCTGCTGACGATCAAAGGCGATATCGAGAGCGGCACCAGCATGGCGGGCGCGCTGCGCAAATTCCCAGTCTACTTTGATGATTTGGTCTGCAATCTGGTCGCGGCCGGCGAGCAAGCCGGTGTACTGGATGTGCTGCTGGATAAGATCGCGACCTACAAAGAGAAGACCGAGTCGATCAAAGGCAAGATCAAGAAGGCGATGTTCTACCCAGCGGCGGTGATCCTGGTCGCGATCATCGTCACGGTCGTCATCATGCTGTTCGTCATCCCGCAGTTCAAAGAGCTGTTCTCGAGCTTCGGCGCCGACCTACCCGCCTTCACCCTGCTGGTGATCGCCATCTCAGACTTTATGCGCGAATTCTGGTGGCTGATGGCCATCGGTCTCACGATCCTCGTTTATGCCATCGTTGCCGCGTTCAAGCGCTCAAAGCGATTCCGCGACGCCGTCGATCGAACCGCGCTGCACCTGCCTGTCCTCGGCCCAATCCTGCACAAGGCAGCGGTCGCACGCTTTGCACGCACCCTCTCGACCATGTTCGCGGCCGGCGTCCCCCTGGTCGATGCGCTCGATTCGGTCTCAGGTGCAACCGGCAGCGTGGTCTATGCCGATGCGGTCAACAAGATGCGCGAAGAGGTCGCCACCGGCCAAAGCCTACAACTTGCGATGCGCCAGGCTAGCCTGTTTCCTCATATGGTCATCCAGATGACCGCCATCGGCGAAGAGTCCGGCGCCCTGGACTCGATGCTCGGCAAGGCCGCCGATTTCTACGAAGAGCAGGTCGACAATGCCGTCGATGCGCTCAGCAGCCTCCTCGAACCGCTGATCATGGTCGTGATCGGCGGCCTGGTCGGCAGCCTCGTGGTTGCGATGTACCTCCCAATCTTCAAGCTCGCGGCCGTCGTCTGAGCAAGACGCCTGAAGTGGGTGGGTGCTAAACGAGCGGCGAGCCAAGCCAGGAGTCTGTTCTTGTGAGCGACATCATCGACCTCTTTGAGCAAGCCCCGACACTGCTCTACCTAGCTGCCGGACTCTTCGGCCTAGTCGTGGGCAGTTTCCTCAACGTGCTCATCCTGCGCCTCCCTCGCATCATGGAGCAGGAGTGGCGGGAGGAATGTGCCGAACTCTTGGCCTCTGAGACAACAGTCGGGCTGCAAGACGATGCAGCCGCGCCCGCAGCCGCAATACCAACGCAGCGTCCGCCGGCCTCAGAGGCCGCAGCGCAACACCTCGGCCTGGCCCGACCTGGCTCGCACTGCCCGTCTTGCGGCACAGCGATCCGTCCGCTAGATAACATCCCGATCTTGAGTTGGCTGGCCTTGCGCGGCCGCTGCCGCGCCTGCAAGGCGAAGATCTCGATCCGTTATCCACTGCTCGAGGCGCTCACGGCCATACTCTCGGTCGTCGTGGTCTGGCAGCTTGGCCCGACCGCCGCAGCGCTGGCAGCCTTGGTTCTCACCTGGGGCCTCATCGCGTTGTCGATCATCGACCTCGATACGCAACTGTTACCCGACAGCTTGACTTTGCCATTGCTCTGGCTGGGCCTTTTGCTGAGCCTCAGCGGCATCTTCACTGATCCAGCATCGGCGATACTCGGCGCTGCCGCAGGCTATCTGCTCCTTTGGCTGGTATTCCAAGCATTTAGACTCACCACCGGCAAGGAAGGCATGGGGCGCGGCGACTTCAAGCTGCTGGCACTCTTTGGCGCCTGGCTCGGATGGCAAGCGGTACCGCAGGTGATCCTCTTGTCAGCACTCCCAGGCGCGATCGTCGGGGTCGCACTCATTGCCAGCGGTCGCCAACAGGCTGGCGAACCCATCCCCTACGGCCCCTTCCTGGCGGTTGCCGGCTGGATCAGCCTGCTCTGGGGTGAGTCACTCACGCGCGCCTATCTTCGCTGGGCCGGGTTAGGATGAGTCGGACGATGACCTATCGCATCGCATTGACCGGTGGGATCGGCAGCGGCAAGAGCACCGTGGCCGCGCAATTCGCAGCCCTTGGGGTCAAGGTCAGTGATGCTGATGCCATTTCGCATCGCCTGACCGGACCTGACGGCGAGGCGCTACCGGCCATCAGCGCCGCGTTTGGTGCCGAGATGATCGATCCAACAGGGGCGCTAGACCGCACTCGGATGCGACAACATGTCTTCAACGACCCCACTGCCCGCCATCGCCTAGAAGCCATCCTGCATCCATTGATCCGCAGTCGAATGCTTGCCGAGACCGAGGCTAGCAGCAGCCCCTACGCGCTGCTGATGATCCCGCTGCTGCTGGAGACCGGTCAGCAGTCGATGGTCGACAGGGTCCTGGTCGTCGACCTGCCAGAAACCCAGCAGATCGCGCGTGTTGAGACGCGCAGTGGTCTCGAGCCCATGCAGATAGAGCGCATCATCGCAAGCCAGGTCAGCCGCGCCGAGCGCCTCGCTGCCGCTGATGACATCATCGACAACAGTGGCGATTCTCGCAGCCTAGGGCGTCAGGTTGAGCAACTGCACCAAGCCTACCTCAAGCTCGCGCAGCAGCAAGTCGGCTGATCAATCATCAACAGCAAATGGCGGAGGCGATAGACACCGCCGATCAACCAACGCCTCTCGAGCGCTTAGACTCGTCGCTTTATTGGCCAATTACGAGTTGCGCCTATGGGGCGGTGCTAGTTATGCTGAGGCCTGTGGTTATCAATGGCCACTGTGGAACCTGTATGACGACGTCCGCCAAGCGGTGGAATCATCGGATAGAGAGGATTTCAACATGATGAAAAAGCCTGCTCGATCAGAGAGTTTGTTGGCGATGCTCGCGATGACAGTGGCACTGACGCTGTTGTCCCAATCGGCCTTCGCCGTCGAATGCAAAGGCATGGAAAAGTCCAGCTGTGAGCGCCAGAACGCCTGTATTTGGGTGGATAGTTATAAGCGCAAGGATGGCATTCAGGTTAATGGTTATTGTCGAGGCAAGGGAGGGAAGAAGTCGTCAACTTCGAGCAGTAGCTCGAACTGAGTCGACCAGGAGCTCGCTGAGCTTGGCCAGGGCATTGTTAGCCAAGAACTAGTCAGGCTCAGCGGGCGGACAATCTTCAAATCTCCACTGGAAGTCGCGCGCGAACGACGAGGACGCCCGGCATCAGCCGAAAAGTCCATCAGCTCACTGACGATGATAGGGGGTGACGTTACTCTCCCGCTGAACCTCGACCAGCAGCTGAGCTCTGCATAGGATGGTAATGCGTTCGCACCATCTGGTAACTGTCTTTAAAGGCAGCATATTCAGTGCTTTCACGCTCGTTAGCAGCGCAGGACCTTCTGCCCCTTGGTTGGCACAGTTCGGTACTAAGCCAAACTATTGATCGATGGCCTCCTCGTCCCAGAACAGATCGAAGTCCTGATCCGCTGGCGGATTGCCATCGTGCACCAGATTACGGCGCCGCTGCAGATAGGCATCACGAACGAAGACGTAGCGATCAAGCGCAGCTTCGTCCATCAGGTCGCCAGCGGCAAGCAGACCAGCCCGCGTATCGATCGCGCGTAACACGACGAAGCCCCAGTAGATCTCGTCTTCCTGCAGGCTAAAGAAGGGATCAATCACGATATCGCCGGCGAAGCCAATGGTGTCGCGCACCGAACTTGGTCCCAAGATCGGCATCACAAAGTACGGACCGTCGCCGAAGCCCCAGTAGCCAAGCGTCTGGCCGAAGTCTTCCTTGTAGCTCGGGATTCCCATATTGGTGGCGACATCGATGAAGCCGACCAGTCCCACTGTTGTATTGACCAACACGCGGCCGACATCGGTGCCGGCACGCGACAGCTTGAACTGGAGCACGTTGTTCACCGCGGAGGTCACGTCCTCAATATTGTTGAAGAAATTCGTGATGCCGTGACTCACCGGCTCCGGTGTGATCGCCTCATAGCCTTGTGCAGCCGGCTTAAAGAAGGCGTTGTCAAAGTCGGTGTTGAACTTAAACATCGCCCGGTTATAGGGCTGCCAGGGGTCGCGCGGATCACGCTGCTCTTTGGGGATGGAGCCGCATCCGCCAATCACCGAGGCTGTCAAGAGCAGCATTAAAAGGACGCGCAGCTGCGCTTTGTACATAGACCGGACTCCCGCATCTCGTTATGCGCCGCGATGACCCAGGTAGATGGTAGCACAGCGTCCCGGTTCAGCTGGAGGTTAGTAGATTCGAGCGACCGCGACGCCCGCAGCCTGCAAGCGCCCCAACAACCCACCGGGACCAGGCAGATGCAGTGCGCCAACGGCAATGAATCGCCCTCCCTGCTGGAGGGCTGGAATCAGCCGGTCGAACATGCGCTGATTGCGATCGGCGATCAGCGCCCGATGCAGGCGCGTCTCTAGCTCGACGTCGTTGGCGGCCAGGGTCTGTCCAAGTTGCTTCAGCCCCGCAAGGTCGCGCGCCAGATAAGCATTCAGCAATGCCGCGAAGACCTCCGGCAGCTGTTCTCGCTCGCGAAGGGTGGCATCAAGCAGCGCGATTTGATCCTCCAGGCTGAGGGCCTGAAACACAGATAGCTGCTCGGCGATGGTCTCTAGCCCCTGGACCGGCTTGCCAGCCTCAACGGCACGCTGATAAAGGGCCAGGTCGAGCACTGGCTCAGCGCTCGCCGGCGGCATGCTGAGGACCAGCAAAACGGCCCAGGGTTGCAGCCGCTCGACCGCCGCAGGTGGCATTCCGCGCTCGGCGAGCGCCCCAAGAATGTCTCGGTACAAAGCCGGGGGCAACCTTTCATCGAGTTGCTCATCGGGGTCAAGCGACATCGCTGCGCGCGATGCCTCCAGCATCGCCGCGTCTGGGACCACCTCAAGCATGACCACTGCGGCCGAGTCGAAGGCGTCGAGCACCGGTGACGGCAGCTGCGTCACCCGCGGATCAGCGCTGTGGATGGTCCCAAACAACCAGCTCGGCGGCTTGCCACTCGCCTGCAGATCTAGACGGAACAGGAGGCCACGCTCACAGCAGGGCTCAGCGACCGCGTCTGCCGAGATAATGGCGCTCAGCAGCGCTAGGCCGAGCAAGCGCATTGATCCTTCTATCATCCACCGCCCTAGCCTCAAGGATCTGGATACCCCACTCACCGAAACTGCTTGTCTCACGCCATCTCCTCTGCAACCTCCTCTGCAACAACCCTATCGTCGTTTGGCTTTTGTCGACAACACTCTTATGCTGCCGGCATGGAAAGCCTAGACCAAACCTCAGTGCCGAAAGGGATCGCTTCTCGCTTCCGCGGCTTTTTGCCCGTGGTTGTCGACGTCGAAACCGCCGGTTTTGATCCGCAGCGCCACGCTTTGCTCGAGATCGCTGCTGTGATGATTCGGATGGACGCTGATGGCTGGCTGGTGCCGGGTGCAACCTACGCCTGCCATGTGCTGCCCTTCCTCGGCTCAGAGCTTGATCAGAGCGCCCTCGCATTCAACAAGATCGATCCAGATCATCCGTTTCGGGATGCGCTCGCTGAGCACCAGGCGCTGCCAAAGGTCTTAGACCCGATCCGCAAGGCCGTTGCATCGCATGGCTGCAATCGCGCCATCTTGGTCGGTCACAATGCCCACTTCGATCTCAGTTTCGTCAAGGCGGCCGTGGACCGAAACGACTACAAACGCAACCCATTCCATGCCTTCAGCGTCTTCGACACGGTCTCGCTCGCAGGTCTGGCTTATGGACAGACGGTGTTAGCGAAGGCGGCACAAGCAGCCGGGCTCGACTGGGACAACAATGCTGCCCATTCAGCGATCTATGATGCCGAGCAGACCGCAAAGCTGTTCTGCACGATCGTCAATCGCTGGCGCAGTGCGAACCTCGCATGAAGCAAAAGCCCCCAGTGCGGGGGCTCGATGGTATCAGGCTGACTCTAGCGCCAGGTCCAGCATAGCTGATTGCCTGGCCGACTAGCTAACTCGCCTCCTGCTCATGTTTCGCAGCCGCGGATTCCATCATGGTCTTCAACTCGCCACTCGCTGCGAGTTCGAGTGTGATATCACAACCGCCGACGAGCTCCCCATCGACATAGATCTGCGGGAACGTAGGCCAGTCCGCATAGCGTGGCAAGTTCTCGAAGATCTCAGGATCCTGGAGTACGTTTACATAGGCAAACGAGACGCCGGCATCACCAAGCGCCTGGGCGGCGCGCATCGAGAATCCGCATTGGGGCATCTGCGGCGTCCCCTTCATATAGATGACGACCGGGTGACCCTTGACCTGTTGATCGATACGCTCGATGACATCCATCACATTACCTCGTCGAATACTGGGTGATCGGTCCAGCGAAGGTCGGGATATCGGCTGGGGTTATCAAGGCACGTCGGCTTGCGCCATGCGAAACCGCAACGCTGCAGTCCGCGCACCAGATACCGCATTGAATCTCTCGCAGGGGCGTCCTAGCGCCCGTCGATGTGACGCTGCAGCCAGTACTCGAGCAAGGCGACATGCCAGAGCTTACTACCCTGGATACGGGTGTGATGCTGATCCGGTGCATCCAGCAACCGCTCGATGTAATCGCGACGGTAGAGCCCGCGCTCACGGCAGACCTGCGAGCTGAGAATATCGCGCATAAAGTCTAAGAAGGCGCCGCGCACGTATTTGAGCGCCGGCATCGGGAAATAGCCCTTGGGCCGATCGATCA
>CAZEZH010000043.1:0-23012 GCA_964516305.1 uncultured Halochromatium sp. | reverse complement strand
CACCCGACAGGTAACCGAGATAATTCCAGCCTGCCAGCCAGCCGGCGAGCGCATCACCCATGCCGGTCTGTGGCTGCATGTAGGCCAGCATCGGGGTGTAAGCGAAGCGCGCCACGCCCATGGTCAGGATCAGCGCAAAGATGCCTGAGGCGAGAACGAACAACGGACGGGGCGACATCATCGACCAGCTCCAAGGCTAACAGTGCCCGGATTAGGATACCCGGGTGCTGGACTCCAGAGGCTCCCCTGGCGTTTGCGACTACCCGCCCGAGGTGCCGCGCAGACGCGCCAGCTCCGCTTCGAGTGCCGCTCGTGCGACCGCCTCGCGCCGGACCTCTGCCAAGGCCTCATCGCGCTCACGGCTGGCTTGATCCAGCTCACGGCAGGCTTGATCACGCTCACGACTGACCTCATCGCGCTCGCGCTCAGCCTGCGCTCGCGCCTGCCCGGCTCGAGCTTGCGCCTGCTCGGCACGCGTCCATTCCGGCAGCACGAAACCACTATAGACCGGGTCGCGACGAATCGCATCGAGGTCCGGCCGGCGGATCAGGTCATTGACGCGGAACTGGAAGCCTGGCAACACCCGCGAGCGCACCAGGCACTCATCACCGCTGGCCTCGATCGGCAGCGGGCTGTAGACGCGGCTGCCCCGGGTGCGGCCGTAGAAGGTTGCAGCCGCAGATAGTGGCGCAACAGTTCCAGGAACCAGAGGTACACCTGAAAGGTCTCGAAATCGGACACCGGCTTCTCCTCCAAGCGGCCGTTGTTCCACTCGTAGCTGAGATCACCGGTGTTGTACCAGTCCTGCCAATACTCGGCTTCGCTCACCAGCCGGCCGTCAGCGGAGGTTGGCTCAGCGCTGTCGAGCTGCTCACCTGTGATTGGCCGTTGAGGCATTCGAGTCGACCCTCGAGGCGATAAAATTGAGTACGATACTAGTCAGCGCCAGCGAGTGCCGCAACCGCACACAGACTCAGCTGGCCGGTCTGCGAAGGCGACCAAAGGCATTCGCCTCATGAGCCAGGCATGCTTTGGGCGTCTGCGAGAACGCCTCATCCCAGTTCCAATTGCAGCAGGGGAGGTAAGCCTAGAAAACTGATGACGCTAACCAGTTCATACGGCCTGCAGGCGCGCTGATCATCGCTAGAGCAAAACTGTTCGTCAGTGCACTTCACTCAGCATGGTTTCGATATACTAGCGCCCGGAGACCAAACAGACGTTTGAAATTTGCTGCTAACGGAATTCATTGATGATCCTGCGCTCGCTGCTCGTCTTTCTCATCCTCGCGCTGCTCGCCGGCGGACTCGCCTTGCTGAAGTATCGGCAGATCCAGCAGGACATCGCGATGTTCTCACAACCGCAGCCGCCAGCGACCGTGTCGGCGGTCAGGGTAAGCACGACCAGCTGGCAGCCGCGGCTCGAGGCGGTCGGCAACGTCCAGGCCGTGCAAGGGGTGATGGTCAACAACGAGGTTGCCGGGCAGATCAAGGAGATCCTGTTCGAATCCGGCGATCAGGTCACGGCGGGCCAAGAGCTGGTGAAGCTCGACACCGAGGTCGATGAGGCCGATCTGAATGGACTTCGAGCAGGACTGAATCTGGCCCAGCTGCAGCTCGATCGCAACCAGAAGCTGCTGCGCGATCGCGCGGTCTCGCAAGGCGACTTCGATCAGATCAGCGCACAGGTGACGCAGTCCCTAGCCGAGGTCCAGGCCAAGGAGGCGCTGATCCGCAAGAAGACCATCCGCGCGCCCTTTGATGGCCAGCTCGGTATCCGGCGCGTCGATCTCGGGCAGTTCCTCGATGCCGGCTCGGCCATCGTCGAACTCGAGGCGCTCGACCCGGTCTATGTCGACTATGCGCTGCCCGAGCGAAGCCTGTCTGAGATCGCAGTCGGGCAGCCGGTCGAGGTCCGCGTCACGGCCTATCCCGACCAGGTGTTCAAGGGCGAGATCCGGGCGATCAGCCCGGCCGTCAATCGAGAGACCCGCAATATCCAGGTCCGGGCCTTGCTGCAGAACCCCGATCTTCGCCTCTTGCCGGGCATGTTTGCCAAGGTCTCAACGCTACTGCCGACCAAGGATCAGGTGCTGACCCTGCCGCGTCAGGCCATCACCTTCAATACCTATGGCGATTCGGTGTTCATGATCCAGCCCGGCGAAGGCGAGCAGGAAGGCCAGCTCGTGGTCCAGCGACGCCAAGTGGACACCGGCGCCACTAGCGGCCAAGAGGTCGAAGTGCTCAGCGGTCTACAAGCCGGCGATCAGGTCGTCTCAGCCGGTCAAGTCAAGCTGCGCAATGGCGCGGCGGTGAGTATCGAAGAATGAGATTCACCGACATCTTCGTTCATCGGCCGGTGCTGTCGAGTGTCGTCAGCCTGCTGATCTTCGTGCTTGGACTGCGGGCGATGCTCGGCCTCGAGATCCGCCAATACCCCGAGACGCAGAACACCGTTGTCACCATCACCACCGCCTACCCGGGCGCGAGCAGCGAGCTGGTCAAGGGCTTCATCACCACCCCCTTGCAGCAGGCCATCGCCGAGGCCGAAGGCATCGATTACCTGACCGCGACCAGCACCCAGGGCGTCTCGGTGATCGAGGCCAATATGCGCCTCAACTACGATCCCAATGCCGCGGTCTCGGAGATCCAGGCCAAGGTCGCGAGCAAGCTCAATGTCCTGCCCGCAGCGGCTCAGAACCCGGTGATCGACTCGACCACTGGCGACTCGACGGCGTTGATGTACCTGGCGTTCTACAGCGAGCAGATGACGCTGCCGCAGATCACCGACTATCTGATCCGCGTCGTGCAGCCGCAGCTGCAGGCGCAGGAAGGCGTCGCCAAGGCCGAGCTGATCGGCAATCAAACCTATGCGATGCGCGTTTGGCTAGACCCAGACCGGATGGCCGCGCTCGGCGTCAGCGGCGTCGAGGTGGCCAGGGTGCTGGCGGCCAATAACTATCTGGCGGGTATCGGCCAGATCAAGGCTGAGAACGTCCAGGAAGACCTCTCGATTACGACCGACGTCGGCGACGTCGACGCCTTCCGCAAGCTGGTGGTGCGCGAGGACGGCGGCACCCTGGTGCGGCTCGAGGATATCGCCCAGGTCGAGCTGGGTGCCGAAGACTACGACTCGGCAACCCTCTACAAGGGCATCCCGGCGATCTTCATCGGCGTCGAGCAGAGCCCGGGCGCGAATCCCCTGCAGGTGGCCGAGCGCGTGCAGAACCTCCTCCCAGAGCTGCGCGCGCAGTTCCCGGAGGGACTCGAGGCGCATATCCCCTACGATGCCAGCGAGTTCATCGAAGAGTCGATCGTTGAGGTCTTCAAGACCCTGGCCGAAGCGGTGCTGATCGTGCTGTTCGTGATCTTCCTCTCGCTCGGCTCGATCCGTGCCGCGATCGTGCCCTCGGTGGCCGTGCCGCTGTCGATCGTCGGCGCCGCCTTCCTGATGCTGCTGATGGGCTTCTCGATCAACCTGCTGACGCTGCTGGCAATGGTGCTGGCGATCGGCATCGTGGTTGACGATGCCATCGTCGTCGTCGAGAACGTGCACCGGCATCTGGAGATGGGCAAGGATGGGATCACCGCAGCCGTCGATGCGGCGCGCGAGCTGGCGTTGCCGATCATCGCCATGACCACGACGCTGGTCGCCGTCTATGCGCCGATCGGCTTCATGGGTGGGCTGGTCGGCTCGCTCTTCGTCGAGTTCGCCTTCACCCTGGCCGGCGCGGTGCTGATCTCGGGTATCGTCGCGCTGACGCTGTCGCCGATGATCTCGGCACGGGTGCTGCACTCGAGTAAGGACGAAGGGCGCTTCGAGCACGCCGTCGAGCAGTTCTTCCAATGGCTCGCGCGCGTCTACGGGACGGCCTTGCAGGGTTGGCTCCGCTTCCCGGGCGTGACGGTGCTGGTCGCCGTCGTCGTCATCGCGAGCATCTATGCGATGTACATTATGACGGAGAAGGAGCTGGCGCCCACCGAAGATCAGAGCATCCTGTTCGTGATGGCCAACGCGCCGCAAACGGCGACGATCGACTATGACATCGGCTACGTCAAGGAGATGCAGGCGATCTTCGAGCAGATTCCGGAGTACAAGGAGAGCTTCATCCTCGCAGGTTTTGGCGGCAGTCCAACCACCACCTTTGGCGGCTTCAAGTTGCAGCAGCCCTCCGAGCGCGAGCGCTCGCAGATGGAGATCCAGCCGCAACTCCAGGCTGCTCTCGCCAGCATCACTGGGTTCCAGACCCTGATCTTCCCGCGTCCGAGCCTCCCCTCACCGGGTCAGGGCATCCCGGTCGAGTTCGTGATCCTCTCCGATGCCGATTATCAGGAACTCGACCGCCTCGGCTCCGAGCTGATCGGCCGCGGCATGGGCTCAGGAAAATTCATCTTCTTGGATAAAGACGTCAAATACGAGCGACCGCGCACGGTGATCGATGTCGACCGCGACCTGGCCGGCGATCTCGGCATCGACATGGAGCAGCTGGGACAGTCACTGGCAGTGATGTTGAACGAAGACTACGTCAACTGGTTCAGCCTCGAAGGCCGCAGCTACAAGGTGATCCCGCAGGTGGAGCGCAGCGACCGCAACGATATCGCCGAGATCGAGGACTATTCCATCCGCACCGGCGGCGGCGAGCTGGTGCCGCTGTCGACCCTGGTGAGTATCAACGAGACCGTTGAACCCTCCAAGCGGACCCAGTTCCAACAGCTGAATGCGATCACCATCTCCGGCATGATGGTGCCCGGTATCGCACTCGGCGATGCGCTCGACTATCTCGAAGAGACCGCGGCTGAGGTCTTCCCGCGCAATGTGCGCTGGGATTACAAGGGCGAGTCACGCCAGTTCAAGAGCGAGGGCGCGGCGCTGGAGACGACCTTCTTCCTCTCGATCCTGGTCATCTATCTGGTGCTCGCAGCCCAGTTCGAGAGCTGGCGCGATCCTTTCGTGATCCTGATGTCGGTGCCGCTGACCATCGCCGGCGCCCTCGCCTTCCTGTTCTTGGGCTTCGCGAGCATCAATATCTACACTCAGGTTGGGCTCATCACCCTGATCGGCCTGATTGCCAAGAATGGCATCCTGATCGTCGAGTTTGCTAACCAGGTGCGCGAGCATGAGGGGCTGGACAAGCGCGCCGCCGTGCTGAAGGCCTCGACCATCCGACTGCGACCGATCTTGATGACGACGGTTGCGATGCTGGTGGCAATGATTCCGCTGCTGCTGGCAACCGGCCCCGGTGCCGTGAGTCGATTCGATATCGGCTTGGTCATCACCACCGGTCTTGGCATCGGCACCCTATTTACGCTGTTTGTGGTACCGGCAATGTACGTGCTGATTGCATCGAAGCAGGTCAAGCGACAAGGGTTCGATTCAAAGACAGTCGCCGCGGCCTGATGAAGAGTGACTGGCTCTTCATTAACCTTGGTTCCGAGACGTTCTCACTGCTGATAGACCTGCTGCGGGTCAAAGACCTGAACGCCGACATCGCTAATGCCGTTCTGGTCGAGCTTGCGAAAGAAGCAGCTGCGTTTACCTGTATGGCAGGCCGCTCCGCCAATCTGCTCGACTTTCAAGAGTAGAGCGTCGCCGTCACAATCCAGGTACAGTTCGCGGATCTTCTGGGTATTCCCACTTTCCTCGCCCTTGTGCCAAAGCTTTTGCCGCGAGCGACTCCAGTAAACCGCCTCGCCCAACTCGAGACTCTTGGCGAGCGACTCTTCGTTCATATTTGCAACCATCAGAATCTCACCAGTCTCGGCATCCTGGGCAATGGCCGTGATCAGCCCATTCCCTTTCGCAAAGTCGACGATGCCTTTGATCTCTTCGTTCAGTGTCACGGCTATTCCCAATTGCTCTATGTAAAACGGATCATCGATTCGGTGATGGAACACTAACAGTGGCCTGTCATCAGCCGTCAGCCAGCCTGCGCCGACTGATTAGTCGAGCATCCCCTGGCGGACCACAAACTCAACGATGGCGTCGACACCCTCGCCGGCACGCAGGTTGGTCATCACGAAGGGGCGTTCGCCGCGCATCCGCTCGGTATCACGCTCCATGACCTCAAGGGAGGCGCCGACATGGGGCGCGAGGTCGATCTTGTTGATCACCAAGAGATCGGAGCGAGTGATCCCAGGCCCCCCCTTGCGGGGAATCTTCTCGCCCTCGGAGACGTCGATCACGTAAAGCGTCAGATCGGCGAGCTCTGGACTGAAGGTGGCCGCCAGATTATCGCCGCCGCTCTCAATGAAGATCAGATCCAGATCGGAGAAGCGATCTTGCAGATCGGCGACCGCGGTCAGGTTCATCGATGCGTCTTCGCGAATCGCCGTATGCGGGCAGCCGCCAGTCTCGACACCAACGATGCGCTCCGCCGGCAGTGCCTGACTGCGGATCAGGAACTCGGCATCTTCGCGGGTATAGATGTCGTTGGTGACCACCGCGATCTGATAGCGATCACGTAGACGCTTGCAGAGCGCATCAAGCAGCGCGGTCTTGCCGGAGCCGACGGGACCGCCGACGCCCACCCGCAGTGGGTTCTTCGATTGGAGACTCATGAGTCAACAGGCCCTGGGTTGTTAGGGGACTGATCCCGCTGTCTGCGACCTATCGCGAGCGAGATGGCTAGGACGATGCCGATGAGCACGCCTGCCGTATTCAAACCAATGTCCAGCAATGATGAGTAGCGACCTGGAACCAAAAGCTGTGCATACTCCAACAACACCCCGATTCCGATCGCGAGTATCGCAGCCCAGAGGATCGGCCGCTTGTAGCGCTCCTCGAACGCAGCGGCCCAAAGCAGGGTCAGCAGCCCATAGAGTACGAAATGCATGGCATTCTGCAGTGGCGATGGCACGGTCGCGACCAGGAGCAGGAGCTGAGCATCGTCCTCAGCGGGATAGCCAGGCAGTAACGACAGCAGGACCACGACACCGGTTAGCGCAAGACTCGCCGCGACACGGATCGGAATGGAATGCAGCAGGCTCATGAGCGATAGAGCCGGGTGTATTGGGTTTCGTGGCGACTGCTGGCGATGGCCAGCGCCGGCATGCTGGCGCCGATCTCGGCATCATCGAGCGATTGGGCGCGCTCGACCGCAACCGGGATCTGCTCAGCGAGCTGCAGCAGGATACGCTGGCCGGCAGTCTGCCCAAGCGGGATCAGCTTGACCCCGGCCAGCGTCAGATTCTCGGCCCAGGACCAGGCATAGCCGAGCAGTGCGTCGGTCGGCTCAATGTCCCAGGCAGCCGCCGCACAGGCAAAGCCGGCGAGCTGGCTGCGCGCCAGCAATGCTCTCAGATCAGCACGTCGCCTCTTCAGGTCCGCCGAGGCTGGCCCTAGCTCCCGGGTCTGCCCCAGGAGCAGACGATCAATCAGTCCGAGCGAGCCGAGTAGCTCGGCGAGTGCTCGCCCGCGCCCAGCCTCCTCCGCGCGCAGCTCCGCGGTTTCACGCCGTGCTTGGAACTCGTCGATCCAACGCGAGATCTGCAGGGCATCGCCAGCACCGGCGGCCTCCATCATCCGCACCAGGATTGGCAGATCAACAAAGGCCAAGGCCTGGCAAAGCTGATCCGAGAGCCAGTCCTCGAGCGCCTGCTCGCCGCTGACCCAGCCGGTTTCGACCGCCCATTCCAAGCCCTGCGAGTAGGCGAAGGCGCCAACCGGCAGCGTCGGGCTCACCAATTGCAGCAGCCGCAGCAATCGTATCGATCCCTCAGTCGATGTCGCCATGCTGGTGCCTTGCCTAGCCCTTTCGATGCCGATGCCCGTCATGCCCAGCAGCGCCGTTGGCATCTGTTTGGCCATGCCCATTGCCTACAGCCCCATGTCTGTGGCTGTGCCCCTGAGCGACACCGCCATAGGCGCCCGACTCTGGCTCGAATGGCGCTTGCTCAGCGCTGACGCTCAGCCCCAACCCGCGCACCATCGCGTCCAGTACATGGTCATGCAACCAGCACAGCCGCCCCGACTCGATCTGCAGCGCCACATGCCGGTTGCCAAGATGGTAAGCGGCGCGCGCGAGCAGCAGGGGATCGTCGACCTCGGCGCATGAGACAGCCTCGGCGGCGGCTTGAATCCGGATCACCTCGTCCTGTTCGTCGCCCAACAGGTCACCATCGTTCAGGGCCTCACCGCGCGGCAGCAGGATGCCAACCTCGCGGCCGTCGTCGAGCCGCGCGCGCAGGCGCGAGCGGGAGCGCTGCTCATAGGTCAGGGACAGACTGCCGGTCACCTCTGGCGCGGTCGGCGTCACGGTCACAATCCGACGCACCAGGCGCAGCGTAACTCCGGCCCTAGTCATCGTTGACCGAGCGCCTGAGCAGCAGCGCGGCAGCGGGCGCCGCCGCGCCTGACAAACAGCGATCAGGCATCAGAACAGGAAGTACCGCTGCGCCATCGGCAACACATCGGCCGGCTCGCAGGTCAGCAGTTCACCGTTCGCACGCACCTGATAGGTCTGCGGATCGACCTCGATCGTTGGCTGCCAGAAGTTGTGGATCATATCGACCTTGCGCACCTGGCGCACATCACGAACCACGCCGATGCGCCGTCTCAGGTTCAAACGCTGCGGCTCGCCAGCCTGCAATCCCCACTGCGAGATGAAGGTCATGCAGGTCTCGCCGAGGGCACCGCCGAAGGCGCCGAACATCGGTCGATAATGGACCGGCTGCGGGGTTGGGATCGAGCCGTTGGGATCGCCCATCGGCGCCATCGCAATCATCCCGCCCTTGAGGATCAGGCTCGGCTTGGTGCCGAAGAAGGCCGGCTTCCAGAGCACCAGGTCGGCCAGCTTGCCGACCTCGATCGAGCCGACCTCATGCGCGATGCCATGGGTGATGGCCGGGTTGATGGTGTACTTGGCGATGTAGCGCTTGGCACGGTAGTTGTCGTTATCGCCCCGATCGACCTCACCCGCCCAATCCGGTGCGACCAGATGGCCACGCTGCACCTTCATCTTGTGCGCGGTCTGCCAAGTCCGGCAGATGACCTCACCAACCCGGCCCATCGCTTGCGAGTCCGAGGCGATCATCGAGAAGGCGCCAAGATCATGCAGGATATCCTCGGCGGCGATGGTCTCGCGACGGATGCGCGACTCGGCAAAGGCCACATCCTCTGGGATCGATGGGGACAGATGATGGCAGACCATCAGCATGTCCAGGTGTTCATCGACCGTATTCACCGTGTACGGCCGGGTCGGATTGGTCGACGACGGCAGTACATTGGACAGCCCAGCTGCCTTGATGATGTCCGGCGCATGTCCACCACCCGCACCCTCGGTGTGATAGGTGTGGATGCAACGATCCTTGAAGGCAGCGATGGTGTCCTCGACGAAGCCCGACTCGTTCAGGGTGTCGGTATGGATGGCGACCTGCACATCCATCTTCTCGGCAACGCCGAGCGCACAATCGATCGCGGCCGGAGTCGTGCCCCAGTCCTCGTGCAGTTTCAGGCCCATGGCACCGCAACGCACCTGCTCCTCGAGCGCATTCGGCTGGCTGCCGTTGCCCTTGCCGAGAACACCGATATTGACCGGCAGACCCTCGGCGGCCTGCAGCATCCGACGGATGTTCCAGGGCCCGGGCGTACAGGTCGTCGCCAGACTCCCAGAGGCCGGACCGGTACCGCCACCGAGCAGCGTCGTGACGCCGGAGGCGAGCGCCTCTTCGGCCTGCTGCGGGCAGATGAAGTGCACATGCGCATCGATGCCGCCGGCGGTCAGGATGCGACCCTCACCGGCGATGATCTCGGTGCCAGGCCCGATTAGCACATCTACGCCGTGCTGGGTATCCGGGTTGCCAGCATGCCCGATTGCAGCAATCCGGCCACTCTTGATACCCACATCAGCCTTGACCACGCCCCAAAAATCCAGGATCAAGGCATTGGTAATCACCAGATCCATCACCTCGTCGGACTGCCTCTGGCACTGCCCCATACCGTCCCGGATCACCTTGCCGCCCCCGAACTTGACCTCGTCGCCATAGTGGGTCAGGTCTTCTTCGACCTCGATGATCAGGTCGGTATCGGCCAGGCGCAGCTTATCGCCGATGGTCGGACCGTACATCGATGCATAGGCCTGCCGGCTGATCTTACTCATGCCTTGGTCTCCTGCTCGACGCTGTTATCGGCGGCTTCATCGTCAGAGTCGACGTCCGGCTCGGGTTCAGGCTTCGGATCGAGCGGCCCCATCACCTCACCACGAAATCCATAGACGATGCGGTCCCCGGCATAGGGGACCAGAGTCACGGTACGCGACTGACCGGGCTCAAACCGGACTGCGGTGCCCGCGGGGATGTCCAGTCGGCAGCCGCGGGTCGGCGCGCGATCGAAGCGCAACGCGGGATTGCTCTCGAAGAAGTGGTAATGGGAGCCGACCTGGATAGGCCGATCGCCCGTATTCGCAACCTCGACCGACAGTGGCAGCCGGCCGGCATTGAGCTCGATCTCGCCAGCGGCCGGAAAGAGTTCACCTGGAATCATGCTGCGATCCTCAAGATGGGTGAGCGGGCTAGACGATCGGGTCGTGAACGGTGACCAGCTTGGTCCCATCCGGGAAGGTTGCTTCCACCTGGACGTCCGGGATCATCTCCGGAACACCGTCCATCACCTCATCACGGGTCAAGAGGCTGCGGCCGTAGTCCATCAGCTCGGCCACCGTGCGCCCATCGCGGGCGCCCTCGAGGATAGCGCAGCTGATGAACGCCACCGCCTCCGGATAGTTCAGTTTCAACCCTCTCGCCTTGCGTCTCTCGGCGAGCAGGCCGGCCGTGAACAGCAACAGCTTATCTTTTTCGCGGGGGTTCAGCTCCATGGTCGACGCCTCGTCGAGTCGCGGATGTGAAAGACCAGAGTTTACGCTAGCAATGCCAACCGATACAGCATGGAGGGCAAAGCAACCAAAAGGGTCAGACTCCCTGATCGACAGCGGCTTCAGGTTGCCCAGATGCGGGGCGCGGATGCCTGCAGACCAAGCAGCCGCGGCCGCAGAGAACGCCAAAGCGCCCGAAATTGGAGCATCACCGGCTCCACCTTGTGCGCCAGCGCCCGCGCCACCAGCAGATCGTCGAGCAGGGTCAGGCCGAGCGCGAATCCTGGCTGAGCAGGAACCACAGCCCGTGCGGCTTCGAGATCGGCAGCCGTCGCACCGCTCGCGACCAAGGTTGCGGTGATCGGCAGACCGCGCAAACTGCTCGAGCCGTCCAGCCCGCTCTGGGGCGATCGCTCCAAATCGAGCCTGAGGCGCTCACTCAGCAGCGGCGCCCCGTCGCGCTCGATGCGCAGCCCGATCGTCGCGCAACCCTGGTCGAAGCGCTCGCCGAGCACCGGTCGTCCAAGGCTAAGGATCTCCCAGCCAATCACGCGTGCGCTGCCGCGCAATCGGATGCGAGACTGCAATTCGAGACGCGCGCCAGGAAACAGGATCGACTCCTGCGGCAGCCATTCAAGCACCCCGCCGTCGTCGACCTCGAACTCTTGGCGCTGCCGAGCCAAGGCGCCGGCACTGCGGTAGAACTTAGCGGCTCCAGGCGCCGTCAACAGCGCATGCGCGCCAGATGCGACCTTTGCCTCGATCTCAAGCCGATCGCCTCCAACCACACCCCCAGGCGGATGCAGCAAGTAGAGATGGCAAGGTGGCCCCTCCGGATAGAAGGCTCGCTGCACCGTTAGCGGGCCCTGCTGCTGCTTTTGCGCCAGAACGGTGCGCTCGCCACGCGACTCGAACTGCAGCGCGATGCGCGCACCCCAACCCGTGGCTGGTTGCATCGATGGGCAGGCGGACGGCAGCCCCGATGGCTGCTGTGATGGCTGGCCTCGCGGCCCAGGTGGTTGCCTTGGCGCCCCCGCTCGCCGGTCTTCAATCGGTCCCGTGGCGACTCGCATCAGACGGTCAAATACTCGCGCACCAGATCATCACCGAGCTCGTCCATCGCGCCTTCGGCCTTGAGTCGACCGCGATCAAGGAGCGCAAAACGGTCGCCGACCCGACGCGCAAACGGGAGCTTTTGCTCGACCAGAATCACTGTCAGGCCCAGCTGATCCATCAACCGACGGATGATGTCGCCAATCTCATGCACGATGTTCGGCTGGATACCCTCGGTCGGCTCATCCAGGATCAGCAGCGTCGGGTCGATCACCAGGGCCCGACCGATCGCGAGCTGCTGCTGTTGGCCGCCAGAGAGATCGCCACCACGACGAGCGCGCATCTCATCCAGCACCGGGAACAGCTCGAAGATAAAGTCCGGAATGCGGCGGCTGCGATCCGCACGCGCCGGCAGACCAATGCGCAGATTCTCCTCGACCGACAGCAAGGGGAAGATCTGGCGCCCCTGTGGTACATAGCCGATGCCAAGCCTGGCACGCCGCTCGGCCGGCACCCGAGCAAGATCATGGCCCTGGAACTGCATGGCGCCGGTGCGCAGCGGCCGCAATCCCATGATGCAGTCCATCAGCGTCGTCTTGCCGACGCCATTTCGGCCCATCACGCAGGTGCACTCCCCCTCCGGAAAGGTCACTGACAGATCCCAGAGGGTGTGGCTCTCGCCATAGAATTGATTGAGCGAATCGATCTGTAACATCAGGCTGCCGAGGTTTCTGAGACTGAGGTGTCTGAGATAAGGTTTACCAAGCAATCGTTAAGCCATCCTTCTGGCCTGAGCGAAAGCCCGAGATTCATTGCAGCGTCTGCTGAGCGGCCTCGAGGGCCTCCCAGCGTTCATAACAGCGTTGCAGCTCGGCCTCGACCTCGGCCAGCCGCGCTTGCGCGTTGCTAAGCTCGCCGGCCGGCCCCTGGTAAAGCCCTGGATCAGCGAGTTGCGCATGGATCTGCTCAACCTCGGTCTCCAGCGCCTCGATCTGCTTCGGCAACTGCTCCAGTGCGCGCTGATCCTTATAGCTGAGCTTACCGGTGGACTTGCCGCGGCCGGCTGCGGAGGATCGTCCGGCCTCGCTGCTCTGCCCCTTCTGCTTTGGCGCCGGCTTGCGCTGAGCCGTCGATGCCCCCTTAGATCCGGGCGTGGTCGAGCCCTTAGGGCGAGCGCCGCGCTGCCGCAGCCAATCCGAGTAGCCCCCGACGTATTCCTGCACCCGGCCACCCCCCTCCAAGACCAGACTCGAGGTCACCACATTGTCGAGCAGGTCGCGGTCGTGGCTGACCAAGAGCAGAGTGCCATCGAACTCGTTCAGTAGCTCTTCGAGCAGGTCAAGGGTCTCGGCATCCAGATCGTTGGTCGGCTCGTCGAGTACCAGCAGGTTAGCCGGCTGGGTGAAGAGCTTGGCCAGCAGCAGCCGGTTGCGCTCGCCGCCAGAGAGTGCCGAGACCGGTTGCTGGGCGCGATCCGGGGCGAACAGGAAGTCTTTGAGGTAGGACAGCACATGCAGGCTGCGCCCACCCACCTCGACCTTATCGCTACCGCCAGCGACGTTATCGCGCACCGTCCGAGCCGGATCAAGCTGGGCGCGCAGCTGATCGAAATAGGCAATCTTGAGGTTGGTCCCAAGCCGGATCTGACCCGAATCCGGCTGCAATTGGCCGAGCAGCAGCTTGAGCAGGGTCGACTTGCCAGCCCCATTGGGACCGATGATCCCGACCCGATCACCCCGCAGGATCAGGGTGTTGAGGCCCTGAATGGTCGGCGATCCGCCGGCCTCTGGCTGATAGGAAAAGGTCACCTCCTGGGCCTCGACCACCAGCTTGCCGCTGCGCTCGCCAGTATCGATACTCAAGCGCGCTTGGCCCGGACCCTCGCGCCGCGCGCGGCGCTCCTCGCGCATCGTTTGCAATGCTCGCACGCGTCCCTCGTTGCGCGTGCGCCGCGCCTTGATGCCTTGGCGAATCCAGACCTCTTCCTCGGCCAGGCGCTTATCGAAGCGCTCACGCTCCTTGGCCTCGGCATGCAGACGTTCTTCGCGCCGACGCAGGTAGTTGTCGTAATCGCCCGGCCAATCGGTCAGCTGACCGCGATCGAGTTCGAGGATGCGGGTGGCCAGGTTACGCAGGAAGCGCCGGTCGTGGGTGATGAACAGCAGCGAGCCCTTGAAGCCGAGCATCAGTTCCTCGAGCCATTCGATGGTCTCGATGTCAAGATGGTTGGTCGGCTCGTCGAGGAGCAGCAGATCGGGCTCGCTGATCAGCGCCCGCGCCAGCATCACCCGCCGTCGCAATCCACCAGACAGGGTCGCATAGACCGCCTCGGCATCGAGACCGAGCCGCATGATCACCCGTTCAGCACGCTGCTCGATATCCCAGCCGCCTTCCGCCTCCAAGCCTTGCTGAACCTCGGCGAGTCGCGCCAGATCGCGCTCTGAACAGGCGGCACTGTCCTGGGCGATGCGATGACTGAGATGATGGTACTCGGCAACCAAGAGGCCCAACGCGCCAAGACCGCCAGCCACCACATCCAGGACCCGATGCTCATCGCCGAGCGGCGCCTCCTGAGCCAGACGGGCCAGGCGCAACCCATCGGTGCGCCAGACCGCGCCTGCATCAGGCTGGATCTCGCCATCGATGATCTTCAACAGGGTGCTCTTGCCGGTGCCGTTACGCCCGATCAGGCAGACGCGCTCGGACGGCTCGATCTCGAGGTCGACCCCATCGAGCAGCGGCGGATGGCCATAGGAAAGCGTCAAAGAACGCAGCGAGAGCAGGGACATAAGGAGCAACAGCCTAGGTGAGTCTCAGGGGAGCACATCATTCTGCATCATACTCGATGCACTGCGATGAGCCGCAGATCAGCAAAGACTATTGTGCACCGCAAAATCCTGTACACTAATCATTCATCCATCATTGACAGCGCGCCGATACAGATCAAGAGGCATGGTCAGATCCGTGACAATGCGTGAGGCTTGGGCCGGCGAGGCCGACTGCCGAAATTGTACCTTGCGTTCAACAGTGTTGTTCGCCGGGCTTTCCGAGCAAGACTTCGACCAGATCCATGATCCGATCGATCAGTACGACCTGAAACCGGGCACTGCCCTCTATCAGGCCGGCGAGATCGGTGATTACATGTTCACCGTGCGCAGCGGCTCACTCAAGCTCGTCCAGTACCTGCCGGACGGCAGCCAGCGGATCGTGCGTATTGTGCGTGGAACTGATGTGCTTGGCCTCGAAGCCCTGTTAGGTAATGCCTATCAGCACGATGCCGTTGCCCTCACCCCCACCGAGATCTGCCGGTTCCCGACCCGGGTGGTCAAGGCGCTGAGCAAGGACAATCCCACGCTGCATGAGGAACTCATGCAGCGCTGGCAGCGTGCATTGACCGAGGCCGACGCCTGGCTCACCGAACTCTCGACCGGCTCGGCACGACAGCGCGTCGCGCGCCTGCTGTTACGTTTGGTGCGCGATCGCGAATCCAGCGAATGCCAGTTGTTTGGGCGCGAAGACATGGGCGCCATGCTCGGGATCACCACCGAGACCGCCAGTCGCACCATCGCCGGCTTCAAGCGCGAGAGCCTGATCGTCGAGTCGCGGCCAAACCGCTTCCTGCTCGACATCCCCAACCTCAGGCGCATCGCCGAGGATTAGCGTCCGGCCCGCTGCCACCTGCGAAACGCCTGGCTTCGCACCCGGCTGGCGCCGACTCACTCGCACGCCAGTCTGGTGCGCACCCGCAGCTGGGTTCTTTCTGCCCGCCTGCGTTCTCTATTGACAGCTTTCAATGTTGCCCCCAACGCGGGGCGACTATGCTGCCTCGATCCTCCCGCTCAATCGCACCTCGCTCGCGGTCGGCGGCCAAGGGCTCTGTGTTCCTCACCTGTAACATCTACCAGCTGGCCTTTCGAATCGGCTACACGCAGCACCATGAAGCAAACCCTGCTCAACGACCGCTACCCACTCTTTGTGCTCAGGCTTGACCACAACGAGACCCGATTCAACAGCATCGACGAGATCTGCAGCTACTTCCGCGACTGCATCCAAGCCCATCGCTGCTGCCATTTCATCGCCATCTTCGATCACTACGCCCATACCTGCGCCCTGCCGGATGGCGACGTGGCCAGTGAGATTCGGGCGGCAAAGAACGTGCTGTTTTGCTTTGGCCTGGCGCTGCCAAGCCCCGAGATCCTCGGCCTCAGGCCGCGCTCAATCGGTGTTGCCAAGCTGGATCAGCAGTTCGTGATCAGCTTCATGGAGACCCCGATGCCGGTCGCCAACGCAGCGATGGAAGACTGGGCACTGGGCCTCAGGCGCAATGATGCCTCCGCCCAGCCAATGACAAGACAGCCAACAGGAGCCTGAGCGATGCGCATCGCGGTGACCAGCCAGAACTTCAAGACCATCACCGGCCATGCCGGCAAGAGCCGCCGCTTCCTCATCTACGATCTCGAGCCCGGCCGCGAGCCAGTGGAGATCGAGCGGCTCGATCTGCCGAAGGAGCTTTCACTGCACGAACACCATGGCGTAGATCACCCGCTATACCAGCGCCAGCTCAACGCCATCCTGACCGGCGGTGCCGGGGAGCGCTTCTTCGAGCGCATGGCGCGCGAAGGCATCGACGTCATCACCACCTCCGAGACCGATATCGCCGCAGCCCTAAGCGCCGTTGCCAGCGGCCAGGAGCTACCGCCAGCAGCACCTCACGAGCACTAGACGAGCACTGGCCCAGCCTATCCCTGCCCGCCGCAGACCTGAGCCGACTGAGCCGCGCTGAACGCTCCTGCTGATCTTAATCAACCTCAGGCGAGCTCGAGCCTGACTAAAACTGTCGGAATGCGAATTCGCATTCTCTGCTGCGCAGCTGGTAATTAAGCTTTTACTGATAGAGCTGAAGATCAGCGACCGGAGGTGATGGATGCCGACGTCCGCGATCGTCGGCCTCTAGAAGTCTGTAATCGGACTCGGAGTTCCAACGATGCTAGATAGCGCAATGGTCGAGCTGTCGCGGTGGCAATTTGCCATCACCGCGATGTATCACTTTCTCTTCGTCCCGCTGACCCTTGGGCTCAGCTGGATGCTGGTCATCATGGAAAGCGTCTACGTGATGACGGGACGCACCATCTATCGGGACATGACCAAGTTCTGGGGCAAGTTGTTCGGCATCAACTTCGCGCTCGGGGTCACCACCGGACTGACCATGGAGTTCCAGTTCGGCACCAACTGGTCCTATTACTCGCACTACGTCGGCGATGTCTTCGGTGCGCCACTGGCCATCGAGGGCCTAATGGCCTTCTTCCTCGAGTCGACCTTCATCGGCCTGTTCTTCCTCGGCTGGGAGCGTCTTACCAAGCGCCAGCATCTAGGGGTCACCTTCCTCACCGCGGTCGGCTCCAACCTGTCGGCCATGTGGATCTTGATCGCCAACGGTTGGATGCAGCATCCGGTCGGCTCCGAGTTCAGTTTCGAGACCATGCGCATGGAGATGATCAGCTTCTCTGAGGTGCTGTTCAATCCGGTCGCGCAGGTCAAGTTCGTGCATACGGTCGCCGCCGGCTATGTCACCGCAGCCATGTTCGTCGCCGGCATCAGCGCCTACTACATGCTCAAAGGCCGCGATCTTGCGTTCGCCAAGCGCTCGTTCTCGGTTGCCGTCGGCTTTGGCCTGGCATCGATCCTGTCGGTGATCCTGCTCGGCGATGAATCCGGCTACGAGGTCGGCGATATCCAGAAGGTCAAGCTCGCCGCGATCGAGGCCGAATGGCATACCGAGCCAGCTCCCGCGGCCTTTACCGCCTATGGCATCCCCAGCAACGAGGACGAGGAGACCCATGACGCGATCAAGATCCCATGGCTCATGGGACTGATCGCGACTCGTTCGCTCGACCAGGAGGTCACTGGGCTCAAGGAGCTGATGGTCGACCACGAGATCCGCATCCGCTCCGGCATGATTGCCTACGAATACCTGCAGCGACTGCGAAACGGCCAGGACACCGAAGGTAACCGCGCCATGTTCAAAGACCACATGGACGATCTCGGTTACGGCCTCCTGCTCAAGGCCTATACCGACAATCCAGCCGAGGCCACCGAGGAGCAGATCCAGATGGCGGTCAAGGACTCCATCCCTGAGGTTGCCCCCTTGTTCTGGGCCTTCAGGATCATGGTCGCGGCCGGCTTCTGGATGCTCCTGCTGCTCGTGCTCGGCTTCTACTACAACGCCAAGCGCCAGGTGCAGCAGAAGCGCTGGCTGTTGCGCGCCTTCCTCTTCAGCATCCCGGTACCCTGGATCGCCGCCGAGACCGGCTGGTTCGTCGCCGAGTTTGGCCGCCAGCCCTGGGCGATTGGTGAGGTACTGCCCACCTCGGTCGCGGCCTCCAGCCTGACCGCCAACGACCTGGTCATCAGCCTCAGCGCCTTCATCATCTTCTACACGCTACTGTTCATCATCGAGATGTTCCTGATGTTCAAGTTTGGTCGTCAGGGTCCAAGCTCGCTGCACACCGGCAAGTATCACTTCGAGAAACAGCAGTCCGCGAAGACCGATGCCAGCAGCCCGGGCGCACCCTCAGCAAGCGCACCAGCGAGTCCCTATCGAGGAGAAGGCTCATGATCATCGACTATGAGGTCCTAAAACTGATCTGGTGGCTGCTGGTTGGCGTGCTCTTCATCGGCTTTGCCGTCACCGATGGCATGGATATGGGCGTCGGCACTCTGCTGCCCTTCCTCGGCAAGAATGATGAGGAGCGTCGGGTCATCATCAACACCGTTGGCCCGCATTGGGACGGCAATCAGGTCTGGCTGATCACCGCCGGCGGCGCGATCTTTGCCGCCTGGCCCCTGGTCTATGCCACCGCTTTCAGCGGCTTCTACTTCGCGATGCTGCTGGCCTTATTCGCGCTCTTCTTCCGGCCGGTCGGCTTCGACTACCGCAGCAAAATCCAGAACAAGACCTGGCGCAACTCCTGGGACTGGGGGCTGTTCATCGGCGGTGCGGTACCAGCGCTGGTATTCGGCATCGCCTTCGGCAACCTGTTGCAGGGCGTGCCCTTTCACCTGGACGAACTGCTGCGGCCTTACTACACCGGGAGTTTCTTCGGCCTATTGAACCCGTTCGCGCTCTTAGTGGGCTTGATCAGCCTCGGCATGCTCACCATGCATGGCGCCATCTGGCTGCAACTGCGCACCGGCGAGCCGGTCGCCTCGCGTGCCAAGCACTGGGCGAGACTCATCGGGCTCGCGACCATTGCTGGCTTCGCACTGGCCGGCATCTGGCTCACGCTCGGCGTCGATGGCTTCAAGGTGGTCAGCATGCCACCGCTGGATGCCACCCCGAATCCGCTGACCAAGGAGGTGATAATCGACCCCTACGGCTGGCTCAGCAACTACCGGCAATACCCCTTGACCCTGCTGTTCCCGGTCTTGGGCTTCGCCGGGCTTGGGCTCGCGATCACGCTCTCGATGCGCGATCGGGCCGGACTCGGGCTGATCATGAGCGGGCTCGGTATTACCGGCATCATCATGACCGCTGGCGCGGCGATGTTCCCATTCATCATGCCCTCGAGCAGCAACCCGAACAGCAGCCTGATTGCCTGGGATGCCACATCAAGCCATCTGACCCTGACGGTGATGTTCTGGGCCGCAGTGATCTTCATCCCGCTCATCCTCGCCTACACCACCTGGACCTATGTCAAGATGTGGCGACGGATCACGGTCGAGGAGATACGGGCTCAGGATACACTGGCCTACTAGCCGGTCATTCGGCTCAGGCTTAGACTCGTCCTCAGACTCGCGCCAGCCACCGGCTGGCGCCCTCACCCCTTTCGGAGCAGCAGCGCATGTGGTATTTCACCTGGATTCTCGGCGTCTTGCTCGCCGTCGCCTTCGGTATCATCAACGTCATGTGGTACGAGTCTTCTCAGTGCATGGGCGATGCCGGAGACGATCCCCAAGAGGACGATTTGCCGGCTTGACCCATCAACGCTGGCGCCATGTCATCGCTAACGCTGGCGATCGCTGGTGCTGGCGAAAGAGGTCTTAGAAATACGCTTTATGATTGTCGACACACTGATGCATCGCCGTGATTCCTAACCTGCAGGACTACCAACCCCGCCCCAACCTGCTAGAGGATCGCGTGATCCTGATCACCGGCGCCGCCGAAGGCATCGGCAAGGCGCTGGCGCTAGACGCTGCTCGCCATGGTGCCACCGTGATCCTGAGCGGGTTCCGCGAGAAGGCGCTCGAGTCGGTCTACGACACGATTACCACCGAGGGTTCGCCCGAGCCCGCCAGCCTGCCGCTCGACCTTGACAAGGCCGACGAGCCACTGATGCTCGGCATCGCGACCACGCTTGGAGATGAATTCGGCCGGCTCGACGGGCTGGTGCACACGGCCCAGTACATCCCCTTCCTGAGTCGCATCGATGACTACGACGCCGAGCAGTGGAACAAGGTGCTGCGCATCAACCTCAGCGCGCCCTTCCTGCTCACCCAGGCCTGTTTGCCGTTGCTTCGCGCGGCTGAGGCCGGGTCGGTGCTGTTTCAGTCCGATCGCGTCGGTCGCCGCGCGCTCGCCTACTGGGGCGCCTTCGCCGCTGCCATGTCCGGCATCGAGGCGCTGATGCAGACCCTGGCCGAGGAGACAGAGGGCAACAGCCGCATTCGGGTCAACAGCATCGATCCCGGCGCGGTGCGCACCGCGCAGCGGCGGCAACTCTACCCAGCCGAAGACCCGAATACGCTGCCGACAGCGGATAGCATCATCAACGCCTATCTTTACCTGCTCGGTCCCGATTCTCGAGGCCTGAGCGGACAGGCCCTGAGCGCGCAAACGCCGGGCGTATTGCGGAAATAGACGATGACGACCGAATCTGCACGTCTCGACCCTCAAGCAGATCACGACCGCCGCCAGGGCGCCACTGGCTGGGTTAGCGCCGATCTGGCCGGTGCCCGCCGGCGGCATGCGCCTGGAGCAGGTACCTGAGCTGACACGGTTTTATGGGCGCGACAGCATGCTACTGATCGGGGGGGGATCTGCATGCGGACACGGATCTCACAGCACGCTGCCAGGCCTTTCTGCGGCTCGTCGAGCAGGCCTCTGAGCAAACACCAAACCGTTGACGGATATCAATGACAGTCGATCTGTGGCTCAAAAGCGCTGCTATCGCCCATTGATAATTCACAATTTTCTAATAAACTAACGCATGTCCCGTCATCGATTGGATCTGCGCTCTGTTCCGCCTCCGCACTTGCCCCAGCGCGCGCCAAGACTCGAGTCACCGCCCTCCTGCCAGTTTAACCAGGCAGCCCACGCTGGCTCGCTGCAACAACAAGAATTCGACAACGAGACGGGATGGTTTGCAGAGGTTTTGCATCCTGCCCCTCTGGGATACCCCCACTCAGAAAGGTCTGCCTATGAAACGTTTGATCCTCTCCGCGTCCGCCGCAACACTAACCCTCGCCTCCATGACTGCCGCCGCCTGGTGGGCAACGCCCTACCATGCACCCTACTGGGGTCCGCACGCCGGTCCATACACCCACGGCGCGCCCTACGGCGTCGTGCCACCCTCACCGCAACAGCTCCAAGCGATGGCCAAGCAGCATCGCGAAGCAGCAATGGAGCGGATGGAATCTCGGCGTCAAGCCATAGAGTCGACCCTCGACGCCCGTCGCCCACCGATGCCTGAGCGGCCTGCCTTCGTCAACGACATGAACCTGCCCGAGATGCCGGCGGTTGGCGAACGCCCTGCAATCCCCGAGATGCCAGCATTTAGCGAGCGGCCCGAGATGCCTGCATTCGGTGAGCGTCGTCCTGCAATGCCAGAGCGTCCCGCCATCCCAGGCTACGACGAACTGCCAGCGCTGCCGCTGAGCGCTGAGGAGCGCCAAGCCGAGATCGATGCCTATCGCGCCGCACTCAAGCAGCAAGCCGACGAGCGCCGCGCCGCCATGCAGATCGTCACCGAGCAACGTCGCTCCGTGTCCGAGCAACGGCGGCAAGACTTGCGGTGTGCCCGGCAAATGCGGCGGCCGATGCCTTACAGCGTCACCGCTGGCGATTGCGCCCAGACCAGCAACAAAACAGAGGCCGACAGCAGCGCTGAATCCAGCGACCAAACCGCTGATTCGACGCCGACATCCAACAAGGCCAGCTAAGACGATATCCATCAAGTAGAAATCACAAGCCCCCGTCAATCGGGGGCTTTTTGTTTGAACAGGCTTTGTCGATCTGGCCCCATCGACGTCAGCCCCAATAATCAGTATTTGCCAATTCTCTGAGCCTCCGGTAGCTTTGGCGCCTTTCGACCCGCTCGCAGCAGCGTTGCGCCCTCGCTTTGCCCTCGCTCTCAGGAAACGCCATGGCCAATAAGCCCGATATCGACCCCCAGGAGACCCAAGAATGGCTCGAGTCCCTGGACGCCGTGCTCGAGAACGAGGGCGTCGAGCGTGCTCACTATCTGCTCGAGCGCCTGATCGACAAGGCCCGCCGCTCCGGCGCCTATCTGCCATTCAGCGCCAATACCGCTTACCTCAACACCATCCCGATGCAGAAGCAGGATCGCTTCCCCGGTGATCGGGCGATGGAGCGGCGTATCCGCTCCTTCGTGCGCTGGAACGCGATGGCGATGGTGGTCCAGGCCAACCGGCTCTCATCCGAGCTGGGCGGGCACATCTCTTCGTTCGCCTCCAGCGCGACGCTCTACGACGTCGGTCTCAATCATTTCTTCCGCGCTCGCGGCAAGGACCACGGCGGTGACCTGGTCTTCATGCAGGGCCACTCGGCACCCGGCATCTACGCCCGCGCCTACCTCGAAGGCCGCATCAGCGAGGAGCAGCTCTACAACTTCCGCCAGGAGGTCGACGGCCCCGGGCTATCATCCTATCCCCATCCCTGGCTGATGCCCGGCTTCTGGCAGTTCCCGACCGTGTCGATGGGCCTGGGGCCGATCATGGCCATCTACCAGGCCCGCTTCATGCGCTACCTGAGCGACCGTAGCGTCGTCAACACCGAGGGACGCAAGGTCTGGGCCTTCCTCGGCGACGGCGAGATGGACGAGCCCGAATCGCTCGGCGCCATCTCGCTCGCGGCACGTGAGCGGCTCGACAACCTGGTGTTCGTGGTCAACTGCAACCTGCAGCGCCTGGACGGCCC
>CAZEZH010000042.1:0-23018 GCA_964516305.1 uncultured Halochromatium sp. | reverse complement strand
AGCCACCTGCCAACCGACCTCACCGACCCAGTCATGATCGCCGAATACGAGCAAACGATCGCGGTCAACTAGACGCTGCGAAACCACGGCGGCGGCCCACGCCGCCCCACGCAATGTTAGCCGCACCTTTGGGTGCGGTTTTCTTATCCCCGCCAAACTAACTAACGACCTATCAGAATGAAGTCTGTATCTAGGCATTCCTGCAACGAATAGGGGCAGACTTCAGGAAGTTCCACCAACTCACCATAGGCCTCAAATGACTTGAGCGCGCCACGACGCGCCTGCCGCCAAGCCTTCTCGAACAATTCATCCGCGTAGTACTTACACTTTGTAAAATTACCCATCAGATCACCTCAAACTAATAGAAAACACTAGCGTCTCACGCAGTTCGCTGGATAGAATGTTCCGGTCTGATCAACGCAAATCGCTGCACAGCCTGTATCGTTCTGCTGCCCATTTTGACCCACTGCTCTGATAGCGAATGTCGTTGCCGTAGGCGCAACCGCATCCATTGTGCAATTTGCTTCATTAGTGATATCACTCGCGACCACCAGGCTGTAATACCCATCTGGCGAAGAACTCGAGACCCTCAAGTCGCTTAGCGCACCATAGGAGGAATGATTCGCTCGCCATTTCTCCTGCGCAAGCTGCGCAGCCGTTAAGGCCACCAGCGCGTCAGCTCGTCGTGTCTTTCTCACGGAGTCCTGATAGGAGGGATAGGCAATCGCGGCCAAAATTCCGATGATCGCAACGACGATCATTAGCTCGATAAGGGTAAAACCCTCACTTGCATCTGCTTTCATACAGTCGCTTTTGCCTCAAGTCCGATGATATGACACTGCGAACAGCGTCAACTGTGTTAGACACTTAGCACCTGTCGGCAGCCCTTTTAAGGCGCATAAAACAACATTTAAGATCAAGCGGTTACTGTGCCATGTGAATCTGGCAGCCACCGAATCCAGCGATTTTCCGCAAGCACTTTGTCGGGAAATCAGGGGCTACAGCCGGACGAATTTCGTCACCTTAAAAGGACTGCTTCAGAAAGCCACCTGAGCATCAAATTTATTTAGCAACCGAATCTAATCATTATTATTCACTTGTGAAACCAAAATTTTGGCCAGCAATTGTAGCTGAGCTTCTGAGGAAATTTTGTCGGTTACTCGGTGCCACTGACATGCACGACCTACCATCCTCTTGGGAAGCACAAGCCGATGCCATGATCGTAACAACTGACCCCGGATGCGCAACGATATTCGAGCAGGTTAAGATCTGATTGGCATCATTCTTCGATAATATCCGCTCAAGACAGCGCTGAGTTTCATTGCCGTCGATACTGTAATCAACGGTAAGTGAGGCCTACATCAACCTTGTTGCCACCCGAGCCGATTTCCCACTTCGATGCTTTAGACAGCGTGCCTCCGAATGCATAGTATACTGGTTTACAGATATCGAACGACCATGCCCTTGAACTCAAGTTAACGATAAAGGGGTCGTTTTCTGCATCTGATAATGTGAAAACTGCGTTCAATACTGGACAATCATTTTCGGTGTCCGCGGTAATGGTGCCCGACGTATTTACAGGCACATCAATGCATTCATAAACATCACCAGATGAACCTGGCACGTTGCAGATTACTCCAGGCTTTCATTCTCTCCGCTGTCCAATAATGATTCTTCCGGATTGAATACCACAGCACTACTGCCAAGCTCTCCGACGATCACCTCTGTCTGACCGACGCAACCAGTGATCTCCACATCATAGGTCTGATCGGAGCCGACCGCGGTTGTCTCCCAATCCGTTGCCACAATCGGAAGCCCAGAACAGTTACTGCCGCCAAAGGTTAGGGTACCGGTCCAGTCCTGGGGTACGCCGCACATATAGGATCCGATGGTCTGGTCGTCTGCGTCTTTGTTTACGATACAGCCGGACGTGGCACCGCTTACCGTTGCATTGATCTGATTGACGATGATGCCCATATATGGATCATCGCCCGTCAAGCTAATCGCACCACTGATGGCAACCTCTTCGAAGCCAACTTCGTCGGTGCAGCTGACATCGCCAGCCTGGATCACAAAGTTCTGATTCGCTAAGGTGCCATAAAGCAATGGGTCGCCTGTTTCGCTATGCGTCACGACCGTCTCTGCCGGAAAGAAGCTCGGATTAACCGGAGAGTTCAAACACTCGGTGCCATAACCGCTCAGCTCATATTCTCCGGTCACCTCGCAGCTGTTGCCGTAACGGTATGTCAGCGGACAAGGGCGGTCCGGATGGCTAGAATCTCGTTCATGGACGTGGACTAACATGGCGTCTTCCACTGCCATCACACCGACACGACCGTACCAGTAGCGCCCAACATAGCAGACGAAATCAAGATAATCATCATTAGTGGAATCCGTCGTCCCATTATCATTCTCCTTTTCCCTGCATATTCCTGCGTCCGCTGCAATCGAGCGCAGGCTTCCGTACATGGAGTCATTACTGAAATGCTTCGGCGGATGCACGGTTGACAACTTGATCGTCCCTTCAATCTTGATCACTCCCGGTGAGGTCGTCATCCAAACGTGGACACCCTCATCCGTGCCGTAAAGTACAACGCCCTGATCAAATTCACGCAACTGGACACCGTAGTCGGTGTTGTTCTCGACTAGAGCCTGTTCGGACATATCGCCTGGATCACTGAAGTAGAGCTCTCCCCCGCCGGTCGGTTTTGGGATCGTTCCGACATCATCAAAATCTCCATCATCCCGTCCGTAAATCGAGAGCAGTGGCTGGTCCCAGCCGACCATACTTGATAGCGTTATAGCTTGCGAGCCATCCTTTGCATCATCCCAACTCACCGTTACCCCGATCTCCTTGGCATTCGGCACAACACCCTGATCAAAAACGTCCCAAGACCTCGCGAAGCCTGCGCTGCCACACGAATAGGTCGTTGAACCGCACAAGTCGCTGCCCGAAGCAAGCTCGGCAAAATTATTATTCGCTGCCCCGCCCGTCTCGTTGATGAGGTTCGTCCTGAGCTCTTCGATCTTCTGCTGTGCCAGAGCTGTCGCCAGCGCCCGATTTTTTGATTGGTTGGTATCGGACACCAGACGACCGTTAAGCGCAGCAAGCGACACCACGCCCGCGGACAGAACGACCACGGCGATCAGCGCATCGATCAAAGCAAACCCCGATAACTTCGGAACATTTCGCCTATTCAGTCTCATATCGACCTCAATAGTCAACGATGCTTCTCATCTCGGGATCATCGTGACGTTCCGCACGGGCTTCTGTTCCCCGCCACTACTCAAAGTTCGTTCTGTTCACTGCCAGTCGCGCCATGTACCAGGAAGAGGTACCGAACTCATCCGACCAGCGCCCCCGCCAGCATGATCAATGACATTCGGTTCATAGATGATATCCAGGCCACCCGAGTTGTAAAAACCGTTGTCACCCTCGACGATCATCGAGCCAACCACGAGTCCGCCGCCTGATCCGCCTCCAATCACATCGCCGCGGACATAGACGAGTCCGTAGATTGTCGGAGATGCCTGCGGATCGAAATTACCATCGATCACTAGCACAATTGGATCATCACGCGTACCATAAGTCCCGTTCTTCAGGCCGAAATTATTCAGACTACCACTCGAATTACGCGCATCGACCCAAATAAAACTTCCCAGCACATCCCAAAACCCACCGGGATCGTCCAGCTGATCGCTAGTAGTGACATAATCTGCGCCCGCCTTGACAAAGTCAGGCGATCCAGGGAAGAACCTGCGAAAAAAACCGTCCGAATCGCCGTTCTTGGCCTCGGCAAGATCGCTGGAGTTATCGATAACGTCCGGACCGAGAATGACTTCGTTGTCCAGTATTCCAGAGCTCTGGGTTAGGTCGCTGACCGAATAAGGATTTGAATGCGTCCAATCGAAGATCTCCTCGCCGGAATCCAGCGCATTATTCTCCTCATTCGTATCTCTGAACGGAATCAACTCTCCGTCAACAGTCGCAACTTTGGGTCCTTCCGGGTCGGGGTGGATCAAGGTTCCGCTGTTTGGCCCAGACCCGAAGCTCGTCACCTCGCCACCGCACCAGATCGTCGCGTTCGAGAACGCGTTGACGACCTGCATCGACCCGCTGACCGCAACTCCAGCGAACGCCACTAACGGGTGCGTCGGACCCAGAAAGCCGGGGAGAGGGCCAATCAGTCGAAGGTCTTGATTGATTTGAGCCTGACCAAGACGGTCGTCGGAATACCCAGTTGAGGTGACTCGAGCCTTAGTCGGATCATCGATACGACGAATCTCGATACAAACGCGCACATTCTCGTCATTCACCCTCATATCACAGTAACCTGGTGCCGACGGAAGGCTCCAATTGAAGGCTCCTGAGTCCAAGATCGCCTGTAAGTGGTAGCCGTTTCCACCTCCTATCTCGCTACCGGTGCAAGCGAGGTCACCATCAGTGTCGCAATCGTCGAACTCCCGCCCGGTGCCGTCATAGATGTCATCACCAATCCCAAGACCGGACAACATTTGTTCGCGATCATCGGTGCCGTCGTCATCGAGATCACGAGCGTCGACTTCGAGGAAAGTGATCGCGAAGTTCAGACCCGCTTCTGCCGCCTCGAATGCCGCCTTAGCTCGGAGCGCATTAGCGGAGACACGTTGGTCAACACTCGCCATTTTCGCAACATATGCAGTACCAATAGTCGCAAGCATTAACAGGACTAGGCCCGTAACCAGTGCAACCGCTCCTCGCTGGCGGCTCAAGGACGTTGCCGCAGTCCTCAACACAAACGGACGAAAAAGATCAAATCGGTTCATTGTTACGGATCCGAACCGTTTCCTGAACCGTAATCGTCACCTGAGAGTCCCTAGTCAGCGAACCGGTCAGTGAAATCGTCAACTGACCTACTTTTACGATCACATTCGCGTCAGTGCAGCTAGCAACAATCGCTCCGTCATTGTCGATGCAGCGTGAACGGTCGGTAAAGGCTAGACTCGTGACCTTAACCTCCTTAATATCATTTAACTTTTCCCAGACGATCGCCCCCTGATCCGCACAGGTAAAGGCGACCCTTTCGCTCTGAGGTGAAACGATCGCATCTCCGTCATCGTTCAACTTGAAGCCGAAATGACGAACTAATTCATCGTCTTCATCAACCATACCGTCGGAATTGTCATCAATGCCGTCAGCATCCAACGCGGCATAAGAATAATGCACACATGACGATGTCGAATCGAAGGACACTCCGCCGGAATATTTGGTCACTAGATCGCCATTGTAGCCTGCCCTTCTAATATCACTGACCATAATCGACATAAGCGCATTTAAATCCTGATTGAGTCTCATGTAGCTAACGCTATCCGCATTGCTCCCAATCACCGCAACAACAGCTGCCGTCGTTCCGACAACCACGAACAAGCCGGCTGCGATGCCAACCATTAACTCGGTCAAGCCTAATCCAGATTGATCTCGCAACGACCTATGCATACAATGATTCTATAAGTTACAGAATTTTCACTGAAGTACTAGTTGCACCCTGGATAGCCCGGGATATCATCGTTAACCGCACAAATACGAATGCGACCTAAGCGGCTAACAACGATCTTTAGCCGTCCAGAACCGGATAACGTGCTGCCCGCAATTATTGTTCCATTAGCGTTCATAGTTCCATGGATGCTATCAAAGACTAATTTGAGATCGCCGCTGCCAATCAACTGCGCGCCGGGAAATGTTGTGCTATCAACCCAGACACGACGTTCAGCGCCATCGATCTCACAAAAATCCGATGCAGTTGAATCATCGTTGGCGCAGTCACAATCGTTTGTTCCACGGGCCATACCAAAGCATTGAGGATTCGTGTCGTGCCGAAAGATAACAAGGACATCTTTCTCGCTGTTCTGTGAGCCCTTCAATGCTTCTGATTTTGCGTACTGAAGGTTAGAGTATATCGTTTCGGTCAATGCTTTCACACGACCCCGCTCAATCATGCTTTGAAATGATGGCACAGCCATACCAACCAATATTCCTACGATGACTATCGTTATCAGAACCTCAATTAGGCTTATACCCGATAAACGAGTTATTTTCTGCTGATTCAACAAGGACTGGCAGAGGAAAATCACCCCCGAACTACTATGGCTCAACTGAGCATAATTAGAACTGCTAGGTCTATTGACCTTAGATACACGGAGATTGTCCCCTGCGAATTCACGCTCGAAATATTGCTTGACCTGCAGCCTTGGATCTGATCTCAGCATTTCTGACCCTGATTAACAAAAGACGCAGCTATTATTAACAGTCGAGGCGACATAAGCATCGTGCACACTGATCTTCAGCTCCATATCCAAACCACAACCTGACTCAAAGCCTAGACTATACGTGCAGAGTTTGCTGCTATTCGTGAATAAAAAGGAGACCAGAAGCTCTGGACCGTCCTTCAGGAACAAACAACTGTTTGTGTTCTAAAGTTGTTTCACCACATACAGCATCGCCACTGTAGTGATCGAAATTGTCACGAGTCCCGAACTCGGTCGTATGTTCGGCACCGCACAGCTATGACACCTCAGTGTGTACTGTTAACAAAAAAAGTATGAAGGAGATGCTGACCATTTTTTGTTAACTCTGTCTCATTCTTGCCATTACAGTTAGACAGTTCGGCGGTCAGCACCAACTCTCGGTCAAGTTCTCAGGAAATTCGAACAGTTCCTGCGCGGCTGATGGCCGAGCGACCCAACCTGCACTGCCCACGCAGTGCCGAGACTTCCCTATGCTGCAGCACCCGAGTAATCTCACCTTATCTGCTACCGCAACACGACCTGAACCATGGCCCTCGGCAGAAAACCTATCGAGTTCACTCAGGTACACCTCGGTGAGTGGCTTGCTGATACAGACACGCGAGACGCCGTCCCTAGCCTACGAGATCGAGCACCAATGCGAGTTCATGCGCCAAGTTGTTGAGCAGATAGGAGAGTGTTCGAGGGCGTCTAGCAGGACATTGTTGACTTACGGTAGGGTATGGGCAGTTTCACGTGCTGATACTTAAGGCGTCACCATCATCGACGCGCTCAAACTTTGGCCTTAGCCGAGGAACCCCAATGCTACGCACCGCCCTCCTACAGGTGAGCGTTCCACTCTCCACATCCAACAACCTCGAGGCATATCAAGGGCAGTTAGAGCGCGCCTCTGCAAACGGCTGCCACCTCTTCCTACTCCCTGAGCTACAGAACGGCCCCTACTTCTGCCAAACCGAGGACACGACAAAATTCGATCGCGCCGAACCCGTCCCCGGACCGACCACCAAGTGGCTAGGGGTCTTGGCGGCCGAGCACCGCATGGTCATTGTTGGCTCGGTGTTCGAGCGCCGCGGGCCTGGTGTTTATCACAACACCGCAGTGGTGTTGGATGCCGACGGCAGCTTAGCCGGCGTGTATCGGAAGATGCACATCCCGGATGATCCGGGCTTCTATGAGAAGTTTTTCTTCACGCCAGGTGATCTTGGCTTTGAGCCAGTCGACACTGCTGTTGGACGACTCGGCGTCTTGGTGTGCTGGGATCAGTGGTTTCCGGAGGCGGCGCGACTGATGGCACTCGCCGGTGCGGAGCTGCTGCTTTATCCGACCGCGATCGGCTGGGACCCGAGCGATGACAATAAGGAGCAGGCTCGACAGCTCGATGCCTGGATGACCGTTCAGCGCGGACATGCCATCGCCAATGGACTCCCCTTGCTAGCCTGTAATCGCGTCGGTTTCGAGCCGAGCACGGCTGCGTCAGCATCCGCCACCGAGGATGGCATCCAGTTCTGGGGCAGTTCCTTCGTCTGCGGTCCTCAAGGCGAGATCCTGGCGCGCGCTCCGTCCGATCAGGAGAGCCTGCTCGTTGCTGAGATCGACCTGGCCCGCAGCGAGCAGGTCCGTCGCATCTGGCCCTTTCTGCGCGATCGGCGCATCGATGCCTATGGCGACTTACTGAAACGTTGGCGCGATTGAGATCACGCCAGGTCGTGCGGCTCAACTCGGTGTTTAATTTCCTAAGCCTAAGCCCGTGCCAGGCCTAACCAGGCCAGGCTATGCTAGGCCAGACTAGGCCCAGGCGCTTCATGTGCTCAGTCGCGTAAACGCTCTGCCGGATGCTGCTTATCCGCGCGACGCGGCGCGCCTTGAACCCAAGCATCTTAACCCCGAGCTTTCCTAGGCTCTCATGCTCGACATGCCGGCGCTAGCGCGGCCCATGTTCAGCCTTCCACTTACCAGTCTTCCACGAGATGTCCCCGCTCATGAACGAAACCCAACGCTCGATGCGCTCCATCCTGCAACGCATTGCCACTGGCCCGGAGTTGTCGAAGGACATCTCGATGGACGAGGCACGTCTTGGCATGAATGCCATCCTGGACGCAGCGGTCGATCCAGTCCAAGCCGGCCTCTTCCTGATCGCGCTGCGGATGAAGCGCGAAACCGATGATGAGCAGCGTGGCATCCTCGACGCCGTGCGCGATGCCACTGATCATGTCGTCGCTGACGTTGATGAGGTGGTCGACCTCGCCGATCCCTATGACGGCTATAACCGCTGCCTGCCGGCCTCGCCTTTCCTCGCACCGGTCTTGGCCGAATGCGGCGTGCACGCCGTCTCGCATGGCGTCGATGCGGTCGGGCCCAAGTTCGGCGTCACCCATCGCCATGTACTGGAGGCAGCTGAACTCCCTGTTGACCTCAGCCCTACCGAGGCCGCCGCGCGCATAGCAGACCCGAATATCGGCTGGACCTACATCGATCAGCGCGCCTTTGCGCCAAAGTTGCATGACCTGGTGCCGCTGCGCAGTACCATCGTCAAACGCCAGGCCATCACCACGGTTGAGGTCATGGCGCGTCCGATCCACGGCCGCAAGAAGACCCACCTGGTCACCGGCTACGTACACAAACCCTATCCGCGCATCTACGCCCTGCTCGCGCGCCACGCTGGCTATGAGTCGGCGCTGCTGGTGCGCGGTGTCGAGGGTGGCATCCTGCCCTCGCTGCGCCAACGCGGCGTCTGCTTCAACTATCAGCATCTCGGCGAAGAGCAGTCGTTCGATATCAACCCGGCTGATCTTGGGATTGAGCAGAATGTGCGCGCCGTCCCCTTGCCGGACGATCTGCCGACCAGCAGCCGCCCGAATGACGACATTGCCGTCGCGGTTGATGTCCCCGCCACCGCAAAGGCTGCCGCCCAAGCCGGCATGGCCGCGCTGGAAGGCAAGCGCGGCCCCACCTTCGACAGCCTGGTCTTCTCTGGGGCCCTGATCCTCTGGCACCTGGGCCGCGAGCAGACCATCGCCGCAGGCGCCGATCGCATCCGCGCCGCGCTCGACTCGGGCGCCGCCGCTCGCCGCCTGCGCTGACACCGGAGACTGATCATGGAATCGCCTTTCATCGAGGTCGCCAAGGCCGACGAGATCCAGCCCGGCAAGTTCATCCGGGTCGAGGTGGCGCAGAAGCCGTACATCATCGCCCGGGTCGGCGACCGCTTCTACGCGGTTGAGGACAACTGCAGCCACGAGGATTATCCGCTCTCTTATGGCTGTCTGGACGGTGCCCGCATCAAATGCTCACTGCATGGCAGCCGCTTCAGCCTGGAGACCGGCGCGCCCGAGGACGAACCCGCCGACGAGCCGATCCGAACCTACCGACTTGAGCTGAGGGATGGGCGGCTCTGGCTCGACCCAAGCGCCGCAACCAATTAGGGCTAGGTCATTAGCCACACCCATAGCTCGCGTGCAACCCTCCGATCAGTAACCGGATGTGCGAAAGCCGTTAGCGACCTGGGCCACCGTCCGGGTCGCGCATGGCCGCGGAGAGTTCCGCTAGGAGTTCATCCTCATCGTCGCCACCCATGGGCTCGGCCCGAGCAATCACGTGAACATCAGCCAGCGCGATTGCCTCAGCAACCAGCTCGCGCAAACGCTCTGCAGTCGGCAGCTCGCCCGCCGTCAACTCGATAACCGGCAGGCCCGCCGACGCGAAGGCCGCTTGCAGACGCGCTCCAACCCTGCGTTGAGTGCGTCTCATCTTAACCGGCTTGATCCAGACCACAGCCAACGGATGGAGATCAGACGCGGAGCAGATCAGCAGATCTGCCCACCCAGCCGCCAAGAGTCCCTGCGCCAAATGCCGCTGTTTCCGGCCGATGCGCGGCAGCGGCCTCAGTAGCGCCAAGGCTGCCACCCGGGGGCAGACTCGATAGGCGTCACCAGATGCCTCCGAGAGCATCTGGTAACAGCGCTGCTCATCCTCTGCCAGCAAGGCGCGCCGCTCGAACGGCTCGCCGCGTAAGCGCGCGCCCCTCCCCCGCAGCAACGAGAACATCATCGCCAGCATGATCATCGCCGCCATCGCCAGCAGAAGATAAAGGGGTGTCAAATCAGACTCCTCGGAGATATGAGGCCTCAATGGGCGCAGCGATGGTCTGCCGAAATCCGGGGCCGCATGCTTGGAGACGGAAGAAGTAGTGCTGACCTAAGGCATGGAAAACCCGGGACCAAAAGGCACCGCGCCCTTATGGTGGTGCCCATTGTAGGCTATAGTTACCGTCGCATATGCGCGTCTCAACGACCTGGCCAACGGACTCCAGAAGTCGGGACGGGGGTCAAAAAACGCGCTTGCAGATTGAACAACCGTCGTTGCTCAGTCCGAATCAGATCAAAATTCCGCAGACTGAAGACATTAGGAAGCACATGTTTCAAAACCTAAAGCTTAGCAGCAAGATCATCCTGGGGTTTTCAGCATTGATCGTGATTACGGCCGTGCTCGGCGGCATTGCCACATTCAACATGCTGACCGTGAAGAATAAAGTGGTCATCTTGGCTGAAGAATATGTTCCCGAAGTCGAGGTCGCCTCGCGGTTGCGCGGTGCCTCCAATCGCCTGATGTATGCCATGCGCGGATACAGCCTCACAGGCACCGATAGCTACTGGCGCGAGGCCGAGGCTGAGGCGGCGTTGCTCGACGAAGCGCTCGAGGACGCGAACGAACTCAATGCGAATGCCTCACATCTGACGGCGCTCGCCGGACAACTTGAAGCGGCTCAGCAGGCGCGTAACACCTACTTCGAACTCATGGAACAAACTCGGAAGCTACAGGAAGCATTCGAGGCCAACCGGCAGGATCTTGACAGCAACGCTTCGGCTTATATGCAGGCCGCGAGCGAGTTTTTGGACGTTCAGAACCAGATGTTCGAAGAGACGCTTACAGAGCGCACCGCGAAGGTTGAAACGCTCATTCGCGTCGTCGCCCTGGGGTCCAGCGCGCGTGTGGCAAACTTCAAGTCACAGGCCACCGGCCAAACCGCATCCCGACGCGAAGCCATCGAGAATCTACAAAAGATCGCGCCCGAGATCGACTCGATCAGGCCGATCACGCGGGCCCAGGAAGATATCGACCAACTGGATACGATCGCCGAGAGCGCTGCGGACTACCAAGCGGCCATCGAAGCCTTTGGCAGAGAATCCGATAAGGGCTTCTCGGCAGGCGAGCAACTGCTCGCAAGCTTGGGTGATGTGATGGATGAGGAAGCAGCGGCCTTCGTCAGCGCTGCTCAGACCTTCCTCGATCGTCAGATCGCGGCGCTAGCGGCCGACATGAACGATCGCCATCGCGACATCACCCTCACCAATGACATCGTCGACCTCGGCAACGAGACTCGAGTCGCCGCATTCAAGGGCCAATCGCTCAATGACCTCAGCTACATTGAACAGGCCTTGGCGAATAACATGCCGAAGATCCAGGAGCTGTTGGAAAACCTGGAACAAGGCACTACCGACAGCACCCTGTTGTCCCAAATCGCACGCGTCAGCACTGCAGCCGACGGCTACAGCAAGGCGATGGAGTCTTTGGTCAGCAACTGGACCGCCAATGATGCACTCGCCATCGAACGCGAAGACGCTGGCAGGCAGTTGATTGCGGCTTGCAAGGTGACCGCGGACGCCGGTCTCGCGCGTACGCAAGAAATCGCTAATGAGTCCAAGCAAAATATGACGCTCAGCAGCCTGCTGGTGAGCATTGGTCTTGTCGTTGCACTGATCCTCGGCATCGTCCTCGCTTGGCTGATCACCCGCTCGATCGTCGGCCCGATCAATCGCGTCGTCAAGGGCCTGCAAGATGGCAGCGAGCAGGTCGCAACGGTCAGCGGTCACGTCAACATCAGCAGCCAGCAGATGGCCGAGGGCGCCGGCGAGCAGGCGAGCAGTCTCGAGGAAACCAGCTCCAGCGTTGAAGAGATGGCGGCAGGTACGCGCCAGAACGCCGAACACGCCCGTGAGGCCGATGCCCTTAGCCGCACGGCGAACGAGAAAGCCGACCAAGGCGTCAAGGCAGCCCGTGCCACGGCCGATGAAGTCAGACAGCGCCTACAGAAACTTGACACGGCGATCAAGGCGATTGAGGAGAGCACCAACAGCACCGCAAAGGTGGTCGGCACCATCGACGGTATCGCCTTCCAGACCAACCTGCTTGCACTCAATGCGGCGGTCGAGGCAGCGCGGGCCGGCGAGCAGGGCAAAGGCTTTGCAGTTGTCGCCGACGAGGTCCGGAAACTGGCTCAGCGCAGTGCCGACGAGGTCAAGAACACCAACGAGCTGATGAAGTCTGCACAGGAGAACATGATCCGCATCAAGGATGTGTCGACCGAACTCGAGAAGTACTTAGGTAAGGCGGTCTCTCAAGAGATGGTCTCGCTCTTTGAGGAGACTGTGACCGCAAGCACCCAGGTCACCCAGTTGATGAGCGAGGTGGCAACAGCCAGTGACGAGCAGGCGCGTGGTGTCGAGCAAATCAACCTCGCCGTCTCCCAGATGGACAAGGTCACACAGATCAGCGCGTCGAATGCCGAAGAGTCTGCAGCCGCCAGTGAGGAGTTGGCCAATCAGGCCGCGCAGTTGAAGAGGATCGTCGACGACCTTCGCTTCTTGGTCGACGGTGTGCGCTCAACCACAAGTGCGGTCACGTCGAATGACGAGGATCGGACACCAAGCAGTCAACCGCCATTGTTGCAATCGCATCCCAAGAGCGATGATTTCTAAGCCCAGCTGACGCCTGGACCAGACGCCAAGCGGCGACTGATAGTCACTCACCGGCCGGCAGGGCTCAAGCCCTGTCGGCCGGTTGCCGTTCGGGGGGAATGCCTGGGCGATCACCGATGTGGCGAACCCGATGCTTCTAGCGAGACTCGATGCCGAGGAAGCCGCGGCACCATGACACGGGTCAAATCGCATAAAAACACCTGGACCGAAAATACTGCATAATCCAGCGCTTTCCCAAGGTGACCCTAGGGGAACCCTGTCACCACCCGACTCTGCTGCAATGCGATGCTGCGGCAAAGGCCCCACCCAGGAGCGCATTCCTGATCGCGCTGGTAGCCCAATCGAAACGGTCTCGTCCGCACCGCCCAAGCTTGTCGCTCAGCGCGGATGGCCGATGCCCAACCAGGGGAAGAGAGCATGCAATACGACAGCCACCTATACCAGATCCTGGCGCCGAATCCGGCTCTGGTCGCCTCACAATTAGACCCGGAGGCCTTTGCCAAGCATTACACCGCCGGCTCGGTGCGCTACTACGCTGGCAAGGTCGTCTTTGCCGAGATCGACATCGATTACCGTCATCCGTATTTCACGATCGATGACGCGCTCGCGGCACTCAAGCCACACCCAGATGGTCGACCCAAGGCGACCATCTTCATCTCGACCTACCGTGTCCTCGAGCATATTGGGCTCGATGCCATCCAGCGTGTGTTCCTGAGCACGCCAGAAGGCTATACCCTGGCGCTCGACGCCGCGCCTTATGACAAGACGCACGAGGAAGGTTTTCTGCGCATCTACGCCGAGATCGCGCCGCTGCGCATGCTGGTGATGTCACGGATGGATTTTCCAGCGTTCGGCAAGTACATCACCGACCCAGCCTTCCCGAAAGGGGCGCCGAAGCAGTTTTATACCCAGATCGAGCTTGATATCGAGCACTTCCTCGAAGAGTTCGAGGATCGCCCCACCATGCATCCGCCGATACCCGGCCTGCATCCATCCAACCTGCGCGCGGCCATCATGGAACTGCGCGCCGACCCATCCAAGATGAGCAAAGGGCTCCGGCTCGACAGCGCCTTCGAGACCATTCCCTATAAGGCCCTTCGCCATGGCTTCATGTTCGCCTCGCAAGAGTCGACGCGCTTCTTCCCGATGCCCTCGCGGGCGGAGATCGAGGCCACCAACTATCGTTTCTGGCGCGCCATGTAATGGCATTACAAGCGGCGTGGCTGACCACTTCAGGCCGCACGCCGCACAACCTGCCCGCCGAGCGCCAATAAGCCACTCGGCGTTTATCAAGATAATGACAATGAGTCGAGCGAGAGGGAGAGTCAATACACCATGAGCCTCAATGCTCTGATACCCATGCTGTTCGGGGTGCTTGGCCTCGTCGTGGCCACGATCATCTTCCGCACCGTCAAGGCCTATCCAAAAGGCGAGTCGAAGGTCGCCGCGATCGGCGATGCTATCCATCTTGGCGCCATGGTCTTCATGCGCCGGGAATACACGATGCTCGGCCTCTTTGCCAGTGTGCTCGTGGTTGTTCTGTTCGTCTTCCTCGGCTGGAAGACCGCACTCGCCTTCGTCGTCGGCGCCGTCACCTCGGCGCTCGCCGGCTTCATCGGTATGAATACCGCGACCAAGGCCAATGTGCGCACGACCGTTGCTGCCCATACCAAAGGCGCCGCCGAGGCACTGACGGTCGCCTTCTTTGGCGGCTCGATCATGGGCCTTGCCGTCGCCTCGCTGGGACTGCTCGGCCTCGGTACCCTCTACCTGTTGTTCGGCGGTGATCCTGAGACCGCCCACGCCATTCATGGCTTCGGCATGGGCGCCTCAAGCGTCGCGTTGTTCTCCCGTGTTGGTGGCGGCATCTTCACCAAGAGCGCCGATGTGGGTGCCGATCTGGTCGGAAAAGTCGAAGCGGGCATCCCCGAAGACGATCCCCGCAACCCGGGCGTCATCGCCGATAACGTGGGCGACAACGTCGGTGACGTCGCCGGCATGGGCTCAGACATCTTCGAGTCCTACTGCGGCGCCATGATCGCCACCATCGCCATCGCCTCGACCCTCACAGTCGATATCCTCGACCCCATTGGCGAACGCCAGGCCTTGATGTTCCTGCCGCTCGCGCTGTCCTCGGCGGGCCTGCTCTGCTCCATCGGCGGCATCTGGCTGGTGCGCCGCTTCTCGAGTCAAACGCCGGAGCGGGCACTGCGCATTGGCACCATCGGCTCCAGCCTGCTCTTCATGCTGGTCGCCTACTTCGTCATTGTCGGCACTGGGATCAGCAGTGCCGTCTGGGGAGCCGTGCTGGTCGGCGCCCTCGGCGGTATCGTCATCGGCCTGGTCACCGAGTACTACACCTCATCCAAACCCGTCGCCAGCATCGCGCTGGCTGGCGAGACCGGCCCCGCCACGGTCATCATCACCGGCTTCGCCGTTGGCATGCGCTCGGTGATCGTGCCCTTGCTTACCATCAGCGTCATCATTTATGTCTCAAATGAGCTGGTTGGGCTCTATGGCGTCGGCATCGCCGCCGTTGGCATGTTGGCGACCGTTGGCATCACCATGGCTATCGACGCCTATGGGCCGGTAGCCGACAACGCCGGCGGCATCGCCGAGATGGCGGGCCTAGGTGTCGAGACCCGGCGCATCACCGACTCGCTCGACGAGCTTGGCAACACCACCGCAGCGATCGGCAAGGGCTTCGCCATCGGCGCTGCAGCGCTGGCCGCACTGGCCATCATCACGGCCTACATCGAGAGCGTGTCCCTGCATGTGCCGGAGTTCGAGCTGTTGTTGAGCGACCCGATGGTCATCATCGGTCTGTTTATCGGCGGCATCCTGCCCTTCTCCATCGCGGCCATGACCATGACCGCCGTCGGAGAGGCCGCCTTCACCATGATCAATGAGATCCGCCGCCAGTTCCGCGAGATCGCCGGTCTGCTGGAAGGCACCGCCGAGCCCGATACCGCCCGCTGCGTCGACATTGCCACCACGGCGGCCCTGAAGAAGATGATCCTGCCCGGCGTTGTCGCGATCGCCGCGCCCTGGGTGGTCGGCTTCATCCTTGGGCCAGCGGCGCTCGGCGGCATGCTCGGCGGCGCCCTGCTCGGCTGCGTCCTGCTGGCGCTCACCATGGCCAACGCCGGTGGCGCCTGGGACAACGCCAAGAAGTTCGTCGAGAAGGGCAATCACGGCGGTAAGGGCTCAGACACCCATAAAGCAACCGTGGTCGGCGATACCGTCGGCGATCCCTTCAAGGACACCTCTGGCCCCTCGATGAACATCCTGATCAATGTGATGGCCATCGTCAGCCTGGTCATCGCGCCGCTGCTCGGCAACAGCCTGCTGGGCTGAGCACTGTGAACGACAGCCCTCACTCTGCCGCACCCGACGAGGTCGCCCCGCGCGGCGGCCTGATCGCCGCCCTCGGGGTCATCGCCGACGAGGCACCGAGCGAGGGCATGACCTTGCATGACTTCACTCAGGCCCTCGGCGAGCGCGCCTTCGGCCTGATGCTGTTCGCGCTCGCAATGCCGGTCTGTATCCCGTTGCTCTATGGCATTCCGCAGATCGTCTCGCTGCCGATGATGGCCATCGCCGTGCAGATGGCACTGGGCCGATCAGAGCCCTGGATACCGCAGCGCTTCGGTCAGCGTGTGCTCAGCAAGTCGGGACTGCAGCAGATGGCCGCTGGCGCATCCAAGTACTTCGGTTGGATCGAGCGCCTTGCCCGCCCGCGCCTATTGCTGTTATCGGGGCCGACCGCAGAACGACTGATCGGCGCCATCTTCGTCGTCTTCCTCGCCAGCATCCTGCTGCCGTTTCCGGCGACCAACACGCTACCCGGCATTGGCGTCGCCTTGGCCTCCATCGGCCTCATCACCCGCGACGGCTTGCTGGTGCTCGCCGGGCTGGCCATCGGCATCGGATGGATCCTGCTGCTCGCGGTCGGGATCAGCCTCTTTGGCCCCGCCTTTATCGATCTGGTCAAGGACTTCATCAAGTCCCTACTCGGCCTCGGCTGAATCGGCCCCCGGTTCCGGCTCAGCCAGGCTTGGGGTCGACAAGCATCTTGTCCGGTTTGAGCGCAGGCACCTCGCCTTTAGGATGCTCCAGGTCACCCTTACTGATAAGGTTGAATGGGATTGGTCCAAGACACCTTGGCTTCGTTGCGTCGCCGTTAGCGCGTAGTTGTCCTCGAGCCATCGCAACCAGAGGCATTCATGATCAGAGCCTATTCGCAGCGACTTTCACCCCCTTTCTCCGGTCAGGCGCAGATTGCCGAGTCAGATCGCGCACGGGCGGTGACCATGGACGGTCAGACCTGGGAGATCCATTTCCTGAGGGGAAGCAGTGGCGACAGGATACGTGGCTACCATAGGCACCAGCGCAGCTACCTGCGTGCCGCTTATATCAGTGATAGCTGGATCCGCGAAATCCCTGAACGAGGCACCCAGGAAGGCGAGGAAGTCGATGAGCGGATATTGGAACTGACGACCTTTATCGCCAAAGCGGATATGCCTTTTCCGGTGGCCGATGCGCACGAATACTGGCTGCTGGACAAGCAGGATTCATCGCCGTTAGCGTTGATCTTCACCTGTGTCGACGCTGAGCAGATGAGCACCTTCCCGGAGCACACCGAATGGACGGCATTGCCCGCAGCGGTGATGCCCATCGAGCGCAGCGAAGAGGAATTGGCCAGAGGCGTGCCACCCGTCAACTACCAGGTGGAGCGACTTGTTGCGGACCGCGCTGGCAGCAGGCCCAAAGCGCAATGGTTCCAACGCCAATACGACGCGTCGGACAACTTCCCGCCGTTGCTACTGCGAGAAGACTGGTCGGATGACGCTGCGCATGGGCTCTGCCAGCGTTACATCCAAAGACAGTCGCCACGTCTCCTGATGCTGCATGGCCTCGGGCACGACAACCGCCTGCGGCTGGAACAAGCCGCTCGCGCAAACGTCAAGGAAGTGGCGCGCTTCCATTCCATGTATCCCGAGGTCGCCGATCCCGAATTGATGAATGTGATGCGCGTTGAAGCGCGCATGCGCAGCCTGACCGAGGAACAGCCGGCAATCGACTCCCGGCGCGACGGCGTGCTGTATCTGTGAGCCTTGTCGCTAGCAGCGTCGGCCAGACGCGCTGCTGCGCGTTGACCGAGGCGACCTCCATTGGCTGGGTCTTAACACGCACCGGCCACTCCGTGATCACTCGGGAGAATTTCGCCATGTCGGATCGCCAACGCCGCCTCATCGGGCTGTTGCTCTTGGTCGTAGGGCTCGGGATCGCCTCTTCGCAGGCGCTTCTGGCCTCATGCAGCGGCTCGCCGGTGGCTGGTTCGGCCACGACTGCGGCACGTTGAGGAAGCCAAGATGAAGCGCCTGCTACTCGCCCTGTTACTGGTCGCCGTCGTCGCAATCCTCGTTGTGCTATGGCGGCGGCTGAGCGGACGGGGCAAGCCCAAGAAGGACCAGGTGGCTCGACTGGCCGCTAACCAACCGGATTGGCCGCTATTCGTATTGCCGCTGCCAGCAGCCGTGGCGGCGCTCGTTGCGCTCGTCGGCGGGCATCTCGGGATGCTGCTCGGCGACCTCATTGGCTACGGCCTGATGCTGGGTGGTGCACTGCTGGTCCGGCTGGGGTTAGGCGACGGGCGGGCGGCAATCGGCGTCGCGCGCTGGCGCCATCTGCCGCCGAAGAACTCAGGCGCCCTGCTCCTCGCGCTCGGCAGCGGCATTACGGCCTGGCTCGGTGCCGGACATCATCCAGGTATTGCCTTGGCCTTCGCACTGCTGACACTGCTGGGCTTGCATCTCGTCTTCGGTCTCGATCTCTCCTTAAAGCGCCGGCTGCGGCGTCCGCCTGGCTTGGGCGCGCAGGGCGCGGCGTCGCTGCGGGAAGCCGCGCATGCCATTGCCGCCATCGAACAGGCGCGTCTGGAGATCCGCCAGCCGGAGCTGGACACTCGGCTCGCCAAGATCACGGCCTTGGCGCAACAGATCCTGGAGCGCGTCGAGGATGATCCGCGGGATCTGTGGCGGGCGCGCAAGTTCCTGGCAGTCTATCTGGAGGGCGTGCAACGCGTCGTCGAAGGCTACGCAAAGACCCACGGCCGCATCGCCGCCCCCGAGTTGGACCAACGCTTCCGCCATGCCCTGGAGACCATCGAGGCCGCCTTCCGCGAACAGCACCAGGTGCTGTTAGAGCGGGATGTCGAAGACCTCGACATCCAGATCGAGGTGCTGACTCAGCAGTTGGAACGGGAGGGCATTCCTTAGCGCAGTGCAATCCGACCGGGACGCCCGAGGCGCAGGAACCCTGGTCTTTCGCAAATCAGGGCACTTTAGACACGACGAAGAATCCCCAGTGCCCGTCTGACATTCTCCCGCGTCTCCCGATACGACGGAACCCGTTGGCCGTGTTAAGCCACTAGCGCCAATCCCTGCTTCATCTGGTCGGCGACCTTCGTATTCTCGCTAAGGCACTGTTTCTTATTTTTTTTAATCTGCATCAATCCGCGTCAATCTACGGTTAGCTGATCTAGGCTGGCTCGCTGGCGAAGGCCTCAATCATACTGGCGGCGATTCGGTGTCCAGCCGCGACGGCGGTGATGACGTCTGGTCCCTGGACCGCATCCCCCGCCGCCCAGAGCCAAGACTCGGAGGTGCGCCCGTCGGCGTCGATCCGGATGCGGTTGCGCTCCCACTCCAGGGCCTCTGTCAACGACTCGCCCAGAAAGGCGTGATCGGCAGACTGGCCAATGGCCTCGACGATCAGGCCTGCGTCATGGATCTGGATGTCGCTGTCGTCATAGTTCGGTGCGAAACGCCCTTGGTCATCGAAGACCGAGACGCAGTGAACGGTCTCCAGCCCAATGACAGCGTCGCGCTCGATCAGGCACTGGCGCGGACCGCGACTGGGGATGATGACGACGCCCTCCTCGCGTGCCTCATCGATCTCCTCGCGATCGGCGAGCATCAGGTCTTCGGCCTCGAGGGCGACCAGGGTGACACCGACCTTGCCATGTTGCTGACGCTGCATGCGCGCCAGGCTGCGGGCGATGTCCATGGCGACGTTGCCGCCACCAATGACCGCCAGGGTCTGTGGAACCTCAAAGCCCTCACCGAGGGTGATGCGGCGAAGCAACTCAACGGCCGAGACGACATCCTGATGCTCGCTGCCGGGAATGCGCGTGGAGCGGCCTTGGTGCAGGCCGATGGACAGCAGCACGGTATCGTTCTGCTCGCGCAGCTGTTCGATGCTGATGTCCTCGCCAACGCGGGTGTGACAACGGATCTCGACCCCCATCGAGCGGATCACGTCGACATCCTCATCGAGCTTGTCGTAAGGCAGCCGATACTCCGGGATGCCATAGCGCATCATGCCACCGGCGGCAGGCTGCGCCTCAAACACCGTAACGCCATGACCGGCCTTGGCCAGATCGAAGGCGGCGGTGAGCCCTGCTGGTCCGGCCCCAATGATCGCGACCTGATGCCCGCTGGACTCGCTGACGCGGCCCTCGGCGGCAATCTGCTTGATCCGATCGTGCGAGACCTGGTCGATGATGTGGCGCTTGAGCCAGCGGATGGCGATGGGGTCGCCCTCATGCCGCGCCGCGCAGCTGGTCTCGCAGCGATGGGTGCAGACGCGCCCACAGACATTGGAGAAGGGGTTGGTCTGATACAGCAACCGCACGCCCTGCTCGTAGTCGCCGTCGCGAATGGTCGCGATGTACTCAGGCACCGCCATGTGGGTTGGGCAGGTCGCCACGCAAAGGCCGCAGGAGACACAACGATCGGCCTCGATCTTCGCCTGCTCAACGTCATAGCCGGCGACGATCTCGACGAAGGAGTCACTGCGCGCTTCCGGCTCGAGCTCACCCATCGTCACGCGCTCGATGCCGGTGAGCCGGTGACCCTCGGGACGCCGGTAGCCGAGCTCAGAGCTGTCCCAGTGCTTCAGATCGACTCCAGGGATGAAGCAAAACACATCCGGATCATGGTCCACCCACTTGTACTCGTTCGACATACTCAGCGAGCTGGTCATGCAGACATCGACACAGAGGGCGCACCAGCAGCAGCGGCCATAGTCGATACGCGGACGCAGACCGGAGTCGCCTGGCTTGGTCGCAATCTCCGCGACCGCAACCATATCGATCGCCGCGTTCTGGCAGATCGCCTCACAGGTGCCGCAGCCGATGCACTTCTCAATGTCGTTTTGGTGGAAACCACGATAGCGTGGTGCCCCCGGTCGATCATTGAGCGGATCAGGGATGGTGACCGGATCGCGGAAGAGGTTCTTCCAGGCGCTGAAGGGAGAAAGGACGTCGCTCAGGCTCATCCGACTATCTCAACTATCGTAGGCATTTTTTTCACAACCGCAGATGTCGCAGATGAACAACTCACCGCTCGATCTCGGGCGGATAGGTATGTAGCGAGACCATCAGCGCTGCGACATCGGAGATGTTGCAATTGACGATCAGGCGCTCGAGCAAGGCCATCGCATGCGTATAAGAGGGTCCGCGCACATTGACCCGGCGCGGATAGCCGCTGCCATCCGTGACCAGGTAATAGCCATATTCGCCACGCGAGCACTCACCGCGGATATAGGTCTCGCCAAAGGGGATCTTCCAATGCAAGACGTTTGGCAGTGGCGCCATGACCGCCCCGGAGCGCGGCATCCGGGCCAGGATCTGACGGATCAGATCCACCGACATCAGCAGATCGCGGCGGCGCACATCGGCACGCGCAAAGACATCCGAGTCCTGACCCACCACCGGCTCGAAATCGAGCTCGGGATAGACCAGATAGGGCTGATCCCTGCGCACGTCCTTAGCCACGCCGGCGGCCCGGGCGGTGGGGCCGGTGACACCATATTGATCGACGATCGCGGGGTCGATATACCCGAGCCCAACGGTACGCTTCTTGAACACAGCGTTGGTGAACATGACGTCCTTGACGTCAGCCAGCGTGGATTCGATCTCGCGCAGGGTCTCCTCCATGCGCTGGTCGAAGCCATCGGGCAGCCCGTCACGCACCCCGCCGGGCATGATGAACATGTGGTAGATGCGCGCGCCACTCAGTTCCTCGAAGCGGTCGAGCATCAGGTCGCGCACATAGGTCGTCCACTGGCCGATGACGCCCTGGCCGAGCGCGCCGGCCTGGCCGCCGAGGTACATCAGATAGCTGTTGACGCGACCCATCTCGAGGATCAGGGTGCGTATCCAATCCGCCCGCTCCGGGACCTCGAGCCCGGCAAGCTCCTCGACCGCGGCGGCGTAGCAGTACTCGTTGAAGTCGGGCTCAGGGACGCAGATACGGCAGACGATCGGGAAGCACTGGATGAAGGTACGCCGCTCCATCAGCTTCTCGAAGCCGCGGTGCAGATAGCCGACGTGGGTCTTGCCCTCGACCACCTCGTCGCCGCAGACGGTCAGCTCCACCGACATGTTGCCGGTGATGCCGGGATGCTGCGGCCCCTGCCAGAGCTTCAGATACTTGCCCGAGCTGAGGTCGATGTCCAGGCTGCCGTCCGGCTTCCTGGATGGGTATTGACTGCGGTCTGGTTGATACGCCATCTCAGGTCTTGTCCGGATAGAGCTGTTGCTTCATGAACTCGGCGGGATCGCTCGACGCGCGTCCCGGGCGTGGCGCGAAGACCTCATCAGAAAACTTCAGGGTGTCGAAATCGCGCCGGTACGGCGGGGTTCTGATCCAGCCTTCGAGGATGAAGTCTTCGTCGACACGGGGGCTGCCCGGGAAGTCGATACCGAACATCTCCCGCAGCTCGCGCTGGTAGGTGGCAGCGGTGGGCCAGAGGTCATGGATGCTGTCCATCGACGCCGGGTCTCGCGGCAGCATCACCCGCACCCCCAGATCGCGACAGGCCAGACGGTTGTTCATCAGATAGGTGAGCTGGAAGTGGCCCTCTTCCAGCCAGTCAACCGCGGTCAGCAGCACCAGATGGGTGAAGCCCTCT
>CAZEZH010000041.1:0-23436 GCA_964516305.1 uncultured Halochromatium sp. | reverse complement strand
TTGGCGCCAACTGCTCTTCAGCCAAAAGGTCCTTCCGTGACAGGCATCATTTTGGTCCCTTTCAACTCGGGACTCCACCAAGGCGCCGGAGCAAGGGACTCATCAGTGGCACAATGTAGATCCGATTAAGGATGGCGCCGCTGTCGACACTCGTTGGCTATGGACTCGATCCGCAGGCTCTTTGCGGAATCAGTGCACCACAGTCGCGGCAGTCGTTGCGACTAACATCGGCAATCGACATCGAACTCTCGGCGGATGATGGCAATCGCCGACATCGTCAGAAGATCAATTTGATATTGCGCTAGGGGCAGCAGTCAGCACGGGTGCTAGTTCCGATCGGGTTGCTGAGTCGCTGATAGCGAACAAGACCCGATCAGCCCTATCGATTTTTCGCGGAGGATGGGACAATGTCTGCAGCACGCGACTGGCGCAGTGTATCGAGACTAAAGACACTATCCGACAGTGTGTGGCAGTCGGGGCCAAAGTTCCAGGAGACTGATCTAAAAGCATTCAAGAAGCCACGAGACGATATCCCTGTGCGGTCAGTCTCTCGGCGAGAGCGGCAATGTGAGCGGGGCCAACCTCACAGCAGCCACCCACCATGGTCGATCCCTGCTTGATCCACCGAAGTGCGTGCTCGGCGTAGCCGGCGGGGTCAAGATCCGTGCGCGCCTCTAGCGAATCGACCGTACCGCCCGGTTGCAGTGGGGCCACGGAAGTAAAGCCGTTGGCGTAACCGCCAAATGGCATGCCAACTTTTGCAAGTTCATCCATTCCGGCAGTCACCGCCTCAGGTACCGAACAATTGATCAATATCCGCTCAGCGCCGGCGTTCACGACCTCCTGGGCCGCATCTGCCAGTGTCTCGCCGGAACGCAGGCGCGTGCCATCGCTGTCGTCCACCGTGAAAGAGACCCACACGGGGAGGCCGCTTTCCGCAGCCGCGATGGTTGCTGAACGGGCCTCCCGGGTGAGCGACATCGTTTCGCAGAGAAATAGATCGACCCCTGCTGCCTGAAGCTCCACTATTCGACGGTAGTCATGCAGGCAGGTGGCGTCATCCGGTACAACCTCCGGATGATAACTTCCGACCAGCGGGGGAAGGCAGCCCGCGATGCGCACATCCTGGCCGCTTTCTTCGCGCGCCTGGTGGGCGGCCTCGAGCGCGGCAGCATGAAGTGGTTCGAACATCTCGGGATTACCGTCGCGCGCAAGGCGCTTCGGTGTGGCGCTGTAGGTGTTGACCGTGATGACCCGGGCGCCGGCATCAATGAAGTCACGGTGTGCGGCCTTTACCAGATGCGGTTCATCCAGCATGACTTGCGCGGACCATAGCGGTGATGCGGGACGGCTGCTCCGCCGCCTGAGCTCTTGGCCCATACCTCCGTCCAAGAGCACTACGTTGTTATTTTCAGCAGTCATTTGGTCATTATCCTATTGAGGTTGCCAATACCATCTCACTGAAGTCTCCCCATTCCGTCACGCGACCAGTTTCATGAGTGTTGGGATCAGGAGTGTTGAGATCAGGGGTTAGCGTTGGGCTTGCCGAATTTTGGGCATTCGAAAATCCCCTCCGGCAAGGTCGCGGGCCAGCGCCCGGCGCAGGTTCCCGAAGGCATATTCGGCGCGTTCCAGTGTCGGGTAGCGCTGCGGGGGGCCGTGAAGTGGCGGGCACCGGTCATCCACGTGATTGTGGTCGCCGCCATGCAGGAGTGCAAGTGGCCAGCTCCCGCTGACTGGCCGTTGTGGGCCGGTCCCGGTAGCGTCGGGCAGGGCATTCGGTTCTGAGTCGGAGCGGCCTTGCTGACCAGCAGGGTCCGGCCCAGCGGTAGATGCAGCGGCGCGATCAGCAGCAGGTGCAGTCCTATACGCGCCCGCCGCGACCTGCTTAGCAGGGTGCGGAACGTCCGCAGGCTGCTATCCTGAGTCTAATGAGTACCTCCGACGATTCCCACAACAGCCCGCCGATCCGCTACCCCCGAGCCCGGCTCTCGCCCGCGAAGGACGAGCTGATGATCCTGACCATCCCGCGTAATGAGGTGGAAGCCTTTGACGTCGCGCCCGTCGCGCAGCAGCTCGGCTTCCTCAGCGAGACCCCTGAGATGGCCCAACGCTGGGAGGGGCGCATCGGCTTCGTCTTCGTCGACTGGGACGATGATCCGCGCGAGACCGCCGAGATACCGGCTATCCGCGATTACTTCGTCGCACTCACCAGGGCCTGGCCTTACTGGCTGCACTTCGCCGAAAAGGTCGGTGACACCTTGCCGCATGTGTTGCGACTCTGCTGCGCTGGGCGCATCGAGCAGGTGGCCCCCAATCTGTTCGGCTGGCGCTTTGCCGATCTCGGGGAGGTCAAACGGGAGGTCGAGGCCCAGTTCGTCGAGATGAACCGCCTCTATGCCGAACACGAGTTGCCACAGGCGATGAAGCAGCGCGTCTCCGAGGAGATCGGGCAACTGCTCGAGAATGCGCTGCACTGAGCGCGCAATGGGGGGTTGCGGTTGAAGCCAGCGCTGCCGACGTCGGCCAGGGTCTCAGTGCCGATCATCCTGGTCTCCCCACCAACCGGTAGGGATCGAGAACGGCTTCGGCGTCAGCGCTGGGGGTGGCGTGGTTGGCTTATTCGGAGCCTTTGTTCTCCTCGTCGCCGGCATCTTCGGTTGCGGATTTGGCCTCGGGCTCATCGCTGGCTGCTACTTGCTCGCCGCTGCCTTCCTCGCTCTCCTTCTCGGTGGTTTCTTCGGTAGCTTCCTCGGTAGCTTCCTCAGTAGCTTTTTTAGTATCCCCATCGCCGATGCTGAGGGCGCCTTTGGCCTTATCCTTCACCATATCGGAGCCCATCTCGACGGCTTGTTCTTTCATGCCGTCCATCATCGCGCCGGTGGCCATATCGCCCACCCCGGCGGCTTGGCCGAGTCCAGCAAAGAGAGCGATGGTCGAGCCGAGCGTAAGGTGGGTCAGGATCGTCTTGATGTGCATTATGATTATCTCAAGGATATTAGGTTGAAACGTGGGCTCCTGCGCGCGCAGCGCCCCCCCCGATCCGCTATACCAGCACAATCCATGAAATTTGCCAAGGTTTTCGGTGTTGATGCCGTTCTCGCGACCGTCGCTGTTGCACTAACGCTTCACCACAGCCTCTCGATTCACCACCCGGGCCGATCTTCAGATACCCTCGCCGAGGACTCACGATTCAGCAGTCGCTAGCCTGGCAAGAGGAGCACGCGGATGACGCAGAAGACGGATCAAACAAGCGACTGGCCAACCGGCTTCATGCTGATCCAGGGCAACCGGCTGGAGTCCCTGCGCGGGCTGCTCAGCGCCTGGCTCAGCCGGCATCCGCTGCACCCGCTGGAGAACGAGGTCATCCTGGTGCAGAGCAACGGCATCGGCCAATGGCTGAAGCTTGCACTGACGGCACCCCGCGCCGAGGACATCCAAGTCGATGACGCCAGCGGTCATGACCCAAACCGCGACGACCTGAGCGGCGGCTGCGGCATCGCTGCCGCTCTCGACCTGATGCTGCCGGCGCGTTTCCTTTGGCAGGCCTATCGTGCGTTGCTCGGCGATCTGCCCGAGATCTCCGCCTACGACAAGGCGCCACTCGCCTGGCGGCTGTATCGGCTGCTCGGCGATCTCGACGGCCTTGCCACGAATGCTCAAGAGCGAGCCTGGCTCGACCCGTTGCGCGGCTTCCTCGCCAGCGATGGCGACGCCCGGCGCCGCCAGCAATTGGCCGAGCGTCTGGCCGACCTCTACGATCAGTACCAGGTCTACCGCGCCGACTGGCTCGGCGCCTGGCAGAAAGATGAAGAAATCCTGATCCGCCCGAACAACGCACACGACCCGCTGCCGGACGACCAGCGCTGGCAGCCGTTGCTCTGGCGCCGACTGCAGCAGGATCTGGCTGAGCGCCACCAGGGCGCCAACGCACCCGAGGCCGCCGCCGAGGCCAGCCGCGCCCAGATCCACCAGCGCTTCCTCGAACAGGCGAAGATCTTAACCTGGAACGCACGACCGCTCGAGCTGCCGCGTCGGGTCATCGTTTTCGGCATCTCCTCGCTGCCGCGCCAAGCCATCGAAGTGCTCGAGGCCATCGCACCTGTCTCGCAGGTGATGCTTTTCGTGCAGAACCCGAGCCAGCATTACTGGGGTGATCTGGTCGAAGGCCGCGAGCTGTTCCGGCGGACCTATCAGCGAAGCGCCGAGCGCAAAGTGCCTGAGGGTCTCGATGAGCAAACGCTGCACCTGCACGGCCATCCACTGCTCGCGGCCTGGGGCAAACAGGGCCGAGACTACATCCGCCTGCTCGATGAGCACGACGACCGCACCCAATACGAGGCGCATTTCGCCAACCAGAACCTCAAGATCGACCTGTTCGAGTCTCCGCTTGAGGCAGGAACCTCCGGCAACGCCACCCTGCTGCAGCAGCTTCAGGACGACATCCTCGAGCTGCGCCCACTCCAGGAGCGTCGTGATCTCGGGAGCGCGATCGACCCCGAGCACGATCGCAGCCTAACCTTCCTCATCGCCCACGGGCCGCAACGCGAGGTTGAGATCCTCCACGATCAGCTGCTCGACGCCTTCGCCGACGCCAAGCGCGCCAAAGCGCCGCTGCAGCCGCGCGATATCCTAGTGATGGTGCCCGATATCAGCACCTATGCCCCGCACATCGAGGCCGTATTCGGTCGCCTGGCCCTCGATGATCCGCGCCGCATCCCGTTTCAGATCGCCGACCAGGGCCAACGCCAGCGCGATCCGTTGCTGATAGGCTTTGAAGCCCTGCTCAACCTCCCCCAAGCGCGTTTTGCCGTCAGCGAACTGCTCGACCTGCTCGAGATCCCGGCGCTGCGCGCGCGCTTCAGCCTCGATGAGGCCGACCTGCCGCGCCTGCGCCAGTGGATCGAGGGCGCCAAGATCCGCTGGGGACTCGATGCCGAGCAACGCGCCGGCCTCGACCTGCCCGCAGGCCTAGAGCAGAACAGCTGGTGGTTTGGCCTCAAGCGCATGCTGCTCGGCTTCGCCACCGGTGGCAGCGACGCCTGGCATGGGATCGAGCCCTTCGATGAGATCGGTGGCCTGGATGCGGCACTGATCGGCCCCCTGGCGCAGTTGCTCGAGGTCCTCGGCGAAAGCTGGAGCCTGCTGCAACAGCCGCGGACCCCGCAGGCCTGGAGCGCGCTGCTTGCCGAACGCCTCGAGGCCCTGTTCTTGGCCCGCAGCGAGGCCGACGAGCTAGCGCTGGCCCAGCTGCGCCAAGCCCTCGAGCAATGGCTGCTCGACTGTACCTGCGGTGGCGTTGAGGATGAGCTGCTACCGCTCGAGGTGGTTCGCGACTCGCTGCTCGCCGGCCTCGATGCGCCGACTCTCAGCCAGCGTTTTCTCGCCGGCACGGTCAATTTCGCCACCCTGATGCCGATGCGTGCCATCCCGTTCCGTCAGATCTGGCTGCTCGGCATGAATGACGGCGACTACCCGCGCAGCCGACGACCCGCGGACTTCGATCTGATGGCGAACGACTACCGCCCCGGGGATCGCTCGCGGCGCGAGGATGACCGCTATCTGTTCCTTGAAGCGCTGCTCGCCGCGCGCGAACGGCTGGTGATCAGCTGGGTCGGGCGCAGCATCCGCGATGACTCCGAGCGTCCGCCCTCGGTGCTGGTCGGGCAGTTGCGCGATCATCTTGCCGCCGGCTGGCGGTTGGCCCCAGGTGCCGCGCCGCCGCCGGCTGAGCGCAGTGCCAAGCCGGCGCAGCCTGGTGGCGCCAAGCCGCTGCAGCAGCCGAGCGGTCCACCGGCGGCGCCCAATACCTCCGGCAAGGCCTTGCTCGCGGCCCTCACCACCAGGCATCCGCTGCAGCCTTTCAGCCGGCGCTACTTCGAGCCCGAGCGTGCTCCACGGCTGTTCACCTATGCCAGCGAGTGGCGCTCACTCTATCCGGCGCCTGAGTCAGAAACACAACCGGAGCCGCCTCTGCCGCTGGACAGGGAGCAACGGCAAGCTTCCCAAGCGCTGCAACCGCCGGCGGATCGGACACCGCGATTGTCGGTGTTCCCGGAACGTCCACCGCAGCTCCCTCCGCCGACCTTCGACGGGCCGATCAACTTGCCCATGCTGGGGCGTTTACTCCGCCATCCGCTGCGGACCTTCTACACCCAACGCCTGGCGCTCCACCTCGATGCGGCCGCCGAAACCGACGCCGATGACGAGCCTTTTGACCTCGATGGGCTGCAGCGCTGGGGCCTGCGCGAGGCCATCGTGCAGAGCGTCGAGCGTCAGCTCGTCGCAAAGCCCGCGGTTGCCACCGAGGACTGTCTGCAACGCGCGGTGGATCGTCTGGCCCGTGCCGGCGAGCTGCCGCTAGCCCCGTTCGATGTCGACTGGCGCTCTGACCTGCAAACCCAGTTGAGTGCGCCGCTGCGGCGCTATCGTGACCTGCTTGCTGAGTATCCAACGCCACTGCCCATCGGGGCGTTGAGCCTCAGCACCGCCGACCTGGTGCTCGAGGACAGCCTCAGCGGGCTGCGCGCCAACGCTCAGGGTGAGCGCCTGCAACTGCGACTGCAGCCCAGCGAGCTGATCAAGAAGGGCAAGCTCAGCTGGTATCACCTGGTCTCGCACTGGCCGCGGCATCTGGCGGCCCAGCTCGATTGCTCGACCAGCACCTGTCTGCTTGGACCGGGCAGCGAGGTCTGGCTGTCACCACTGGACCCGGATGAGGCCGAAGGTCACCTGAACGATCTGATGACGGGGTATGTCAAGGGGCTCACACAGCCTTTGCCGCTGGCCTGCAAGACTGCGTTCGGTGCCCTACGTCAGAACGCTGGCGAGAAGGGTGCCAATCCCACCCAAGACTACGAGGGCAGCTACCAGTATCCGGGCGAGCGCGACGAGCATGTCGGTTACCAACGCTTTTGGCCTGACTACGCCACACTGAGCGCAGCCGCCGAGTTCAACGCCCTGATCGAGCGCCTCTACGGACCTGTCTACCAACAGGCTTTGCAGTCCAAGGAGCTCTGAGATGGCACCCAAACCAGCATCCGATCACGTGCCTGAATCCGGGCGCAAGCCCAAGCTCGGGTCCGACCCCATGCCCAAACTGCGTTCCGACCCCATGCCGATGCCAGCAGACCCGCCAAGCCTCGATCCGCTCAGCTTTCCACTGCGTGGCTCGCGCCTGATCGAGGCCAGCGCCGGCACCGGCAAGACCTTCACCCTGGCGCTGCTCTATCTCCGCCTGGTGCTCGGTCATGGTCGCCCAGGCGACGAGGGAACGTCCTTCTGGCGCCCACTGATCCCACCCGAGATCCTGGTGGTGACCTTCACCGATGCTGCCACCAAGGAGCTGCGAGAGCGCATCCGCGAGCGTCTGGTCGAGGCCGCCGCGCTGTTCTCTGAGCCCGCGCTGGAGTCCGCCTGCCCAAGCGATCCACCGCAGACACCAGAGACCGCGCGCGCAACAGATCCGTTGCAAGCGCTGCGCGAGGACTACCCGCCTGATCAATGGCCGGCCTGCGCCCATCGCCTGCGCCTGGCCGCCGAGTGGATGGACGAGGCGATGATCGCAACCATCCATGGCTGGTGTCAGCGCATGCTGCAGGAGCATGCCTTTGCCACCCGCGGGCTGTTTGAGCGCACGCTGGTCACTGATCAGAGCGAGCTGATCGCCGAGACCTTGCGCGATTACTGGCGCAAGCACTGCTATGGGCTCCCGCTCGCGCAGGCCCGCTGCATCCGTGAGGTCGCCGCCTCGCCGCAGGCGCTGCAACACAAGCTGAGCGAGTGGCTGAAACGCCGCGACGCTCAACTTTGCTACAAGGGCCAGCCGCTCAGCGGCGAATGCCTGCAAGCGGCGCTGGCCGAGCGGATCGGGCAGCGCGAGGCCGAGGACCAAGCGCGCTCACTCTGGCGTGAGCATCGCGGAGAACTCGAGGAACAGTTGCGCGCGCTGCGACCTCACCTGAACGGCACAAAGCACGGCAGCGCCAATGAAGCGGGTTTCGAGCAGGTCCTAGCCGAGATCGCGGCCTGGTCCGAGGGCGCTAAGGCGCCAACGCAGCTTAAGCATGTCGCTCGGAGCCAGTTTGTTTTCAAGAAAAACGCGAAGGTCCAGACCGAGCCAAATCATCCAGCCTATGACGCAGTGGCCAGCTGGCAGCAGACCCTGACGCCATGCCATGACGGGACTGCCGAAGTCCTGCCGTCGCTCGAGGCCTGCCTGCTCGCGCACGCCGCAGACTGGATGGCGCAGGAGTTGCCGCGCCGCTTGCGAACACGCGCCGAGATGGGCTTCGACGAGCTGCTGAGCGAACTGGCCGCTGCGCTGACCCCGGCCGATGACAGCCCTAGCGCCCAGTCCCAGGCCGCCACGCTTGCCGCGACCATCCGCCGGCAGTTCCCAGTGGCGCTGATCGATGAGTTCCAGGACACCGATCCGATCCAGTACCGGATCTTCGATGCGGTCTATGACATCGCCGCGAACGATCCCAACAGTACGCTGGTGATGATCGGCGACCCGAAGCAGTCGATCTACGGCTTCCGCGGCGCCGACATCCACGCCTATCTGGCCGCGCGGCGCGCGACCGAGGGACGCCACGCGACCCTGGCGACGAATTATCGCTCGACCGAGGCGATGGTCGCCGCCTGCAACCGCTTCTTCGACCATGCCGAGACCCAACGGCGCGGCGCCTTCCGTTTTCGCCCCGATCCGGACGTTGGCCCAGAAGCCGATCCGCACGTTGATCCGGATGCCAATCCAACCGCCGAGAACCCCATCCCCTACGTCCCGATCACTGCCAACGGCCGCGATGAATGCCTGCTCATCGACGGAAAGCCGGCGACAGCGATGACCTGCTGGCAGCTCGACGGCGAGCCAGCCACCGCCCCCGGCGACTATCTGGAGCAGATGGCCGCCGCAGCCGCTGCTGAGATCGCACGTTGGCTGGCACAAGCGCGGGCGCAACGCACCGGCTTCGCCCCCGCTGGCATTGAGCCTGCGAGCAGCGACCGCGTGGAGAGGCCGCTGAAGCCGAGCGACATCGCCATCCTGGTGCGCACCGGCGATGAGGCCGCAGTCATGCGCCAGGCCCTCGCTGCGTTGCGTATCCATAGTGTCTACCTGTCTGATCGCAACTCGGTCTTCCAGACCCAAGAGGCGGTTGATCTGCTGCACTGGCTGCGCGCCTGTGCCGCACCCACCGAGGAGGGCTTGGTGCGCGCCGCGCTCGGCACCAACACCCTCGGCCTGCCACTCGAGGAGCTTTCGCGTCTGCAGCAGGACGAGCTGGCTTGGGAGGCCCAGGTCATGCGCTTCGTCGACTACCAGCGCACCTGGCAGCGCCAGGGTGTGCTGGCCATGCTGCGGCGGTTGCTGCACGAGCAGGATTTGCCGGCGCGCCTGCTGGCCCGTGGCCAGGGCGAACGCATCCTGACCAACCTGCTGCATCTGGCCGAATGGCTGCAGCAGTCCGCCACTGCGCTCGATGGCGAGCAGGCGCTGATCCGCCATCTGAGCGCTCATCTGGAGTGCAGCGGCGAGGAGTTCACCGTGCGCTTGGAGAGCGATGCCGAGCTGGTTCAGGTGATCACCATCCACAAATCCAAGGGGCTGGAATACCCGCTGGTCCTGCTGCCTTTCATCTGTAGCTGGCGGCCTATCGATGGGCGCACCGCGCAGGTGGCGACGCGCCTAGAATCCGCCCAGGGAGATGAAGGCGCGAGCACCCGTGCGCTCGAGGTGGCCGGAAAGGATGCCTTCGAGCCGGCTTGGATAACGGCCGATGACGAGCGTTTGAGCGAGGATATGCGCAAACTGTACGTCGCGCTCACCCGCGCCCGGCATGCCGTCTGGCTCGGGATCACGCCGCTGCGCCGCCTGAAAAGAAAGGCCCCTGAGCTGGAGCAGTCCGCGATCGGCCACGTCCTCACTGGCGGGCAGCCGTTTGGTGAAGCCGCTGAGGTCTGGAGCGCCCTCGAACAGCTCAAAGGTGACTGCGAGCACATTGCTATCGTGCCAATGCCAAACGCATTCGCCGAGCCCCTGGACGCGCCGACGGATAGTGCGCTCGAGCCGGCATGCGAACCCGAGCATGGTCGTTTCGAGCGTTGGTGGATCGCCAGCTATTCGGCGCTGAATGTTGGCGCGGCCCAGACCGCATCCGAGCAGGCAGGGCAGGGTATGGAGCCGCGTTCCGGCGACACCGCCGAGCAGGAGACAGCGTTGGAGGAGTCGAGCCTCGTCACCGCCCTGGCAACGCCTGTCGTCATCGACAGCAATCTTAGTGGCGATGGCAACAGCAGCAGCGAGCACGCGCCGATGAGTGAGGGCCAAACCAGCCCGGGATTGCTGCACGCGCTGCCACGCGGCAGCCGCTATGGCACCTTCCTGCACGGGCTGCTGGAGTGGGCCGCGATGGTGCCGCTCACGCAAGACGCTGAGGGCCAGCCTGTACGCGGTTTCGCGGCCGCGGCACGCGTGCCGGCACTGCGCCAAGACCTGCTGGCGCGGCGCTGCCAGCTACGCGGACTCACCGACTGGATCGCGCCCCTGGACCGCTGGCTCGAGCAGTTGCTAACCACCCCCTGGACGCTGTTCGATCTGGCGCCGCCGCAGGGACCAGCGCCAACCCTGGCCCTGCAGGATCTGGCGCCCGCACAGATCCAGGTCGAGATGGAGTTCTGGATCGCCAGCAACGGGGTCGAGACCACCGCGCTCGATCAGCGGGTTCAGGCGCATTGCCTGCCTGGCAAGGCGCGTCCGGCACTGCGTCCAAACCAGCTCGACGGTCTTCTCAAAGGCTTCATCGACCTGGTGTTCGAGCATCAGGGGCGCTACTACCTGCTCGATTGGAAGTCGAACTGGCTCGGTCCTGATGACAGCGCCTATACCCCCGAGGCGATGCGCGCGGCCATGCTCGAGCACCGCTACGACCTGCAATACGCCCTCTACCTGCTGGCTCTGCATCGGCTGTTGCGTGCCCGGCTGCCCGACTACGCCATCGAGCGCCACCTCGGCGGCGCCCTTTATGTGTTCCTGCGCGGTCGCCAAGCCCCTAGCCAGGGACTGTTCATGGCCAAGCCTAGGCGGGCGCTGATCGAGGAGCTGGATCAGCTGTTTGCCGGGACGTCCGTCACGACGAGACAGGAGGTGGCCTGATGGAAGCTTCGAGCGGGCCCTGCGCTGCAACTGAGCGTCGCGTTTCAACCGAGAGCCGCGCGCTGCTCGAGCGCTTCAGCGGCTGGGTCGATGCTGGCGCCTTGCGCGCGCTGGACCTGGCATTCACCCGCTTCATTGCCGAGCAGGGCCGAGAGAGCGACCCAATGGTGCTGCTCGCCGTCGCCTTGACCAGCGAACGCAATGGCCATGGGCATGTGTGCCTCGATCTGCGAGGTGCGCTGGAGGCGCCGGAGATGCTGCTTAGTCGACTGCGGGACGACGCCGAGTTGAGTCCACGGGTGCGCGGCGAACTGCTCGAGCTTCTTGATGGGTTGATGTTGCCGGAATGGGTTGAACGGCTGGCGACCAGTAGTGTGATTGCAGTGATGACAGACCCCGCGAAGGGGCCGCTCGGTGACTCGGACCCTAAAGATGAAGACGGGCAGCCCAAGACGGCGGGCTCCCCGTTGGTGCTCGCCGGCAGCACCGAGCGGCCGCTGCTGTACCTGCGCCGCTACTGGCAGTATGAGCAGCGTATCCGCGCCGGGATCAAGGCGCGGCTCGTGCAGTCCATCAAGAGCGACGCATCTGAGACAGCCAAGATAGCCAAGACAATCAAAGAACTCCTCGACCTTCTCTTCGCGGTGCCGTCTAGCGAAAACCCGCAGTCAAGGCCCGATTGCCAGCGCATCGCCTGCGAACGCGCTGCAGACCGACGTTTCTTCATCATCACCGGCGGTCCCGGAACTGGCAAGACGACCACGGTCGTGCGCCTGCTGGCCTTGCTGCAGCGGTTGGCGATGCCTAAGGACGCCAAGAAGCATAAGGATGCTCCGGATGCCCGGGATGCCCAGCATACCGATGCATCGCCGCTGCGCATCGAACTCGCGGCGCCGACCGGTAAGGCCGCAGCGCGCTTGAACGAGTCTATTGCCGGACAGGTGCACAAGCTGCCTGGGGGAGAAGCCAGCTGGGGCCAGATCCCGACCCAGGTCAAGACCCTGCACAGGCTGCTCGGGACCATCCCGAACAGCCGCCATTTCCGCCATCATGCCGCCAATCCGCTGCCGGCCGATGTGGTGGTGGTCGATGAGGCCTCGATGGTTGATGTCGAGCTGATGGCGCATCTGCTCGACGCCTTGCGACCCGATGCCCAGCTGATCCTGCTCGGTGACAAGGACCAACTCAGCTCGGTGGAGGCCGGCGCGGTGCTCGGGGATCTGTGTCAACCCGCCAGCCAAGCGCATGCCGGGGCGCGTGGTGATCCGGCAACCCCGCCCTGTGGCCCGCAGACTGGCGTTGGCCTTGGGCAGGCCATCGTGATCCTGTCGCACAGCTACCGCTTCAGCAAGGAGGGCGGCATCGGTGCGCTGGCCGAGCTGGTCAATTCCAATGAGGCTTCGGCGCCGGCTCCAGGCCAGCGGCTCCGCGCCGTGCTGGATCTGTTCAACGCTGATCCGCGGCCGGACCTCGGTGTGATCGAGGCCCGGGTGCTTACCGATACCGAGGATGCCGGGTTCGCGCACTTGATCGATGAGGCGCATGGGGCTGAAGGCAGCTTCCTACGTCAACTGCGCGACAAGGCGCCAGCCGCCGGTGCCGATCAAGCCGCCCTCAACCGTTGGGCCGGCGACCTGCTGAAAGCACAGAAGCGCTTCCAACTCCTGACGCCGCTGCGCCAAGGCGTCTGGGGCGTTGAGGGGCTGAATCAGCGCATCATCGCGCTGCTCAAGCAGCAAGGATGGCTCGGCCGTGAGGGCGACGGCGCCGTCAGCCCACGGCAATGGTTCGCCGGTCGACCGGTCCTGGTGACTCGCAACGACTACAGCCTGAACCTGATGAATGGGGATATCGGCATCACCTTGCCGGTGCCGGTGATGGGCGAGGGCGCTCAGAACCGGAATGCTGCATCGGCGCTGCGCGTCGCCTTTCCCACCGTTGAGGGCGGCGTGCGCTGGGTGTTACCCAGCCGGTTGCAGGCCGTGGAGACTGTGTTTGCGATGACCGTGCACAAGTCGCAGGGTTCGGAGTTCGAGCACACGGCGCTGATCCTGCCGGACAGGCCGAATCCCGTGCTCACCCGCGAGTTGCTCTATACCGCCATCACCCGTGCGAAGGAGCACTTCACGCTGCTCTACAGTCAGGAAGCGGTGCTTCGGGAGGCGCTGACAAGACGCGTCGAGCGCGTCAGTGGGCTGCAGGGGGCCTGGGTTTAGGGCTGCTCGGGTTGTTCACCGCCCACGAGATCGGATACACCTCCCATTCGGGCGCTTGGTCACCGCTCAGGTTAGGCATGTCGCGCTCAGAGGCGGATCACCTCGCCCGTGGTGAGACGATGATGCTGTCACCAACCTTGACCAGGCCCGACTTGCGAACGCGAAGACAGTGACCGGAATAGCGCCTTTGCTGTCCCCGGCCCGGAGACGCGATCGAGATAGCCACAGGGGGGGCGGACTCGATGCCATTCGAACAGCGCGTCTCCGATCCGGATGTCCCGGTCCCGCAGCTCAGTCTGGGCTAACCCGGATACGACCAGGTTGCGCCGATGTTGACCGGCATCGAGCAAAAGGCCCCGTCGGCGCTGCGCTCGCGTCAGATCCTCCGCATGGATCAGGGTCACCTGACAGCCATCGGTCAGGCGCCAGAACCCACGGCCCATCGCGTATCGATCCTCGGCCAGCCCAGCGTCAACAACCGCCGACGCTTGAACGCAGGAACGCATCGGGGCGCTGGCCTGATCCGCGACGAAGATCGCCGTTAATCTGCCAATCTGGGGGCGTTCGCGACGCAAGCGATGAGGCTGGGTCAGTATCCAGCGAAGCCAATGGGGCATCTGTTGTCGGCGGCATGAGTCAAGTTGATTGCATCTTCTCAAAGATCGGCCAGCTCGTGGAACCCGCACTGGAGCACGGCCAGACCTTGCGACGAATTGGCGGCCGAGGGGCTGCTCAAGGAGAACCCCTGGAAGGACGACTCCCAAATCACCTTCTATCACCTGTGGCATCACTGGACTCTATTCCGGATGTCGCGCTGTCTCCTTTTTGCTGCCGAAATGACGATTTGCACGTGGTAGTAGCTCAAACGCCGAGTCTGGTGAATAATCAGGGCCTGTCCAAACAACCGACGGGTGACCCTTGCGATGACGACACCAACAAATAACGATGATCCCGCTCAGGTTGGCCGAGCGGATGCAGGCGAAGTTCAGACCCCTATTGATCTTGACCAGCCCGTAGAAAAGAGTTTGGGCAAAGAGGTAAATAAGAAAAAGCTCGTCGATGATGTCGGTGAGGCAGCAGGGGTTGTCGGCGCCGTTGCCAGTACCGGTAGTATTGCCGCTGCAACGACTGCCGCCTGTCTCACCAGTGGCTGCATTATCGCCAGTATGACCGCTGCCGGTGCGGTATTAGGAGGATCGGCGGCCGCCGGCCCCATGTTGATCGCCGGTGCACCTGCTTACGTGGGCACCAAGACGATCAATACATTTGTGTTCGCCGAGCGGGAAGGGTCCAGTCAAGCGGAGATTGGCCGTCGCGCCATCGCGCGCCGTGCGACCGGTTATGGCAGCCTTATTGGGGTGCTCGGTATCGGCGCCATCACGCTGTCCGAGGGGCTTTCGACCTCTGCGGTGGTGGGCAGGCTGGTCCGTGTCGGTGCCTTGGTCGGCGGCGGCTCAATGACAGGGGCCGTCCTGCTCGCGCTGTTGCCGGTTGCCACAGCGGGCGCATTCGGGGCCACTGCGTACGGAACAGCCTCGACCAAACGCTCGCGGCTCGGGGCGCTGCGTAAACAGGCCTTGGCCTGATTGGAGGCGCCTGGCGGCGGACGGCGCCGCCGGGCGTCGGTCATCATTTCAACCCCAAAAAGAGCATTTCAACCACCACGTCCTGCCGCCCCTGCCGCCCCTGCCGGCTCCCCGCTCTAGCCTTCCCTTCTGACCGCTCTGGCCCGCTCTTCTGGCCTGTTCATACCCGCTTAGTTACTCGTTTGGTTGTGCGACCTTGCTTTCGCGCTAGTTCCAGGCTAATGGGCAGTGCAGCAGCGCTGTGGGTACGGCTGTCTACAATAAAGTCTGCTTTTTGTGAATATAATTAATTGCTTGCATTGGCAATTATTGGCATTCCACCTATTGCTTATCGAGAATTCCACGCGCTGTTTCAGGCGAACACGATCCTGAATTCAGTCTCTAGACTGTTGCAAACTAACCAACCTACGGAAAACCTTTAGCCGAGATCGCGATTTCCGCTTTTCATCGCCTGATTTTTCGTTTACGGTGACTTCGAATTCTCAATCGAGGCAAAGCGTTTCTCAAGTGTCAACGCTGGTTTACCGCTGAGACACTAAAGGTCAACACACTAAGTTGACACCAGATGCAGATGGGCCTTGACCCGCTGCGGAAGACCAAGCTGTATCCAATAATCAAAAGGGCCACAGAGAAGCATGTGCTCCGCGTCTCCCTATGTTCGCCATGGCCGGCAATAGGGGCAACGGTGCGATCTGCTCATCCAGCCCTAGAGCCGCGCAAAACACCACGCGGAGGAGAAAGTCGATGTCGAACTGCAGAATCCAATCCGTCTCGCTCAGGACCATCTTGAACTCTCAAGCGGGTCGTTCCCTTGAGGCGAGAGTCGTCTTGGATAACGGGAGCGTCGGTCTTGGGTCGGCACCTAGGGCCATCATTCCGGGACGGCGGGAGCGTAATCTCGTCGATTCCGCACGGCTTGGTCCTTGTGATGGGAACGCAGCCGTTGTCGAACTGGCGGGTTATTGCCAGGGATACTCCTGTGAGAGCCAACAGGAGTTCGATGCCTTATTCACTGATGGCGGCCCGTTTGGGGCGCTCGGCAGCGATGTCACCCTTGCGCTGTCGCTTGCGTTCTGCCGTGCCGCGGCAAGCGCCCAAAAATGCACACTCGCCGAGTACCTATGCGGTCTCACCGACCTCGAGTCGGCGATGCCGCATCCGATCATCAATATCTTTAGCGGCGGGGTTCACGGTGGTGATCTACCCCATCAGCAGTTGATGATGATTCCGCAGCAGACGGACCTTGTCGACGATATCGAGATCGCGCTCGATGTCTACAACACGATGGAGCGACACCTGAAAGCCGAGGGCCAGTTGCTTGGCTACTCGGCGTCGAGCGGCATGCTGGCGAGGATCTCTGATCCACGGCGCCTATTTGATCTGATCTCGACGACGGTCGATCAGATGGGGCTGACCGATCAGGTCGCGTTGGGAACGGACGTCGCTGCCGAACATTTAGAGGTGGGCGACGGAACCTACAAACTGGGGGGCAAGACGCTCAATGGCGACGAGTTTGAGGTCTATCACCGCGGTCTGCTCGACGACTACAACTTCTGCTTTTATGAAGACCCCTTCGGGCCCGATGACGATCTGCACTGGCGGGCGTTGACCGCCTATGCTGAGTCCAAGACCATGATCGTCGGAGACGACCTCTTCGCAACCAATGCTAAGAATATCAATCCTGGCCTCGCTAGCGGGATTCTGCTGAAGATGAATCAAGTAGGCACGGTGACCGGGACACTCGATGCGGCGGTTGCCGCTCGCAACTGTGGTATGCAACTGGTCGTCTCTCACCGTTCAAAGGAAACTGAAGATACCTCGATGTGCGATCTCGCCTACGCGGTCGGTGCCGAGCTGATCAAGATTGGCGGGCCGAGGCGCGGTGATCGAATCTGCAAGTACAACCAATTGTTGCGCCTTGCTGAAGAGACCGGGATTAGCACCTCGCGAGCGCCGCTCGCTGCGATGTCCCGAAAGGGCTCAACAACGCAGGTAGGTGCTGCCGCATGAACTAGGCGAAAACGAGTTGGTCGTGTGGCGATCAGCTCGTTGCCGGTGCACTCCTCCGGGATCGAAGAGTGCCCCCGACAACGCTCTTTGAAGACAAGTGAACATCCTGCGTCATTCGGTACGAGCTTTTCCGGCAATCGCCTTGGAGGGTTGACTATCGGGATGAAGCGATTGGCTAGGACTGAATACGAGCTTCCTCGCAATCGTGTCATTCGAAAGCGGATTGCGGCGAAGACGACAGCCGTGCATCTCAGCGCATTAGAGCCTGAGATGAGGGTCGCCTTAATTCGCCGGAACGCGGTCCGACATGGTTATGTCACGAGACGGGCGATCCCGGAAAAGCTCAACCTTCAAAGTCGCCGCGGCGAAACCAATACCTTCTCGAGAGCAGAAATCTGGGCCCGTGTCGATAAAGCGGGCGCCGATCTGGAGTCCAACCTGCTTTCTGGCAAGGCCGGACAGGTGGCCGCATTCTTCTCGGCCACCGGTCAAGGGGTCTATGCGGACTACGGGCGTCCGACAATGGACTTTGCTGGATTCTTTCGCGATTTCCTGACCCACGATGCCGTCGACGAAGGTGTCGAACAGCTCGGCGCTTCGTCGTTGCGCTCCGGTCTTGAAAGGGATCATCTTTACGACCTTGGGTTAGGGCCGGTGCTGATTGTCGCGGACGCTGCCGGTGCTGCGGGCTTGACCGCGCTCGGGCATATAGCGCGCAGAGCCGATCTGGCCAACGCTGCGGTCGTCTCAGACGTGGTCTCAACCGGGATCTACGAAGGCAGCTCGGCTTGGGCCAGTGCGAAGATCGGTGTGGTCGCCGGGGCAAAGGCGTTGTGCTACACCAGCGCGATACCGGTTCCGGGTGCCAGGCCGGCGTCGATTCTGGTGGGATTCGTGGTCGGTGCGGCAGCCGCGATCACGGCCAAGCGTGTTGCGAACAGCCTTAAGGATGCAGCAGTCGATGCTGCGGACGATGCAGTGGCCGGAATCGAAGGTCGCTTCCAGGTTGCGGACACCGCTGCAGCGCTCTAGCCCCGAACCGGCTGTTTTACGGTGATGGCTTTACTCGTTACGCCCCGTTTAGACCGAGTACCATCTGCACCGCAGGGGCCCGAATTTGTCCGGCAGAGACGGTTGCGACCCCTGCAGCCACTCACAGCGCAGCACTGCTGGCGACCCCCGATTGCCGGCTTGATGGAAGGGGGTCAGGTGTTCCGCAGCCGTTGCGGGTTGCCGCCCAGCGGTCTCTTGGCCACTCGTGAGTCGCGGATATGCGCAATGGAGGTAGGACAGGCTGAAGGCCCCCGCATAGAATAAGGTCGAGGGGAGAACGCCGATCCGCAGTACTACGTTGAAGTAGCTGTTCAACACGCCATAGGCGGCCCAGTAACCCAGCACCTGTTTGAGGTGGGTCTGCTGGCTCTGCGCGGCGTCGAGCAATCGCGGTAGCTTGGCCAGGCTGGGTTCCAACAGCAATACCTGAGCAGTATCGCTAGCCGCGGTCGATGCTCCATGCAACGAAATCGAACAATGCGCTTGTTTCATCGCCGGCGCGTCGTTGATACCGTCTCCGACGAAGCAAACGCGTCGTCCGGCGGCCTGCAACCGGCGTACCAGAGCGGCCTTGTCCTGGGGGAGTATGTTGTAGAAATATTCGTCGAGCCCCAGAGATTCGGCGATGAGCCGGGTCGGGCCCTCGCTGTCGCCTGAGACGACATCGATCCTGTCGACGCCTCGAGTCCGCAGCGCGTGGATGACGGCGCTGAGTTCGGGGCGCAACTGTGGGCGGATTTCCACCACCCCTTGGACTCGGCGCTCGTCCGCAATCAGGATCGCGCTGTCCCCTCTGGCCTCTGCTGCATCGATGACGTTGCGGGCGTCGGGTCCGACGTCGATGCCGGCATCGGACATCAGCCGAGAGCCGCCAACCAAGACCCGACTTCCCGCGATGGTGGCCGCGACTCCGTACCCGACGCGAAAGCTGGACTTCCTGGCCACCGGTTTTGCTGTCGACCCACTCTCGGCGATTGCAGTCGCGATCAGCGCCCTGGCAAGCGGGTGGGAGACATCAGCCTCAGCTGCTGCTGCCCGGCTCAAGATCTGCTTGCGACTCCAGGTTGCCAGCGGAACGACATCGCTGACTGCGAGATCCTCAGAAGTCAGTGTGCCGGTTTTGTCGAACAGAAAGGTGTCGATCTCGGCCAGCGCTTCCAGCGCTCGGCCGTCCTTGATCCTAATTCCATCCTGGGTGATTGCCGTCAAGTGGCTACTGGTGGTCAGCGCCGCCGTCGCCCGAATCGCATTCGCTGGCGCGCTAAACAGCAAGGCCGTTGCCGAAGATGTGCCTACTAATGGGACGGAGGCGGCGCTGCCTAGCAACAGCGGCAGTGCGATGCGATCTGACCACTGCTCGCCAACGAGCTGGAGGCGACTGGTGTAATCGGCCGTCTCGCGCAGGGTGGCGTTGAGTTGCGAAATTGCGGTTTTGGAACCGGTCGCGGTGGCCCTGAGCCCGGCCTGACCGTCGACTACCAGTGTGCCTGCGAACACTTCATCATCGCGCACGCGTTTTTTCGGGAGCCATTCCCCGGTCAACTGATGCTGATCGACCGAGATCTCACCTTGGATCACCCGTCCATCGACCGGCAAGAGGTCCCCGGTGTGCACCAGCACGAGGTCATCGTCCTGAAGCTCGTGGGGTGCAACCGCGATCTTGTTTCGCCCTCGTCGGACTCGAATGCTCTTGGGTATCTCGATTGCATTGGAGAATGCGCCACGGGCAAGGTTGCGGCTTTTAGTCACGGCATGGTAACCGAGGTGGAAAGCTGTCACCTGCAGGGCTGCTGCAAGGGTCTGGCCCAAGCCCAGCGTCGCAAGGCAAACGATGCTGCTCAGCGAGTCGTTGCCAATCTGGCCCCTGGAGACGGATTGTTCTGCGCGACGCATCAAAGGCAAGGTGCTGTAGATCGTCAGCGCCACGCCGACCGGTCCCACTGCAGGCGTCAGCGGTCTTACCAAAGCGAGGCCGAGCGCAATGCCACTGATGCGCAAGTAGTGGTGATGCTCTGTCGGTTCACCGTGCTCGGGGTGATGTTGCACTGCGCGCTGCGCCATCGGGCTCAATGCGCGCAGACGCGTCTTGCGTTGTCTGTAGCGCACCGTATCGAGGACACGGGTTCCGGCATAGGCTGAGAGCGCGATTCCGACGGTCACTAGAGACATCGCGTGATTCCCGGCACCATTGTCGGCTCCTGAAGCGGGTAGCTATGCCCGATGACGCTCGAGCACCGCAGATCGGTGAACATTCAAACCCCGCCTAGATCTGTTCCCAGTACTCTTCGGGCATCTCCACGGCCATCTTCAATGCCCCCATGCAGCCGCAATACTCTGCGTCCTGCACACAGTCCGCATTCGCGCCACCGTAGGCCTTCAGACTCTTTTCGATGGCAAGATCGATCCCTTTGAGTCGTGAGCCGCCGCCCGCGATGATGATGTTCTGTCGAAGGCGATCCTGGAAATCCGGGTCGAAGGTGCCGACCAACTCCTGCACTGCTTGCGCGATGGGCTGGGTCATCTTCAAGCAGGATTCGCGCATGATCTCGGTGATGTCATAGTCTGCCGGTATCCCACGGTTGGTCAGGCTTACGCGAATGGGGTCGGATGTCTCTGACACGTAGCCATGCTTCTCCTTGATGCGGCGCACGATCTGTGGTGTCAACTGGACATCCGGGTACCGCTCATGAATCGCCTGGGTAATCGCGGCATCGAGGAAATTGCCAGCGCTGGTCAGGGTCACCTGGTCCTCGGGCTCGGGCATGGCCCCGTGCATCCTGCAGATATCGGCCGTACCAGCACCGATGTCGACGACCAGGCACTCATCGAAGCGTTCGATGCAGTAGGCCACCGCGAACGCCTCGCTCACGATCAGTATCTTGTCGACAAAGGATTTTGTGACGTCGAGAATGGTTTTCTTGCTGTTGATACTCGCTTGTGCCGGAACGCCGATCGCAGCATAGATCTGGTCCCCGGGCTCGCGTTCCGGTAATGCCTGATCGACGAGATGGCGAAGAATCAGTCCGGTCGCCTCGCGTGCGCGTTCATCATCGAGAACGACCCCGTCGGCTAGTGGCCAGACCAGGTCTAGCGCCAGCCGGTTATCAAGGGCCTCCTCGCCAAGTAGGACGTCTTGCCCGAATCGTTTGCGTGCGATGACGTCTTTCGGATAACCAACACAAGTCCGGGTCGCGACCTGCTTGCCAGCCGAGGTTGCGACCGCGGAACGACTGGTACCGAGATCGACCCCGATACGATATGTTTTGCCCATTTTGCTCCTCTCGATTGTGAGCCGCTCCGGGCGTTCAAAGCCTGTCGAGTCGGCGCCAGTGTCATTCGGTGCGTCCCTCGTAGACGGCCTCTCGCAGTCGCAGGTTGTCGGTCAAGATTTGGCCTAGGAGGCTCTGCCGATCGTTGCCGCCTGCCCCAGCGGCGCCCGAGCGAGCCCCTGCGATCGTGACGCTTTTTGGGGCCGTTGCTAAAGGTGGTTTGGGCTTGCGCTGGCGGATGGTTGAACCGGGCATGCGAACCGGCGACGCCAAGGGCGAGCCCGGCTTGTTCCGCAAGGTTTTCACTCGCTGCCGGGCTGATCGCGGCCAAATGAGAACCGCCGTTATCGCGACGATACCCAGCGGTACAGCAGCGCCTGCTGCTTGGGACAGTGCAACCTTGAGTATCCCATTTTCAATCATGCGCGAGTACCATTGGTTTTTACTCGGCGGATCAGGCCATGAGCCGAATGAGTCCGATCATAGCCCGCACCTCAATGAAGAGCAATCGCGTTATTGCTGGATAATATTCGAACTTGCTTACGGACCCGCGTGGCTTGCCGGCGACAATCTCGAAATCTGATAACAAATGCAATAGCGTTGGTTTGCGTGCAACATTGTCTCAAGAGGGTGATCAGATGTGGATCTCGACAAACGACATCGCCGCGGCGCCCGCTATTTTATTCAGCGCTCTGGCGAAGTGAGCGCTGAATGCCCAGCATCGGCTGCGGTTGCCGGGCACTATGTCCGCTCGGTGTTCTATCGAGATGCCCGTGCAACCGTAAGCGAGGTGCTGAGGACCGCGGAGGAATTAAATCGAGACGGCAAGCTGCTACTCGAGATCCCCCGTGACCAGTACGAGCAAGCCGTTCGCCTCGTTAACCTTAACCGGGTTTCCGAAGGCGCCGAGGTCGGCAATTCAGGCTCCGAACGTATCTGCCGCATCAGGCAGGGAACTGTCACCTACAGCCAGGCCCTTCGGGTCGCTCGAGGCGGACGGATCAGCGGGGTCGGCGTTGAAGCAGCCACAGAGGTGGTGCACTCGGAGTGCCCGTGCGGCATCTCTTTTGCCATCGACTTCGCGCGCGCTCGCTGGGCTGGAGCCGATGAAGGCACATCGGTGGTGCTCGCCTTGAGCGCCAATCTCAATGCCGGTCCAACCTCGGCGATCGGTGGTGTGCTTGCGGCAGGAGGCCCGGAGGACCGCGCTAGGTTTAGATCTGTGGCCGCAGGTGGCGCGTTTTCAGGATTGGCCAGCTCACCCCTCAGCAGAGCCGCGCTCGACCGAGCGACCTACACCTTGTCGGGCCTCGCTGGCGGCGGGTCATCCGGAGAACTCGGGGCGTTGGCCGTCGCCAATCCTGTCACAGCAACACTGGCGATAGGGGTCGCGAATCTCGATTTCTATCGTGCGGCGCTAGCACGGAGTATCTCGTGGAAGCAATTCACTAAGAACACGGTTGTGAAGACTTCCGCGATCCTCGCCGGGTCGAGCGGTTGGGCGACCGGGGCCGCGTTTGGCTCGGGCTTAGGGGGGCCTTTCGGCGCGCTCATCGGTGCCATCGTTGGTGGTTTATCGGGAGGCAGTCTCGGTTCAGCAGGAGCCAAGCGTGTTGCAGATCGTTTCCTTGAGGACGACGCGAGCCGGCTGATAGCGCTCGTCAAAGAGCAGTCCGAGCTGGTCGCCTCGGATTACCTCCTGACCGAGGGGGAAGTCGACGCGCTGGCGGCGCGGATCAAGATGCTGGTGACACCCTCATGGCTGCGGGGCTTGTTTCAAGCCAGCAGAAACGACCTGGCCAATAACGAAGGGCAGAAGTTGCGCGCATCAGCGGCGTTCGCAAAGAAGGCGCTCGAGAGGCTTTGTGAAGACATTGTCAATCAGCGTACCCATATTGACCCGCCGAGCGCCCAGACGGTCTTGGATGTGGTCAATGAGTTGAGGTCCTGAGCCAGGACGCGGCTGATCAACAAGCTGGTTAATTGCTTAAACACTTAAATTGCTGCTTGCGAATAAGCTAAAACCGTCTAGTTGGCAGCGCCATGGTCTATTCCCGTATTTGAACGGAGCCGGCTTAAGCTTCTGATCGAGCAAGCGCCTCCAATCTCCTGATCTGCCAGCTTAAAAATAGTTAACGGATGCCAGA
>CAZEZH010000040.1:0-23930 GCA_964516305.1 uncultured Halochromatium sp. | reverse complement strand
CCAATGAAGTGCTGATGGCCGCGCGCCCCGGTAGCCAGGACCGCTACCAGACGCTGCTGCAGGGCGAAGGTCTTCTGAAGACGGTGTTCAAAGCCATCAAGGCCGCTGCTGGCGGGCTGGGGCTGGACCGGGTATTCATCACCGGCAATCCCGAGCAGCGCTGGCCAAGCTGCCGGCAGTGGCGGCCAAGCTTGACGAGGCCGAAGCTCAAGCCCGCGATTACGGCGGCACCTTGAACCAGCGTCATGGCTTGAGCGACCTGCGCGCCTTTGCCGTGGTCGCCTTGGGCGTGGAGCGGCTGGTCTGGAGAACACGCTGATCCCGGCGACCACTCCTTGCAAGGCTGGGAGCGTGCTCCTCCGTGAATCTGGCTATCGTCCTCTCCCAAGCCAACCTGGACGCTCAGGGTGGCTTGGATTTCCTATCCGTCGAACCAGACCGCTTCGATTAGCGCCGGGGCATCCGATAAGGCAGCAGGTGCTGGACCCAAGCCGAGCGGAAGCGATCCAGCGATAGGCTCTCATGCACCGCCTCGATCGGACGGCCCTGCAGGTGTGACGCAATCACCGAGCGTGAATAAAACGGTGTGTCCTCCAAGGTCTTGACGACCCGGGGCGGATGCTGGGCATCGGCTTGACTGGAGCGCGGCATGCGCCAGATCGGGGTGCGCGCGAGGCGATGATTCGGCGGTGCCTCAAAATGGCTCAAGCCGCCATCCGCACCGAAGTGTAGCCCGAGTGAGAGCCTGTCTCCCTCCCGCCGATCGGCATGATAGAGGATCAGACTCTCATCGCCACCAAGACTGGCGCGCGACCAATCCCAATAGCGGAAGGCATCCTCCAGCGGCTCATCACCCCAGTTGCGGTCCAGATAGGCATGGCCAGTCCAGCTGATGGCTGGACGCTCGAGACTGACCTCAACGCGGGCGCTCGGCGCGATCGGTCGCCAGCGGTGCCGCCCGGCCTGATCCAGCTCGAAGGCCTGCTCATTGATAAAGCTCGGCGTGACCTTGACCTCGCCGCGCACGCGCTGCGGGATCGGCGTGCCGATCTCATCGATCTCTACCGTCAGGGTGCGATCAGCACCCCAGTGCAGGGCACTGGGTCCGATCTGCAAGTGCGAGGGACTTTGCTTGAGCCCGCGCTGACGCCGCTCGGTCATGGTCCAGCGCCGCGCTTTACCGTAGAGACAGACGTTCAGCGAGCAATAATCGCGCGGCTCATCGCGACCACGCCGTCGGCCCTTGAAGTAGTAAGGCGAGAAGACGCTGCCGATGAAGGCGATCAGGGTTAGCCCATGGAGACCGTCATCGCTGAGCGCGTCGACATACCACCAAGCGTAGCCGCGCGGTGGAACCTGAACGCTTAGGTCAGGTCCTTGAGGATCGCCTCCGCCGCCAGGCGCCCCGAGATGGTCGCCATCGGCACCCCCGGCCCCGGATGCACGCTGCCCCCCGCCAGATACAGTCCCGCCAGTCGCGAGCGAGCCGCCGAGCGGCTGAACGGCCCCCGCCATCCATGCGAGGTGCGGCCGTAGAGCGCCCCCCCAGTGGCCGGAAACAGGCGCTCGAACTCCGTCGGCGTCGTGATGACCCGACGCTCCGGACTGAGGTCGGCCCTGAGGCCACAGCGGCGCAACAGGTTGAAGGTCTGCTCCTCGCATTGCTCGATCTCTTCGCTAGTGAAAGGTTTGATATCGCCCCGCGCGGGCGCATTGACGAGGCACAACAGCCGCTCCGGCCCCGCGACCTCGGCGTCGTCATCGCGATCCTGTGCGCAGACATAGACCGTTGGCTCTTTGGGCAGCTCGCCACGCCCAAAGATGGCCTTGAACTCCTCGGCATAGTTGCGGCAAAAGAACACATTGTGGCGCACCAACGGGAAGCCACTGGTCTTGGCATGAACGCTGAAGGTCACAGCCGATAATGAGCGCGCGGAGCGGGGATGCGCCGGGGTCGCGCGGCGCGCTGCCGCCCCAAAAGACCCAGCGGACAGCGCCGCGGCATCGGCGTTACAGAGCACGGCATCCGCCTGGATACGCTCACCGCTCTCGAGCTGCACGCCAACGACGCGCTTGCGCTCGACGAGGATCTCCTGAACGCCAGCCTGATAGCGCAGCTTAACGCCTTGCTCCTGCGCAAGCGCGGCACAAGCCTTAGGCAACTGATAGATACCGCCATCGACGGTCCAGACCCCAGCCTGTTCCACATGCGCAACGATCCCGAGCGTTGGCGGCGCGTGAAACGGCGAGGAACCGACATAGGTGGCATAACGGCCGAAGAGCTGGCGCAGCCGAGGATCGGGGAAGAATCGGCCCAAGTCCTGCCAGAGCGTCGAGTAGGGTTTCAGACGCGCCACCGGAATCAGGCCCGAATCGAGCACCAGCGAGAGCGGGGTCGGCTCCGCGAGCTGTATGAAGGCATGCTCCAAGGTGCGGTACATATCGCTGGCGCGCGCGCAAAAGGCGCGAAACAGACGCGCCTGCTCGGCGCCAGCAAAGTCGCCAATCGCCTCGGCCGAGCGATCGATGTCGGTGTAAAGGTCGAGCCGCTCGTCCTCACTCCAGGCATGACGCGCCAAGACCTCGACCGGACGCAAGCTGAGGTAATCATCGAGCCTGGCTCCAGCCGCGGCGAAGAGTTCCTCGAACACCCAGCGCATGGTCACCACGGTCGGCCCCGAATCGATAGGCGCACCCGCGACCTGGACCTCACGCATCTTGCCGCCCGGATAGCCTGAGCGCTCAAACACAGTCACCCTTAGGCCCTGGGCGGCGATCCTGATCGCGGCCGCCAGACCGCCAATCCCAGCTCCAATGACAACGACGTGCGGCTCAGCCATCGGCTACCTGGGATCTCAGACAAGCGCGAGCATGGCTCATCAGCACTGCGGCGAGAACAGCGCAGTGCTGAACAGGATAGCGGCTGGCGCGATTGCGGGAATGACTCAACAACGGTCTCAATCAGAGGCTTTTGAGGACCATATCAGCCGCCAGACGCCCGGAGATCGATGCCATCGGGATACCCGGGCCTGGGTGCGCGCTGCCACCAGCGGTAAACAGCCGCTCGATCTTGGTCACCGCGCCAGGACGATCGAACGAGCCCCACCAGCCATGATTGACACGACCGAAGACCGCCCCGCCAGAGGCCGGATAGGCACGCTCGAAATGGACCGGCGTGGTCACCGCAATGTCTTCGCGCTCCGCGAGCGTCAGCCCGCAATGTTGCAGCAAGGCGGTCACCTGGTCACCACAGCGGCCTATCTCCTCCTCGGAGATGACCTGGGAATCACCCCGTGAGGGCGCATTGACCACGATCAGCATTCGCTCACGCTCAGTTGGCTCCGGCGCCGAGGGATCGCCGCGATCCTGAGCACAGAGGTAGACGGTTGGATGCGCCGGGAGTCGAAGGTCGTCAAAGACCGCCTTGAACTCGTCCGCATAGTCGCGCGGGAAGAAGACGTTGTGATACTGCATCGGAAACCCGACCGGGCGCGCGAGCAGATTCCAGGTCACCACCGAATGGGAGCGATTCTTTGGCGGAATCGGCGCCACCGCCCGCTTGGCTTGTTCACCGAACAGACCCGCGCCCAGCGCGGCCGCATCCGCGTTGCAGATCACCGCGTCGGCTTCAAGCTCCTCACCGTTTTCCAAGCGCACGCCGCGAGCACGCCCGCCTTCGACCAGGATCTCGGCCACAGCCGCACCGTAGCTCAGCTCAACGCCCTTCTCTACAGCCAGCTCTGCCAGTGCTGCGGGCAAGCGATGAATGCCGCCTTCCACCGCATGCACGCCGCGGCTTTCGACATCGGCCACCAGCATCAGGGTCGCCGGGGCATGGTATGGGGAGGCACCGACGTAAGTCGCGTAGCGACCGAACAGCTGCCGCAGGCGCGGGTCCTTGAAGTAGCTGCCGAGCGCTTGCCAGAGCGTGAACACGGCCTTGATCCGCATCAGCTCACCGAGCCCGCTCCAGCCGAAGCGCGCAAAGATGGTCACCGGCGTCGGCTGCTGCGACTGGATGAAGGGGACGTCCAAGGCCGCATAGACTCGCTTAGCGTGGGCGGCAAAGCGGCGAAAACCATCCGCCTCTTTAGCCCCGGCAAACTCGGCGATAGCCTGCGCGGAGCGTTCATGATTGCCGAACAGATCGAGGCGCTCGGTCTCGCTCCAGGCATGACGCGCGAGAACATCCGCCTGATGCAGCTTGACCCGTTCGCCCAGGTTGGCTCCGGCCTCGCGAAAGATCTCCTCGAAGACCCACGGCATCGTCAGCACCGTCGGCCCAGTATAGAAGGATTGATCACCAACGTGCTGCTCGCGCAGCTTGCCACCTGGGTGATGACCGCGCTCGAGCACTCTGACATCAAGGCCGCTCAAGGCGAGCTTCAAAGCCGCACTCAAACCGCCCATCCCGGCACCGATGACAATGACCTGTTTCTTGCGCGACGGCATACGCTGAGATTCTCGAATTTGCTAAGTTGACACAGTTGTCCACAAAAGTAGACACGCGAGACTGTCTAGGTTACACGACAGTCGGCAGATTGGCCAACGACGCCCCAAGCTCGCGTAGCGAGCGCTGATCAGCTCGCCGATAAGAGCCAACCGCCACTTCCCCTTAGCACTTCATCATCTTTACGAGGAGTCGCAGATCCAATGAAGTATACCGCTAGACGTACTTGGCCCGAAAAATCGAAATCCTGGGAATATCTGGGTGAATCCGAGAGCCTTGAAGAGTTCGCCCTCGCCTATGCAACCGACAAGGCACTCGAGGTCGACACCGAGTTCGTCGTCATCGAGAAGGCCGGCGCCGAATCCGAGATTGAGTTCTTTAAGGTCACGCGGACCTCTCCCTACGGCCTGGTCACCGCTGCACCAAGGGTCGAGAGCGAGACCGACGCGGGCAGCAGCAGCACTAACGCGACGACCAAGGACGAGGAAAGCAGCAACGATGGTGGCGACGATAACTATGGCGGGGTCGAGGCCATTGCTGGTGCCTGGCGCGGAGTCATCTCCAACATCCTGATGTTCGTCAAGGCTGGCGGAGCGGCCTTCCTCTTCTTCTTGGCCGCCATCTTTCTCGCCAAGTGGCTATTCAACGCCTGGTGATCCCTGCACTCTCGCCAAGTGCCTAGGGCTTGGGCCGCAGCTCAGGAAGCCTGTAACCCACACTTGACACCACGAAGTGTCACGTTATACTTACATCCATCGTCGCAGCTTACTCAGAGCGAACCTACTTAAATAGCCCTGTATCTGCCGCGACTCCCTAGGCACTTGTCCAATGACTCGTGCTAAAACCCTCACCTGATCTGAGGAAAATGACAATGGCCGACGTAAAATCACCTAACCTGTCCGGACTAACCGACGCGCAAGCAAAAGAGTTTCATGAGCACTGGAAGCATGGCACTTGGAGTTGGGTCATGATCGCCTCTGTCGTTCATGTGGTGACTTGGGTCTATCAGCCTTGGTTCTAAGCCCCTCCAGGCAATTCACCGAATGTACTTGCAGCGCCCATCGCTGCACTTTTTAACCTCTCATTCAGGAAAGATTCCATGCAAGTCCCTTATCTGATGGCTGACCCGTCCGTTGCTAAGCCTGATCATCCAGAAGAAGACTGGAAGATCTGGACCGTAATCAACCCAGCGGTTTGGATGGTTCCGTTTTTCTTCATCCTGTTCGTTCAGATGTGGATGGTGCATAGCTATGCACTGAGCCTCCCGGGCTACGGCTTCAAAGATTCCGCGCAAGCGGCTGTCGACGCTCGCTCCGCCGCGGTCGTCGAGCAGGTTCAAGGCCAGCAGATCGCTCAGGTCCAATAAGACCATGCTTGATGCAGAGCGGCTCACCTCAGACTGAACCGCTCGCTGGACGAGATCATCGATCGTCCACTTTGGCACCAAGCCAAGGACTACTTCACAAGGAAGTGGTAAACAACGCCCTTAATGGGCGTTGTTTTGTTTTAGGAGAATGGATTGCAATCCTGAGCGCCTCACATCAAGGGCGCAGCAACACTGGCAGGAACAGCCTCCATGGCCTTGATCACCCCACCACACATCGCCTAGGCACCGTCCGTTGCGCATCACGGAGACAGGTGCGCCATCCATGACAGCGCACCTTAGACGGGCTCAGATACAAGTCGTACAGATCACGAACATGCTGCGCAATTCAGTACGAGCTTGTTCCGACAATCGACTCAGCTGAGGCGCTGAACGGCTAAGCTTGTGCCAGCCCCTGTGCTCGATGCCGCATCAACAGGGCGCACAACAACGCTCCCACCAAGACCGCGGCCGCAGTCACCACGAGATCGACAAGATTATCCGCTACCCCTAAGCCCGGGTCGTAATCGCGATACCAGGCAACACCAAGCACGAGCACTGCGCCGATCACGTTGGAACGCCCGGGCGTCAAGCTCTGGCGCCAGACACTCGGCATGGTATGCAGAGAAAAGTGCAGGAACGCCAGCAGCGCGCCGAGCAGATAGAGGCTGTTGATCGCCCCATGCTGCAGAGGCCCCCATAGTTCGCGCTCGCTGCCGAAGAAGGGGATCGCGCAACCAAGCGCAAGCAGAACCAAGGCGATGGTGACGAAGCCCCGCAGACACCGCGAGCGAAAGGCATCGACATAGCACATCATCAACATGGTCGCGCCCAGATAGATGGCCGCCTTGGAGATCGCTTGGGCATCAACAACACCCAGGCTGAATGACTCAGGCACCGCGTAGACGCCGAGCAAGATAGCCGATGCGGCAATGACAAAGACCAGGATGAACGGAATAGGCCGACAATCGGCCACGGATTCTGGCATGACAGACACTCTCTCGTGATGGTTGTAGGACTGCGCAACGACTGCTGCGCGCAGTCGTGCAGTAAAGACGTATTGAGGATTGACTAGGGCTGTTCTGGGGTCCGCGCACGGCGTCCCCACCCTTTTGGCGTCCAAGGGGCACCGACATACATGATCCGCCACCAATCGACCAAGGTTGTCTCCATCGCGAAGAAGCGATGAATCACCGCGTCTGGCAGCAAATAGAAGCGCTCCATCAAGCGCCGCCGCTTATCGTCATGGAACCAGCGGAACATCAGCAGATTCAGCGCCGCCAGGAAGATCGACTGGAAGCGCAGGTAGCGCGTCAAGCGCCGCCAATCCCGACCAAAGAGGTCATCGACCGGCGTCTTCGAGAGATGCTCGGCTAAGCGCGAGGCCGCCGCCAATGAATAGCCTGTGCTCGGATTGAACCAGCCCCCGGCATAGCCCGCTACGATCGGCGCCTGGGACTTGGGATGAAAGGTGCTGAGCGCCGGCATCGGCAAGACGCCAACCTCGGTGCGCAAGACCGCGTCAATCTCCAAGCCAAACGCAGGCGCCTCGGCCAAAATCGCGGCGCTGATCGCATCGACATCCAGATCTGGACGATTGGAGAAATAGGTATCCTCGATCAGCACCCGATCCGCGGCGAAGGGCAGGATATAGAAGAAGCGAAAACCATCACGCTGCTGACAGCGTGAATCCATCAGGATCGGCACTGTCGTCGGCGCAGCACGGCTGAGGCGACATTCGAGACCAACGAACTTCTGATAACCACCGCCAGGGCTATGACCGCCTTGCTCCGGTCCGCGCGCATCGATCACCACGCGGCCGCGCAACCGTGAGCCATCGGCAAGCTCGACCTCTTTAGCCTGCACCCGGCGCACATCGGTCTCAAGCCGCAGCTCAATCCTTGGTGAGGCATCGGCAACCCCGCGCACGACCCGATCGAGGTGCTCCGAACTCAGCGATCGATAGGCCCCCTTAACCCAACGCGAGGATTCCTTGAAAAACAGTTGATAGCCCGGCCATTCATACTCGATCAGAGAGGTGGCCCAATCGAAGGCTGACGCTGGCAGATCGCGCGCTTGGAAAGACCAGATATGGTTGCCACCGATGCCGGCGTCGCGCTCGAGCAAGATGATCGATGCATCTGGTCGCCGCTGGGCAAGGGCCAGCAAGATGAGGGCATTTTGGAGGCCACCGCCGACAAGCAAATAATCGGCGTCGACCCGCGGTTGTTCCTGGGTGGTCATGGCGGTGATCGAGGGATTCTAGAACGGAGAGAAGAGAAAACAGGGAAGGGGAAACAGACCGCAAGCTCGGCCCGTACTCAGGCCCCTGCTCACGAGGGCGTAGATTACCATGCCCGCAACAGGCTAGTAGCGCCCTTAGGCCTGCGCCGATGGTTGCGGCTTGATGACCGTCAGCGCCCCCCGCTTGAGCGATCGCTAGACTTTGAGCCAGTCCTCATCCCATTCCTCCCAGTTCTGTCTGGGCTCGGATCATGCCTGCTTGCGGCGCACGCTGGCCGCGGCAAGCCCCCTATCCCGCACATTGCCTCGTCGTTCCGGAGAACAGCATGCACCGTCGCCACTTCATTCGAAATGTTGGGCTCATCACCCTTGCCGGCACCGCGCTCGGCAGCGCTGGCTTGTACGCCATCCAGCCGCGGCGCTCTACCCTACCCTTTGCCTCCGACAAGAATTCAGCTCTACCACTGAACCCAAGCACCAAGAAGCGCGTGGTGGTGGTCGGCGGCGGACTCGCCGGCATTGCTGCAAGCTATGAACTCGCCAAGCGCGGCTTTGACGTCACCCTGGTCGAACGCTCCAGCAACCTCGGCGGGCGACTCACGGGCTGGGATGTCGACGTCAACGGCGAGACCATGGCCACCGAGCACGGCTTTCATGGCTTTTTCAATCAGTACTACAACCTCAACGGGCTACTCGCCGAGAACGGCCTGCGCGACAACCTCAAGCCAGTCTTGGATTACCCGGTCATCTTCAAAGACCCGGCCAAAGGCACCGAGAGCTTCACCAACACCACAACCCTGTTCCCATTCAACCTCTTCGCCGTCGTCAACCAGGCCAAGTCGGTCTCACTGCTCGACTTCAATAACCCGACCGGCCGGCTCTACGAGGTGATGCGCTACGATCCGGACAAGACCTTCGCGCGCCTCGACGACATCGACTTCAAGACCTTTTGTGAACGCGTCAACAAGCCGATGGTCGACACCATCATCGAGCCCTTCGCGCACACCTCCTTCAATCAGTTTCATCAGTATTCGACCGCCGAGGGCATCAAGTTCTTCCATTTCTTCTTCCTCGGCAATCCCGATGGCATGGGCTACGACCAAACCATCGACGATGCCATGACCTCGGTGATCACCCCGTTGACCAACGCCCTCACCGAGCTGGGCGTGCGGGTCACCACCGGCGCCGAGGTCGATCGCTTAGTCGCCCAAGACGGACGCATCAGCAAGGTCATCCTCAAGCGTCCTGGTGCCATCCTTGGCGCCGAGCACAGCATCGATGCCGCCGCTATCGGCAGCGAATGGACCCCGTTCTGGAACGGCCCCAACCTCTACTACGCCAAGCGCGACGCGCAGGGTGAGATCCATGGGGTGTCCGGGCGTTGCACCCACATGGGCTGCCCGGTCGGCCTCGACGCTGCCACCGGCGGCTTCGCCTGCCCCTGCCATGGCGCCAAGTACGACAGCAACGGCGTTCCCACCGCTGGGCCAACCATCGTGCCGCTGGTCGAGCTCGACGCCACCCCCACGCCCGACGGTCAGGTCAAGCTCAGCGCTCGAGCCGAGCAATCGAATATCGAGCTGGCGGCGGACTATGTGGTGCTGGCCTGCGATGTACCCGGCGTCAAGGGCATCATCGCCCAGTCCGATCTCGCAAGCCCCGAGTTGGTGAGCAGTGTTGAGCGCCTTGGCGTGGCTGATCCGTACATCGTCTGGCGACTCTGGCTCGACCGTGAATGCCCACCGATGGCGGTACCCTTCTATACCATTAGCGGCTGGCGCTACACCGACTCGATCGCGATCTACTCCCAGATGCAGCCGGAGTCGGAAGCCTGGGCGCGTCGCCACCAGGGCTCGATCATCGAGCTCCACGCCTATGCGGTCGAGCCGGAGAACGTCATCGACGAGGCCGAGATCAAGCGCATCATGCGCGCCGAGCTCGACGAGCTGATCCCCGAGCTCAAGGGCGCCAAGGTCGTCTACGACATCTACACGATGCAGGAGAACTTCCCGCGCTGGGCGCCAGGCGACTACGCCGGTCGCCCTGGTGTGCAGACGCCGATCGATAATCTCTTCCTCGCCGGCGACTACCTGCGGCTCGAGGTCCCGGCCAACCTGATGGAGGCTGCAACCATGACCGGTCGTATGGCAGCCAACCAGGTTCTCGTCGCCGAAGGGCTACGCGAGAATCCAATCCCGAGCGTCGACCCCAAAGGACCGCTCGCCCTCTAGATCTGCACTCGGCTCGCGGCCAACCACCGCGGGCCGGCCACGCCGAGTCAACGAGTCAAGCTGAGTTGACGCAATGACCCGAAAAAATATGTAAATCGACCTTGACACACAGAGATGTCAGGTTAAACTAACACACGTGGTTTGAGGCAACGACAGCATCTGTACCGGGGCTGAAAAGCACTCTTCCACACATCGAAGGACGGCGCAGAGATGTGCCGGACGGCACCTGAACCACAACCTTCACGAGAGGTTATTTCGATGGCTGAAACCAAAAATTTGTCGGGCCTGACCGACGAACAAGCAAAAGAATTTCATGAGCACTGGAAGCATGGCACCTGGAGCTGGGTCATGATCGCCTCCGTCGTTCATGTGGTGACCTGGGTCTATCAGCCCTGGTTCTAAACCGCGAGTCCAAATTCGACGAGGAGATATTCCATGCAAGTTCCTTATTTGATGGCCGATCCGTCCATTGCGAAGCCAGACCATCCAGAAGAAGACTGGAAGATCTGGACTGTGATCAACCCAGCGACCTGGATGGTCCCGTTCTTCTTCATCCTCTTCATTCAGATGTGGCTGGTTCACACCTATGCGCTGAGCCTGCCAGGCTACGGCTTCAAGGATTCCGTGCAAGTCGCTGAGCCAGCTGCAGTTGCTGCGCCGGCTCCTGCGCCGAAGGCTGAATAAGCACCAGACGCATTGCTGACCGCGGCCTCGCCCTTGCAACGAGGGCACCGCGGTTGGTGGCCTAAACCGGCCACAACCTCCCTCCTTCTGACGTCTCCTTGATGTCTCGCCCCCATAGACAGGGGCTTGCTGAGCAACTGTTCTCGCACAACGCCTCTCAGCTTGGCGCAACAGGCATGCGCAGCCTGATTACATCAGAAGACTCAATACACCTCTTTGTCGCATCGCACCCTCGTGTCGTCTGGCCTCGGGAATGGCTGCCAATGGGGCCTTCGGACCGGACTGTGCTAGCCCGTCACTCGGCTAACTGGCAGGCGCGAAACTCCTGCCTTTACACAGCCAGCAGCGACATTGCTGATGACGGTCTTTAAGCCAAAGAAGCATTTCAAGCAACTCCAGCTGATCGAGGAAAAGCCTTTTCTAGGTTTAACTAGCCAATGAGCTTGATATGCCCGCTCAACCTCGCCGCCGCACAAAACAGACGCCACAAGGCTTAGCGTCCATCACCTGGGCAGGGCAACCACGCCCTGTTTAGGGCTTTCAGGCTTATCAGACCCATGACCCTTCTAGGAAGGCAAACGAAAATCCTGCGCAAATTGGTATGAGGTTTTCCAGCAATCGCCTAAGGCATCTGATCCAAGCCGAATTGCGAGGGGGCGCTGCTCGCTGCCTCCCGCTGCCGACGCAAGAGCAACGGAATCAAGACGACTAGGGCGGCGAGCAGCAAGAGGATCTCGATGCTGTAGACGACACGATAGCCGAGTGACGGGCTAGCCCAGTCCGGCCCGAAGGCCCCATTGGCAGCCATCCCCGAGACCAGATCACGCAGCGCCCCACCCAGAGCAATCGCCACGCCCTGCGCTGTTGCCTGAACCGCGCCCCAAGCGCCAAGCGCCAGTCCGACGTGCCCACGTTCGGCAAGCTCCATCGCTGCGGTCAGCGTCCCAACCGCGAGTAGACCAGTCCCAAAACCGATCAGCGCGGTGCCCCCTCGGAACACCAAGGCCGACTCCACGGTTGCCGCAAGGATCACAAGCAGGAAGGCGAAGACACCCACCAAGGCACCAACGCTGGCCAACTGATAAGCGTTTCCACCCCGGCTCAGGACATAACCGGACAAGGCAAAGGCGATAAAGGTGCCACCAGCAAGGATCGCGGTCAGCGAGGTCGTTTGTGCAACCGTCAGCCCCAGCACTTGCGCGCCGTAAGGCTCGAGCAGAATCTCCTGCATGCTGAAACCAGCCGTGCCTAAGCCAACAACAATCAGCAGTCGACTCGCATAACCACCGCGCAGAAATTCGTTCCAGGTCTCACGGAAAGGCGGTCGCGGAATCTTGGCCACCGCACGTTTAAGATCGATCGATTCCTGCTTCCAAGCCGCGATCAGATTCATGATGATGGTGGCCAAGGCCGCAGCATGGACCACCTCAACTAGCTTCTTGTGCGAGAAGTCCTCGAGCAAATGGCCAAACAGCAGCGCACTACCGACCATCCCGAGCAACAGCATCGAATAGAGGAGCGCAACCACCCGAGGCCGTTTCTCACGTGGCGCCAGATCAGTCGCCAAAGCCAACCCAGCGGTCTGCACGGTGTGCAGCCCCGCCCCGACCATTAGGAATGAGATTCCGGCAAAGAACTGTCCGACAAAGATCAGATTATTGGTTTCATCAGAGAGGATGAGGATCGAGTACGGCATGATCGCGAAGCCGCCGTACTGCAGCATGCTACCGAGCGCGATATAGGGCACACGGCGCCAGCCGAACGCCGAATGATGGTAGTCCGATCGATGCCCGATCAACGCGCGCAACGGCGCGAAGACCAGCGGCAAGGCCACCATCAGAGAGACGAACCAGGCCGACACCCCAAGCTCGACCACCATGACGCGGTTCAAGGTGCCATATAGCAGCACCATCGCCATACCAATCGAGATCTGAAATAGCGACAGACGCAAGATCCGCCGCAGCGGCAGCTCGGTCGTCCCAGCATCGGCAAAGGGAAGGGTGGCGAGATACTTGGTCAAGCGATTCATAGCTCACTCCAAGGCAGACTCATTGCGGGCATCACCAGCAGCATCGATGACCAACAAAAGCAAAGAGCCTACCCCATAGCTGAAGACGGAAGGCTGCGAGGATGGGGCAAAAGGCAGACCAGCAAGCCAGCTTGCCGACATGCTCGCAATAGCCAGCCCTGCGCTCAAGCCGCCTTGGCGACGACGAGCCGAGTTTGCAGCGGCCGGCGCGTGCGGACGAAGCGAATTTGGTCGAATCCAGCCGCTTCTAGCATGGCACGATGCTCGTGTGGCGGACGTGTGCGCCCGCTGCCCATCGCCAGTAGATAGAGGCCAAAATAGGCGTCGCCGACGGGCTCTACCCCCGGCGTCTCCGACATCGGCTCGGTAATGATCAGGGTGCCACCCGGCTCGAGCGCGGCCCTCACGGCACGTAAGATGCTCATTGCACCGTCATCGTTATGATCCAGGATCACGCGCACCAAGGAAATGATATCGGCCCCCCGCGGGAGCGGATCAGCCTTGACGTTACCACCGAAGACCTCGGCACGGTCTTCGATTCCGGCTTCGCGGAAGTGCTCACGGGCGCGGTCGACGACGGCGGGCAGATCGAACAAACGCAACTGCAGATGCGGCCAGCGCTGGGCCACCTGCAACAAGAATCGACCCTCACCACCACCAACATCCATCAAGCAGCGATAATCGTTGAGCGAGAAGGCGTCAAGCGTATCCTCAGCGACAAAGCCGCTCGACGCTGACATCAACAGACTGTATTCAGCGACCCGTTCGTCACCATCGGCCGCAGGGTCCGCAGAGCCAGCGTACGACCAATAGCGCCCAAGCTCGGTCTCGCTCAATTCGCCACGAAATAGCGCGAGCGGGTCATCGAGATCGTGATACAGCATGCGATGATGGCGCACCATGGCAGCAATCCCTGGATTGCCCGGCATCGCAATCCCTAGCTTGCCAAGCCCGTAACGGCCTTTGCCGCGCCGCTCTAGCAGGTCGATCGCCACAGCCGCGCGCAAGAATCGGTCTGCTGCGGCAGGCGTCATGCCCATCTTGCCGGCTAACTCATCTGCGCTCTGCGGGCCATCGGCCAACTCATCAAAGAGTCCAAGCTCGACACAGCCATAGAGAATCTGGGAATAGACGAAGCCAGCGGTGATATCAAAGAGTGCGCGGGCGCGCTTTGAGGCCTCATACTTGGTCAACGGAAAATCCGCTGCCCAGCGCTGAAAGCTCGGACTGGCGAGCTTGCGATCGCGCCAAACGCGCCAACGCTCAAGGAATGGAAGCTGCAACTGGTTACCTTCGCGAGTTGAACCTAGCGATAGAAAAAAAGCGTTCGAAAGTACGCTGAGCCATGACTGACACTGCAACTGCTTCGAGACACCTCTGAGACGAAACTCAGGGTAAGCGCACCATCAGCTGGTCAAGTTTACATGGCGGCGCCGAGCGTCAACAATTGTTGACTATCAATGGAAGCCGAAAACGCCCTCCTTCATAGTCCGTACCACCGCCAGCAACAGCACCGAGCCACACTCAAGCCCGTTCCAGTCATCCGGCTTCTTCAGCCCCGGGAGGCAAGCGGTCAGCCTCACAGAGCGCAGCGGGCCTCCTTCTCCTTATCGAACACTTTGCTCACCCTGACGGCCGTCTCACGCGCAGGTGCATTGCCACGGCTGGCAGCACGCAGTAATAGCGTCACCACGACTCCCCCATAACAAAACAACGCCCATTAAGGGCGCTGTTTACCACATCCCGGAGTCATGATCCTTGGCTCAGTGCCAAAGTGGACGATTGATGGTCTCGTCCAGCGAGCGGTTCAGCCTAAGATGAACCGCTCTGCATCAAGCAGGGCCTTATTGGACCTGAGCGATCTGCTGACCTTGGACCTGCTCGACGACTGCGGCGGCGCGAGCATCGACAGCCGCTTGAGCGGAATCTTTGAAGCCGTAGCCCGGGAGGCTCAGTGCATAGCTATGCACCATCCACATCTGAACGAACAGGATGAAGAAAAACGGAACCATCCAAACCGCTGGGTTGATCACGGTCCAGATCTTCCAGTCTTCTTCTGGATGATCAGGCTTCGCAACGGATGGGTCAGCCATCAGATAAGGAACTTGCATGGAGTATCTCCTCGTCGAGTTTGGACTAGCGATTTAGAACCAGGGCTGATAGACCCAGGTCACGACATGAACGACAGAGGCGATCATGACCCAGCTCCAAGTGCCATGCTTCCAGTGCTCATGAAACTCTTTTGCTTGCTCGTCGGTCAGGCCGGACAGATTTTTGTTTTCAGCCATCGAAATAACCTCTCGTGAAGGTCGATGTTCAGGTGCGGTCCGGCACATCTCTGCGCCGCACTTCGAGGTGTGAAAAAGCATGCATCAGCCCTGGTACAGATGCTGTTGCTACCTTCATCCACGAGTGTGAGTTTAACCTGACATCCCTGCGTGTCAAGGTCGATTTACAGTTTTATTCGGTTGTTGCGTCAAATCAGCTTGACTGAGTCTCGTCGGCTCGTAAGCGCGCGCAGCTTCGAGCCGGCGTATGAAGTCTTCGCCCATAGGCGGCGGCAGCAGGCGCTGCATCTCCCCAACCACCAGGGCCTGCAGCTTTTCGGCTCCCGGGCAGGATGGAATCGAATCCACGGCCTCCATCACAAGACTCACCAAACGATCAAGCGCGCCATCGACACCAAACTCGGCGACAGCGCTGGGGCGCTCATGCGCAGCATCCTGACCAACTGGCTTCCCCAGTGCATCGGCATCGCCCGCCACATCGCGCAGATCATCGGCCACCTGATAGGCCTCGCCAAGATTGGCCCCCAAGGTGCGCCACTCAGCCGGATTGCGCCCCGCCGCTGCAGCACCGGCCTCAGTAGCCGCCGCGAACAAGGCCGCCGTCTTCTGCCGATGGTACTCGCTCAGATCAACCCGCTCTTCAGACTCCCAGGCCTGACCCGCAACAATGCCATCCTTGAGACCAACCGCACGACCCACGATCATCAACAGGGGCGCCAGACGCATTGGGTGGCGCAAGGTATGCCAAGCAAGATTCTCGAACGCGAGCACAATCAGCCCATCGCCCGCTAGAACCGCCAGCCGTTCGCCATAGGCTCGATGCACCGAGGGCCGACCACGACGCGTCTCGGCATCATCAAAGCAAGGGAGATCGTCGTGCACCAGCGACGCGCAATGCAGCAGCTCCAGTGACGCCGCCGCCGCATCAGTAACCGCGGGCACGTCATCGCCGCAGGCCATGGCGACGGCGAGACACAGGCGCGGGCGCACCCGTGAGGCCGGCGTGAGCACGGCATGGCGCACCGCCTGCTGCAACAGCGGCGGCGAGTCATCTCCCATGCCCTTGGTGATGGCGGCTTCAAGGGCCTGCTCAATCCGCTGCAAAGCATCCATCAGAGTGCGTCCCCATAGAGTCGGTTGGCTATCGGGTCGCCGGTCATTCTGCGCCCTCGCGATTGTCAGGGCGACTTGTCGCCCAGATGAGTCATGTAAGATAGTCAGCTGCCTCAGGAGCGTCAAACGATCCGGGTCAACTCTCGTGTCGAAAGCACACCCAATGACAGCAGATTGAGGCGAGGTAGACTGTGGGAACGGATCGAGTCGTGATCGTTGGGGCCGGAATCGGTGGATTGACCGCAGCCATTGAGCTGGCCGCGCGCGGCCTCGATGTGACGGTGCTCGAGCGGGCAAGCAGCCCCGGTGGCAAGATGCGCGAGCTGACGGTTGGCGAGCACCGCATCGATGCGGGCCCTACCGTCTTCACCATGCGCTGGGTGTTTGATGCCATCTGCGAGGCTGCGGGCACCTCACTCGAGTCCGAGGTCGAGTTCGAGCAGGCGGATGTCTTGGCTCGACATGCCTGGAGTACCGACGAGCGCTTGGATCTATTTGCTGATCTTGAGCGCTCGGCGGACGCTGTCGCGGCCTTTTCGGGCCCGGCCGAGCGCCAGCGCTTTCTCGACTTCAGCAAGAACGCCCAGGCCATCTACCACACTTTGAAGGAGCCTTACATCAGCGCCACCCGATCGAGCCCGTTCGGCCTGGTGCACCGGGTTGGCCCGGGCGGTCTTGGCGGCCTGATCAACATCAAACCCTTCGCGACCATGTGGTCAGCGCTCGGACAGCACTTCCGTGATCCGCGCCTGCGCCAACTCTTCGGTCGCTTCGCAACCTACCGCGGCTCATCGCCTTACGCGGCGCCAGCGACGCTGATGCTGGTCGCGCACGTCGAGCAAGATGGAGTCTGGTTGGTCAAAGGTGGCATGCACGCGCTCGCGCAGGCCTTCGCTCGACTCGCCGAGCGGCTCGGCGCGCGCTTCCGCTACCATGCCGAGGTCGAGGAGATCGAGCTCGAGCGCGGCAGGGTCAATGGCGTCAGACTCAGCAACGGCGAACGCATCCCCGCCGAGGCCGCCGTGATCAACGGCGACACCAACGCCATCGCCACCGGCCTGTTCGGCAAACGGGTCCGTCGCGCTGTCGCGCCCACGCTGGCAGCCGATCGCTCCCTCTCGGCGGTCACCTGGAACCTGGTTGCCAAGGCCGAAGGCTTCCCGCTCAGCCGCCACACGGTCTTCTTCTCCGGCGATTATCAGGCCGAATTCGACGACATTCTGAACAAGAAACGCCTACCCCGGGCACCCACTGTCTACATCTGCGCCCAGGACCGAGATACGCATAACGGGCCGGCACCCGGAGGCGCAGAGCGTCTACTCTGCTTGGTGAACGCGCCCGCGATCGGCGATACCCATCCCTTTAACCCTGCAGAGATCGAGCAATGCGCCCAGAGCACCTTTGGCCTCTTAGAACGCTGCGGCCTGAGTATCCAGCTGGACCCAGCGCACACCCAGGTGACGACGCCAGCGGTCTTCGAGCAACTGTTCCCGGCCACTGGTGGGGCACTGTACGGCCGCGCCTCCCATGGCTGGATGGCCTCGTTCTCTCGACCAGGCGCGCGCACCAAGGTACCGGGGCTCTATCTGGCGGGCGGCAGCACGCATCCGGGGCCGGGCGTGCCGATGGCGGCCCTCTCCGGCCGGCAAGCAGCGGCGAGCTTGACGGCGGACCGCGTTTCGACCAGACGCTAGGCCCCAACGCCTATCGAAGGTAGAACCTTGCAACAGCGGCGGCGAGCCGCTCGTTGACACGGTTCGACACCCCCTGGGTGCAGCTGCTGCCGTTCAGGATGCCCCGCATCGCGCTCGGTCGCCCAGCACGCCGGTCAGACTAGTCAGCTGAGGCCTGCCTCTACCAAGGACGGTAGGTCAGACCCGGGATGCTACGCTCATCGATCCGGGCCGGCAGCTCCTGAATCAGGGATTCGAGTTCTTCGCGACTGACGTAGCGACCGTAAGACGCCTTAGCGGCATCCAAGGGCACTTCCACGTAGTAGCGTTGTTGTTCCGGCTCGGGGAGGATTTGGAGGGCATTGTCGTCGGCATCCAGGATGCCAAGATAATCATCCTCGGACTGCAGCCGGTCGAGCATCTGCTCGCAAATGGCCTTGGTGGTCATTTCCACCGCACTCTTTGACGAGACGCGCTCGCCAGAACGATTGATCAGGTAATAGACGCGAAAATGCATTTTGGTGTTATCTCTCAACGTCGATCGCCCTGCGCCACTCGAAGCGAGCAAAACGGGATATCCGACGCACACCGCGGGCGTTACAAGACTCACCAACGGGACCGGAAACCGATCGACCATCCTTAAGATGCGCCGATCCCGTATCACCGCCGATGAGCATGCTCAGGGCTGACGGAACGACGCCCAAGCCTTTCATAGTATCATCAGTCGGGTCTTGCTGAATATCTAGGGTTCCCGAGCACCGCTATGGCCTTCCTAAGACTCAAACTGCACTGGCAGATCCTGATCGCCCTCGCCCTCGCAGTCATCGTCGGCCTCCTCGTTGGCGAGGACGGCAACCTGTTTGGCGTGACCTTCTATGCCATCTTCGACTTCATCGGCCAGCTCTTCCTCAATGCGCTGAAGATGCTGATCGTGCCGCTGATCGTCTCCTCGATCATCGTCGGCGTCGCCAGCATCGGCGACTCAGACAACCTCGGGCGCCTCGGTGGCAAGACCATCGGCTACTACGCACTGACCAGCTTCCTGGCCATCATCGTCGGACTCGCGGTCGTCAACCTGATCCAGCCCGGCGTGGTCGAGGGAGATGCGAAGGAGGTCTTTGGCCTGAGCGCCAACGCCAGCGAACTCGAGGCGCAGTTCGCCGACAAAGGAGCTGACGATATCGTCGCCATCTTCCTGCGCATGGTGCCGACCAATATTGTCGCCGCCGCAAGCAATGCGCAGATGCTGGGGCTGATCTTCTTCAGCATCCTCTACGGGTTCTTCATGACCCGGATCAGCAATCAGTATGCCGAGGCGCAGTACAACTTCTTCAATGGCATGTTCCAGATCATGATGCAGATCACCGATCTGGTCATGCGCTTCGCACCGCTTGGCGTCTTTGCGCTGGTCGCCAAGACCGTTGCCAGCACCGGCCTAGAGGCCTTCATCCCGCTGGCGCAATTCTTCCTGACCGTCTTACTCGCACTCAGCATCCATTTCGCCGTCACCCTGCCGCTGCTGCTCCGCTTCCTCGGCGGCGTCAGCCCCCTGCGACACTATCGGGCAGTCAGCCCAGCGCTGCTGACCGCGTTCTCGACGGCCTCTTCGTCGGCCACCCTGCCGCTGACCATGGAGTGCGTGGAGAAGAATGCCGGCGTCTCGAACAAGATCACCAGCTTCGTGCTCCCGCTGGGCGCAACTGTCAACATGGACGGTACAGCGCTCTACGAATGTGTCGCCGTGATGTTCATCGCCCAGGCCTATGGCATCGAGCTTGGCGTGGCGACGCAGTTCACCGTGGTGCTGCTCGCGCTGATGACCTCGATCGGCGTTGCTGGCATCCCGGCTGCCAGCCTGGTCGCAATCGCCATCATCCTCTCCGCCGTCGGCCTCCCGCTCGAGGGTATCGGCTTGATCCTGGCCGTCGATCGCATCCTCGACATGACACGCACCGCGGTCAATGTCGCCGGCGATTCAGCGGGGGCAGTGATCATCGCCAAATCGGAGGGAGAAGAAGGCATCCTTGAGGGTGACAGGCAACAGCGCGTCACCGCCTGAGCGCCTTGCCAGTCAACGCCAGCGCCCGCCAACCCGCCCGAGTTCGATGAGCAAGGCTACTGCTTCTCACTGCTCAGCAGCCGGGCCGCGGTGCCCGGCTCAAGCCCAAACTCCTCCTCTACCATCGCATTCCAGGCCTCGCGCTTAAAGGTCTGCTCGCTCGGCACATGCCGATGCACCAGGTTGTAGTGGCAGTCGATGCAGGTCTTGCCCTCGGTCTCCTCTTGGTGGATCGCCGCCGTATTGGCCCGAACCCCCTGGATAGCATCTAGGGTGTGGCAGCGCATGCAGGTTGCCGAATCCCGCTTGCGAAACCAGTCTCGGGCCGCAAATGCGGCGTCAGGCAGATGCAGTAGATTTACCACCGGATCATCGTAGTCGGGTCCAAACAGCTGCTTGATCAGATCCTTGGTGCCGATCGCATGATCGTAGGTGGCCATGATGATGCCTTCAGAGACATGGCAGTCACCACAGCTGGCGCGAACGCCAGACGGGGAATTGTAGTGCGGTGTCGACTGATAGCTGTCATCGGCATAGGTCATCGAATGACAGGTGGTGCAGAACTCATTCGAGCTCGTGTAGTGATCGAACTCGAGCAGAAAGAACATGAACACCACACCGCCGATGCCGCCAGCCACCAGCGCGAAGAGCACATGCCGGGTGATGAAGTGAGGCGCCTGGAGCTTGATCATTGGTCCGCCTCCTCGTTCTCAGCGGCAGCCGCTGCCGGAGCTAGCTGCATGGCTGCTGCCGGAACCTCTGGGGGCTCGACTGGCGGGGCTGCTGGCGCCGGAGGCGGCATCCAACCGAGGATGGGATTGGCCTGCTGCGGCTCGCCCAGCCACTCATGCTGACCCGTGTTGGCCAATACCGGATCGATGATCTCTGCTGCCTGCTCACCAGCCACCGCTCGCGCTTGGGGTAGGAAGCGACTATAGAAATTGCGCCCAACCAGGTACATCCCCTCCCACCAAGCATGATTGGCGCTCATCATCGAGGCACCATGGCGGGCCCGCGCGCCCTCATCGTGCCAGAGCTCCCAATAGGTGAACTCGAGCGGCTCATCAAAGGGTAGCGGTGTCAGCAGGCCACGCTCGTAGAGCGCCGTCATGATGGCCTCGGCGGGCTCGCCAAACTTGCTGTTGTACAACTCGACGACGTTGTCGAATTGGGTCATGAAGCTCTCGGTAAACCCCTTGCCGTGGCATTCTAGGCAGACCAAGCTCATCACCCCGCGACGGCGCTCTGGCGCGATCACCGCCCGCACCTTGGCGGTGCTGCCGTCCGGCTTCACAAGCTCGCTACCGCGGCTTGGTGGTGCCTCGGCATCCGACTGTTCGAGCTTACTGCCATCCTCGAACAGAATCAGATACTGCTTGTGCGACACCGGCTGATTGAGGTTCCAGGCATTACGCAAGCCAACATCATGGGTGGCCGGAATCTTGCCCGCCGCGCCCATGTGGCACGTCGTGCAGGTAGGGGCCGCCGTGTAATCCTTGCCGGCGATCCAGGTCTCGCCATCAAGGTTCATCTGGTCGCGTTGCGCGGCATAGAGCATGCCGTGTTTGGACGCCTCGAACACCTCTTTGTCCGGTGAGTCGGGGCCGGAATGGCAGCGCACACAGGCGCTCGGCTCGCGCGCCTGGGCCTTCGAGAAGGCATGACGGCCATGACAGGACGAACAGGAACCCTTGGAACCGTCCGGGTTGACCCGCCCGATACCTGAGTTGGGCCAGGTCGCCGGGTCTAGGGTGCCATCGCCGAGCACTTTGACCACTGAGCCGTGACACTGATCGCAGCCCGCCGCCTGCATCGCGCCGCCTGTCAACTGATGCGCCAGCGCCGGGATGCGGGTTTTGATCTTCGCGTAGGCTTCGGCGTGGACTGAGCCAGCCTGCTCCTCGTATTCCTTGGTGTGGCACCGTCCGCAGTCCTTGGGCGAGACGATGGTCGCGATGATCTCGCCCTCATGTTCCATCGCGTCGGCATCCGCGGCCTCGGCTTGATGGCAATCCAGGCAATTGACCCCGGCTTGTCGATGTGCGCTCTCATGCCACTGGCGCGTGAGGCCAGCCGATGATTTCTCATGGCAGCTCACGCAGCGCTCGCCGGCCGGATTCCCCCAATGCTCGGAGGAGAGTTCGACCTTGGCTGCTTGCGTGGCACTCGCCACGAACAGTATACAAAAACCACAAAAAGTAAGGGGTAATGAACGCGGGAATGCTAATGACCACATCATCAAAACAAGCCTCGTGACGCTGCAAGACAAGCAAAAGTAAAGCGAATCAAGGGTCAATTCACGCAAATAAGCGAATACTTATTTAGTGAATCACTGAAATAGACCACTCCATCACCATTGATCGCGGCCTGATTACAACAGCATCCCAAAGCAGCGGCAATCCAAGGTATTGACCTCGGGCATATTCGCGACCGATCATGCCATATGACAATGACCGTTGATGTTCATCGTCAACTGCAAAACCAAAAGCTGACTTCCGAAGGAGGATGTCCCTGATGTTGCGTTCCCTGTTCATCCATACGATCGCTTCCAGCGCCCTGTTGCTGGCAACCGCACCCACCCTCGCCGACGAGGCCGAGCCCATCCACCATGTCTCGTCTGAGGTCTGCTCAAATTGCCACCAAGAGATCTATCGGCAGTGGAAGGGCTCGATGCATGCAAACAGCACCGCGCTCAAGGACCCGATCCACGGCACCTTCTACGAGATGGTCGCCGGCTCCCCGACCGAGGAAGGCGTTCTGCACAAGGCCTCTGGCAAGTTCCCCATCTGCCTGCAGTGTCACGCCCCTAACGCTGCCCTTGATAAGAGTACAAAATTGGATGCGAAGGTCGCTTATAATGAGGGGGTCAACTGTATCGCCTGTCATACCCTGAAGCATTACAAAGGCATCGAGGGCGAGGACGGCAAGCTGCAACTCGGCATCCAGGCGTATGAGCTCTCGGATAAGCTACAAGCCCCGATTGGCATCAACAACGGAGTGAATCAACTCGCGGCCGCGAGTGATGATCCATTCGGCGGCGCCGGACTCGGCGGTAGCAGTTCCCAGAAGCCTAATCCGCATCTCGGCGAGCCCATCGTCTTCGATGGCCAGATCATCCCGGCCTTGCCAATGGAAGCGAATCCGCGCCTGATCAAGAGTTCCGATTCCTGCATGGGCTGCCATGACCAGCGCGACAACCCGCACGGCGTGCCGCTCTGCCAGACCGGTAATGAATACAGGGATAGCCAATCAGAGGTGAACTGCCTGGCCTGCCATATGCCGATCGCCAACGGTATCGCCGATCACAGCATGGGCGGTGGTCATGACCCGGCCATGGTCAGGCGCGCCCTGATCTTCGATCTCAATGCCGAGCCGAACGGCGACAACATCAAAACCACCGTCTATATGAAGAACCAGTTGCCGCACGCGATGCCCACCGGTGCGCCCTTCCGCAACCTCTTCATCAAGCTCACGGCCTACAATGATCAGGGTGAGGTTGTCTGGCAAAACGCCGAAGGTCATCCCGCCAAGTCGGACCCGCAGGCCTTTCTCTCCTACGGGCTTGCCGATGATGAAGGCATGCCAGCTCCACCTCCAACAGCCACCAAGGCCGGCGACGACACACGGCTGAAGCCACACGAGGAGCGCGAACTGGTCTACGAAATCCCCGCCGAGGGCGTCGCTTTAGTGCGCGGCGAGGTGTTCTACAACCTACTCTGGCCGGGCCTGGTGAAGAAATTCAGCCACCTGCCAACCGACCTCACCGACCCAGTCATGATCGCCGAATACGAGCAAA
>CAZEZH010000039.1:0-24218 GCA_964516305.1 uncultured Halochromatium sp. | reverse complement strand
CGGTAGCATAAGCGCTCGCCTGAGCCCAAAACATTGTTAAACTAATCGGTTTTCCGCGCCACTAGGCCTTTCACTCGCCGCTGCACTGCCATGAACACCGAGATCAAGATTACAGACGTTGCCGTCTATGTTGCCGATGTTGGGCGCCGGGCGCGCCACGCAGCGCGAGCCATGGCGCGTGCCGAGACCGGCGCCAAGAACAACGCGCTGTATGCGATTGCCGCTGACCTCGATGCGCATCGCGAGCTGCTGGCCAAGGCCAACGCCGCTGACCTGGAGGCCGGCGCGGCCAAGGGGCTCGATGCAGCCTTACTCGACCGCCTCAAGCTCACGCCTGAGCGGATCGACGCGATGGTCGCCGGTCTTGAGCAGATTGCGACACTGCCCGACCCGATCGGTGCCATCACCGACCTCGACTACCGCCCCTCAGGCATCCAGGTCGGGCGTATGCGGGTGCCGCTCGGTGTCATCGGGATCATCTACGAGTCGCGTCCGAACGTCACTGCCGATGCCGCCGCGCTCTGCCTCAAGGCCGGCAACGCCAGCGTGCTGCGCGGTGGCTCCGAGGCCTTTCAGTCGAACCAAACGATTGCCGCCAGCATCCACCGGGGTCTGCAGAATGCCGGCCTCCCGGCTGATGCTGTGCAGGTGTTCGCCACTACCGACCGGGCCGCCGTTGGCGCCATGATCAGCCATCCCGAGCACATCGACGTCATCATCCCGCGTGGCGGCAAGGGCCTGATCGAGCGCATCAGTCGCGAGGCGCGGGTGCCAGTGATCAAGCACCTCGACGGCATCTGCCACGTCTACATTGACGATAAGGCCGATCCAGGCAAGGCGGTGGCCATTGCTGTCAACGCCAAGACCCAGCGCTATGGCACCTGCAATACCATGGAGACTCTGTTGGTGGCGGAGGAGGTTGCGCGGCCCTTGCTCTCTCGCATCGGTGCGGCACTGGTTGCCAAGGGCGTGGAGATCCGAGGCTGCGAGCGCACCCGCCAGATCCTGGCCGATGCGCGTCCCGCCACCGATGCCGATTGGGGCACCGAGTACCTGGCACCGATCCTCTCGGTGCGCGTCGTTCCCGGCATGGATACCGCCATTGAGCACATTGAGGCTCACGGCTCGCACCACACAGATACCATCGTCACCGAGGATTACAGCCGCGCACGGCGCTTTCTGCGCGAGGTCGATTCCAGCTCAGTCATGGTCAACGCATCCACCCGTTTCGCAGATGGCTTCGAGTACGGACTCGGCGCTGAAATCGGCATTAGTACCGACAAGTTCCACGCCCGCGGACCGGTTGGGCTCGAAGGCTTGACCTCGCAAAAGTTCGTCGTGCTCGGCGATGGACAGATCCGAGAGTGACGCTACTGTGAATAGCTATCTTGAAAATCTTGTTTACCAAGATTGCATGGGCCTGGCGCGCGTCGGCCAGTATCCTGCCGCCGATAGCCCCATCAGCATCCTGGTTGTTGGCTGTCGATGATCGGTCTGTTCGGAGGCACCTTCGACCCGGTGCACTTTGGCCATCTGCGCGTTGCCCTGGATGTCGTCCAACATCTGGATCTCACGCAGCTTAGGCTGCTGCCGCTTGCCGCTGCAGTGCACCGACACCAGCCCCTCGCCTCGCCAGAGCAGCGCATGGCGATGCTGCAGATCGCGATCGGCGATGAACGCAAGCTGGTTGCAGACGATCGCGAGTTGACCCGGGGTGGACCCTCGTACACCGTGGATACCCTGCGCTTGTTTCGAGACGAACTCGGCGCAGAGTTGCCAATCTGTCTGTTGGTCGGCGCCGACGCCTTCGAAGGTCTTCCAGATTGGCACCGTCCACTAGACATCCTTGAGTTGGTGCACCTCGTCGTCATGCAGCGGCCTGGTGTATCCACGGTGCGTGACAGCTGGCTCAGGGACCAGGTCGCGCAGCGACGAATCGATGTGCCCGCCGCCTTGCGTCGCCAAGCCGGGGGGCATATCTACTTCCAAACGGTGACCCAGCTCGACATCTCGGCCACCCGAATACGCCGGCTTCTGGCGCAGGGGCAAAGCCCTCGCTATTTGCTGCCTGACGCGGTGTTGTCACTGGCCGTCAGCGAAGGGCTTTATTCCGTTCACGAGTCCATCAGCTAGGTCAGGACCTGGCCGAGAACCCTGCACTTGAGGCCGGATTGCCGCTACTTTCGCCTGGAGGGATGAGTTCCCTGCGCCCAGGCGCCCTAAGAGGACTGTTAATGCAGCTAGAGCACTTGAAAGACCTCGTTGTTGAGGTTCTAAACGATATGAAGGCCCGCGACATCAGCGTGGTTGATGTGCGTGGCAAGACCGCGGTGACCGACTTCATGATCGTCGCCTCTGGGACCTCCGATCGGCACGTGAAGGCGATTGCCGAGACTGTCGCCTATAAGGCCAAAGAGGCAGGCGAAGCCCCGCTCGGCACTGAAGGGGTGCAGGAAGGTGAGTGGGCGCTAGTCGATCTCAATGGTGTCGTGGTGCATTTGATGCTGCCTAAGGTGCGTGATTTCTACAGCCTTGAGCGCCTCTGGAGCGCGCCCTCACTGGTCACGCGCACCAACGCTAGTGCCCCGGCCTAAGGCTTTACCGGTTGGTGCCCACCGTTTTCTGATGCAGTCTCCGAGGAACGATTCTCGACCTCAGATCACCTTGATTGCGGCCATGGCGCAGGGTCGCGTCATCGGCCGGGCGAATGCCATGCCTTGGTCTCTGCCTGCTGATCTTGCGCACTTCAGGCGTCAGACCCTGGATAAACCGATCATCATGGGCCGCAGAACCTGGGAGTCCTTACCAGGCCTGCTGCCGCGGCGGCGTCCTATCGTGGTGTCGGCTGACCCCGCCTTTCGGCACAGACTCACGAACGTCGAGATTGCAGGCTCCCCGCAGATGGCCCTGGAACGAGCCGGATCGGTGCCCGAGGTGATGATCGTCGGCGGCGCCAGCCTCTATGAGACCTTCTTGCCGCTCGCCGATCGCATGCTCCTCACCCTGATCGATGCCGAGATTGAGGGCGATACCTACTTTCCGGCCTGGTCGGCAGCGGCCTGGCGCGAGACTGCGCGCCAACAGCGCCTGCCTGATGCTGCGAATCCTTACAACCTCGATTTCGTCACCCTTGAGCGGGTCAGAGGTTCGGTAGGCTAGCGTCCCGAGCCTGCCCTCGGCATTAGCCAGGCACAAGATAGCCGGGGCAGTCGATTTCGATCAAGGTCAACGGCTTCTTGCGCCGCACGCGCAAGGCGCTCATCCGGCCACCCCAGACGCAGCCGCTATCGAGTGCCCAGCAGTTGTTCTCGGCAAGGTAGCCGATGGTTGACCAGTGGCCAAATAGGATACGCTCTTTGCTGGATCGCCGATCCGGCACCCGAAACCAGGGCAGGGCGCCTGGCGCGGGCTGTTCAAGACCACCTTTCTCCTTCAGCAACAACCGTCCATCGGCATCGCACCAGCGCATACGCGTGAAGCAGTTGGTGATGAAGCGCAGTCGCTCCACTCCCGTTAGCTCATCACTCCAGCGGTCTGGCTCGTTGCCGTACATCTGCTGGAGAAATTCAACGTGGTCCGGTCCCCGCAGCAGGGTCTCGACCTCACGCGCGCAGGCCTGCGCTTGGGCCAGGTCCCACTGCGGCGGTAGACCTGCGTGCAGCAGGGTAAACCCTTTCTTCTCGCTGTGATGCAGCAGCGGACGATGGCGCAACCAGTGCAACAGCTCGTCGCGATCCGCGGCCTCGAGGATCGCATTCAAGGTGTCCTTCTTGCCGATTCGCGCGCCGGTGAGCGCGACCGCAAGCAGATGCAGGTCGTGATTGCCGAGCACGACGATGGCCTGGTCGCCAAGTGCCTTGACCCAGCGCAGCACCGCGAGTGAATCAGGACCGCGGTTGACCAGATCCCCGACACACCAGAGCTTGTCTTTGGTCGGGTCAAAGCAGGCCTTATCGAGCAGCTGCCGCAGCTCGTCGTAGCAGCCCTGGATGTCTCCGATCGCGTAGGTCGCCATAATCTCAAGCTAGCCCGTAATCGCAGTCGCTTCGCCGCTTGCCTAGAGTAGCCGGTCTCTAGGTGCCGGCCTAATGCAGTCCGCTGCGATCTCCGAGCGAGAATGGCCGGATCTCGGCAGCGAAGCGCGTGCCATCATCCGCCAACATGTCATAACTCCCGTGCATGCTGCCGAGCGGGGTGGCTATCTGAGTCCCGCTCGAGTACTCGAAGCTCTCCCCCGGCTGGAGATGGGGCTGCTCGCCCACCACCCCGGCGCCGCGCACCTCCTGCGTCTTGCCATCGGCATCGGTCACCACCCAGTGCCGATTCAACAGTTTCGCCGGCACCTCGCCCCTATTGCTGATGGTGATGGTGTAGGCGAAGGTAAAGCGGCCGCCATCCGGGTCGGACTGCTCCGGGAGATAGCGGGTCAGTGCCTGGACGTCGATCTGATAGCGTGCGTCGGTCTCGTCGTTGGCCATGGTGTATTGGTCTGTGATGCTTGGTCTAGGGGTTCGCCGCAGCAAGCTGCGTCGAGGAGAAGAGGGATTCAGCCAAAGCCGGTCACCCCGCGCTCAGAGGCCTTGATGAAGCCGACGATCTGATCCGTCTCTGGGCTCGGATGGCGCGTCTTGGCCTCGCTTAGCCCATCCTCGAGCCGGCGGCCCGAGCGGAAGATCAACCGATAAACGGTCTTGATCAGCGCGCGCTGCTCGGCACTGAAGCCGTTGCGTTTCAGGCCCACTAGATTCAGGCCGACAAGCACGGCGCGCTGGCCGTTCGCAATCACGAACGGCGGCACGTCCTTAGAGACGCCAGTGAGTCCGCCGATCATGCAGTAGGCACCGATGCGGGCAAACTGGTGCACCGCGACCTGCCCGGAGACGAAGCAGTGGTGCGCCAGTTCCACGTGTCCTGCCAGGGTTGCGGTATTGGCAAAGATGTTGTCGTCGCCGACCTGGCAGTCGTGTCCGGCATGACTGTAGGCCATAAAATAGTTGCGATTGCCGATGCGCGTGCCCGCTTCGCTCTTGATGCCGCGGCTGATATTGACGTACTCACGAAAGCAGTTTTCGTTGCCGATCGTCAACGGCCGGCTGCGCTCTGGCGTGAAGCCCAAGTCCTGCGGCTCACTGCCAAGGGTGGCGCCATGGCACACGCGGTTACCTGGCCCAAGCCTTGTGCCGCCATAGATGCGCACGCAGCTCTCGAGACGACATTCGGCCTCGACCACGGCGCCGGCCTCGACCAGCGTCCAAGGCCCGATCTCGACGCTTGGATGGACTTCGGCACCGTCTTCGATGATTGCACTTGGGTGGACCGCCATGTCTTAGCTCTGGGCCTCAGGCCATCTGCGCGGCTTAATGCCGGAAATGACGCATTCCAGTGAACAGCATCGCGATCTCGTGCTCATCGGCAGCAGCGATCACCTCATCATCGCGCATCGACCCGCCAGGCTGGATCACCGCCCGAATGCCGGCCGCTGCCGCTTGGTCGAGCCCGTCGCGGAACGGGAAGAAGGCATCCGAGGCCAACACCGCTCCGGCGACCTCTAGACCTGCCTGCTCGGCCTTGATCCCAGCGATGCGCGCTGAATTCACGCGGCTCATCTGACCGGCCCCGACACCGATGGTCATGCCATGGCGGGCATAGACGATGGCGTTGGACTTGACGAACTTGGCCACCCGCCAGCCAAACAGCAGGTCCTCGCGCTCAGCTTGGCTTGGTTCACGCTGGGTCACGCACCTGAGTGTCGCTGCGAGATCCCGATCCGCGTCCTGCACCAAGAGTCCGCCGCGCACGCGTTTGAAGTCCCGGTAACCCTGGCGTTCGACCGGCCAGGGGCCGCAGCGCAGCAGACGCACGTTCTTCTTTGCTGCGATCGCCTCGAGCGCCTCGGCGCTGACCTCGGGCGCAATGATGACCTCGACGAACTGCCGCGAAACAATGGCCGCCGCGGTCTCGCCATCGAGCAGTTCATTGACGGCGATGATGCCGCCGAACGCCGATTCTGGGTCGGTGCTGAAGGCGCGCTCATAGGCATCGAGCAGGTTCTCACCCACCGCCACGCCACAGGGATTGGCATGCTTGACGATCACGCAGGTGGGTGCATCGTCGAACTGCTTCACACATTCGAGCGCCGCATCGGTGTCCGCAATGTTGTTGTAGCTCAGGGCCTTGCCTTGCAGCTGCTCGGCCGAGGCCAGGCTTGCTTCGCAACCGCCGCGGCCGACATAGAAGGCCGCCGTTTGATGCGGGTTCTCGCCGTAACGCATCGCCTGGCGCTTGCGGAACTGCATATTGAAGGTACGCGGCAGACCTTCCGGCTTGCCCTCAGGATGCTCGATGATGGCGCCCAGATAGTTGGCGATGGCGCCGTCGTACTGGGCTGTATGCTCGAATGCCCGCACCGCTAGATCCAACCGAGTCTGGTCGTCCACCGCGCCAGCGTTCGCTGTCATCGCCTCCAACACCCGATCGTAATCCGCCGGATCGCAGACGACGGTAACATCGCGATGGTTCTTGGCTGCAGCCCGGATCAGCGTTGGACCGCCGATATCGATGTTTTCGATGGCGGTCGGTAGGTCGCAATCCGGGCGAGCCACCGTCTCCTCGAACGGATAGAGATTCACTACCACCAGATCGATCGGACGGATCTCATTCTCGTGCATCACCTGATCGTCTTCGCCGCGACGCCCGAGGATGCCGCCATGGATGCGCGGATGCAACGTCTTCACGCGCCCATCCATCATTTCGGGGAAGCCGGTGTACTCGGCAACCTCGATGACCGGCACATCCTGCTCGGTGAGCAGCCGCGCGGTGCCACCCGTGGAAAGGATCTCGACCCCCCGCTTGCTCAATGCAGCGGCAAAGGAGGCAACGCCGGACTTGTCGGAGACGCTGATCAGCGCCCGTTTGATTGGTTTCATTCTGGTCTTCTCCAGGTACGGCTTAGGCGCAGGATGATCGCTGCACGATTAAGCCTGGCCGGCTCTACTCTTGAGCTTCTTGCGCAGGGTACCGCGGCTGATGCCTAAGATCTCCGCGGCCGTGGACTGGTTGCCCTTGGTGTGCTCGAGCACAGCCTCGAGCATTGGCTGTTCAACCTCGTCCATCACCAGCCGATAGAGCCCCCGGATGTCATGGTCACCCATGCTGCACAGGTAGCTGCGCAAGGCGGTCAGCACGCATTCTCGCAGAGGCACGGTGCAATCCGGCTCATGCTCCTGCACATCCGGTACCGCAAAGCTTTGCCCGTCTTTCATTCGTTGACTCCTCGCCGCCCGTTCGAGGTGATATCGCGTGCTAGTGGTCTGAGTCGCCTCGGCGATGGACTCCGCCTGCTTGCTAAGCAAGCGCGTCCGGCTCGGTGCTTCCGACTCGCTGGCACCGGTCAGCCCCCTCAGGCAAAGTGCTCCCGCAGCAGCTCAAGCTGTTCCAGCGCAGCCGTGGTTGCCATTAAACGCTGGCGTAAACGCTCACGCTCGGTGTCGTGCGAGTCAGAATCGCCGCCCAAGTCGCGCAGAGTCCAGCCGATATGCTTCCGTGCGATTAACACCCCGCGCCGCTCACCATAGAAATCGTAGAGTCGGTCCAGGTGCTCCATCAAGATAGCCCCAATCCACGCCGGTGAGGGTGCCATTGGCACCTCGGAGGTAGTCTTTGGGAGCTCGCCACTCGCCGAGAGCCCTGGTGCTGCGCAGGGTACCGCGAGACAGCCGAGTACGGCTGCGATATGACCGAAGATCCAAGGCCGACCTAATGCAGCGCGCCCGATCATAATAGCATCGGCGCCGGTCCGGTTCAGCACCTCGAGTGCCTTTGTCGGACCATCGATGTCACCGTTGGCTACTAGCGGCAGCGTCGGGCATTGATCGCGGAGCCCGGCAAGGCTCTCGAACTCCGCTTCGCCCGAGTAGCCGCAGACGCGGGTCCGGCCATGTACGGTCATGAGCCGAATCCCGCTCGCCACGGCAATCTCGGCGATACGCGCCAGGTTTCGCGTCTTCGGTGACCAGCCGGTGCGGGTCTTCAGCGTCACCGGCACATCCACCCCGCAAACCACTGCCTCCAGGATGCGACCGACCAAGCGTTCATCGCGCAACAGCGCCGAACCGGCCGCAGTCTTGCAGACCTTCTTCGCCGGGCAGCCTAGGTTGATGTCAATCAGCTCTGCGCCGCAGTCGACGTTGTAGCGTGCGGCCTCGGCCATCTGCAGCGGATCGGAGCCCGCAATCTGAACCGCAATCGGCCCCGGCTCACCTTGGTGATCGGTGCGCTCGCGGCTCTTGCGCGTGCCCCGCAGGGCTGGATTCGCAGCCACCATCTCGGAGACGGCGAGGCCGGCGCCGAGTTGGCGGCAAAGACTCCGGAAGGGCCGGTCCGTCACCCCGGCCATCGGTGCGAGGATCAATCGGTTCGGAATCCTGACTGAGCCGATCTGCAGCGGCTGGAGCAGCTTGACGGCGTTAGAGGCGGCGGAGTCAGCAGGAGGCATGGTGCGGAGGCGGCGATCGAGCAGGCCGGGTGCTTAATGGATGGCTGAAGTCTATCCCCGTTCTCAGGGCGTTTAGGCGGAAACGGCCGGAGCATGGTCCGGTCTTGCGATTGCCATGTTTCGAACCCGGCGCTTCGGTGTTGGCGTCGTGATCCGGGCAATGCGGGCTCGCTACGGGCCCATTCGCCGGCGACCGCTGATTAAAACCCAATCCTCACGCTCAAGCGGGGGCTCGAGTTCAAAGTCCGCGTGATAGGCACGAGTGACGGCCTCGGCCTGATGATCCAATATGCCTGAGAGTGCTAGCAAGCCGCCGCGCTTCGTGAGCCGGGCTAGGTTTGGCGCCAGCTCGACCAGCGGGCCAGCCAGGATGTTCGCTACCAGCAGATCGGCCCCATCCATCGGCATCTGTTCCGGTTCGTAAACGAATAGGCGCTCATCAACGCCGTTCGTCTGGGCGTTCTCCAGGGTTGCCTCCAGGGCCTGCGGATCATGGTCAACCGCTAAGGCACGAGCTGCGCCTAGCTTTAGCGCCGCGATCGCCAAGATGCCAGAGCCGCAGCCGAAATCGATCAGGGTAGAGTCGGTGAGCGGGACCCGATCGAGCCATTCCAGGCAGAGTGCCGTGGTAGCATGATGCCCGGTCCCGAATGCCAGCCCGGGGTCCAGGTCGATCACCACGGCATCGGCCGAATCCACAACCTGACCCTGTGGGCAGATCCAGAGTCGCCGCCCGAAACGTTGTGGCTTCAGTCCCTCCAGCCAGACGCGCTCCCACGGCTGATCCTCGAGTCGACGCAAGGTTGGCGTGGCGAGACATTGGGCTGCCAATAGCTGTGCGGCGTCCTCGGCTTGCATACTACCGGCCGGGCCATCGTCGAACAGGGCGGTGATGCGCAGCTGACGCCAGAGCGGCGTCTCGCCTGGGGCGGGCTCGAGCACCTGATGCTGGTCCCAGCGTGGATCAGCCGATTCGGCCAGCCCGTCGTTGCCTTCATCAAGGGTGACTGCCAGTGCCCCAGCATTCTCGAGCGCTGCCTCGATCAACGGGGCCGCCTCTCGGTCAGCGAGCAGCTCAAGCTCAATCCAGGCCATGGTCGGCGCAGCGGTCAGAGACCGAGCTTCTTCTCGAGGTAGTGGATATTGATGCCACCTTGCTGGAAGGCCGCATCTTTGAGCAGCTGCCGATGCAGCGGGATGTTGGTATTGATGCCCTGAATGATGGTCTCGCGCAGGGCATTGCTCATGCGCGCGAGCGCCGAGCTGCGATCCTCACCATGCGCGATCAGTTTGCCGATCATCGAGTCGTAGTAGGGTGGTACCACATAGCCCGCGTAGATATGGGTGTCGATGCGCACACCGGGGCCACCTGGCGCATGGAATTCTTCGATTGGCCCTGGACTCGGCATGAAGGACTCTGGATGCTCGGCGTTCAGCCGGCATTCGATCGCGTGGCCCCGCGGCACGATATCGCTCTGGCGATAACGCAAGCGCTCGCCGCCAGCGACCAGGATCTGCTCCTTGATTACGTCCACGCCAGTGATCATCTCAGTCACCGGGTGTTCGACCTGCACACGGGTATTCATCTCGATGAAGTAGAATTCATCGTCCTGGTACAGAAACTCGAAGGTGCCGAGTCCGCGATAGCCGATCGTGCTGCAGGCCTCGGCGCAACGCTCGCCAATCCGCTGCCGTTGTTCTGGTGTGATGCCTGGGGCTGGCGCCTCTTCGATGACCTTCTGATGCCGGCGCTGCATCGAGCAATCGCGCTCACAGAGATGGATGGCGTTGCCGAAGCTATCGGCCAGTACCTGGAACTCCACATGGCGTGGGTTCTCCAGGTACTTCTCCATGTAGACCACGTCGTTGCCGAAGGCGGCGCCGGCTTCGGCCTTGGTCAGCGAGATCGCGTTCAGTAGGGTGGCATCCGAGTGCACCACGCGCATCCCGCGTCCACCACCGCCGCCCGCAGCCTTGATGATGACCGGATAGCCGATCTCCCGTGCCAACTGCAGCGTGTGCTTGGCGTCGTCGTCGATCGGGCCATCGGAGCCAGGCACGCAGGGCACGCCAGCCTGCTTCATCGCTCGGATCGCTGAGACCTTATCGCCCATCAGCCGAATCGTGTCCGGCTTGGGGCCGATGAAGACGAATCCGGAACGCTCGACGCGCTCGGCGAAATCTGCGTTCTCCGACAGAAAGCCGTAGCCCGGATGGATGGCGACGGTGTCGGTGACCTCAGCGGCGCTGATGATCGCCGGGATGTGCAGGTAGCTGTCGCAGGAGGGTGCCGGGCCGATGCAGACCGACTCATCGGCGAGCAGCACATGCTTGAGTTCGCGGTCGGCCTCGGAATGGACGGCGACGGTCTTGATACCAAGCTCGCGGCAGGCGCGCTGGATACGCAGCGCGATCTCGCCGCGGTTGGCGATGAGGATCTTCTCGATCATTCGATCACGAACAACGGTTGGTTGTACTCAACAGGCTGGCCGTTCTCGACCATGATCTTCTTGATCACGCCAGCGCGCTCTGATTCGATCTGATTCAGGATCTTCATCGCCTCGATGATGCACAAGATGTCGCCCACCTTGACCTCCTGGCCCTCTTCGACGAACGACTTTGCACCAGGGGAGGGCGAGCGGTAGAAGGTGCCGACCATCGGAGAACGCGCCAGGCAGGCGTCGTCGATCTCCGGGGCGCTTGGTGCAGCGGCGGCGTGCATCGCAGCCGGTGCCGCAGCGCCTGCAGGCGCTGGTGCAGTCGCCGGCATCATGAACTGCGGGGCTCCACTGCCATGACGGCTGATGCGCACAGACTCTTCACCTTCGTGAATCTCGATCTCTGCGACGTTCGACTCATCGAGCAATTCGATCAGCTTTTTGACCTTGCGGATGTCCATGACAGTTGATCTTCTCGCCGTGGATTGATGCTTGACTCTTCGCGAGCCCGGTGTTTATGGCGACGGCACTCACGGGTGCCGCAGTCAGCAGCGCCTAGGGCGGGCCGCCGAGTCGGCGTATTGCCGCCGTCAGGGCCAGGTTGTAACCCTCTGCGCCAAGGCCACTGATAACGCCTTCGGCGATATCCGAAAAATAGGAATGGGCCCGAAATGGCTCACGCGCGAAGACATTGGAGAGGTGCAGCTCGATAAACGGGATGCCGACCGCAAGCAGCGCATCTCTGAGCGCAATGCTGGTGTGCGTGAAGGCGGCCGGATTAAACAGGATGAAGGCGACACCCTCGGTCCCAGCCTGATGAATCGCATCGATCAGCACATGTTCGGCGTTGCTCTGCAACATCTGCAGTTCATGGCCCGATGACTCGGCGCTGGCGGAGAGCTGGCGGCCGATGCTCTCCAGCCTGTCTCTACCATAGGTGTCCGGCTCGCGGGTGCCCAGCAGGTTCAGGTTCGGGCCGTTTAAGCAGAGGATCTTTGCCATGACACCGGTCGAAAACGCAGCCATTGGCAGCGAACAGTCGAAAAAAGGGTGAGTTGATCAGGCTTTGCGCACATCGTGCATAGGGTACGGCATTTGGCGCCGATTTACAAAGGCGCCTTTGTCCTGTGACCGGCGAAGACGTGTTTTCGGCGCTGTTGCCGACTAATAGCCGCTTGTTCAGAACGGCCAGTCTTAGAAAGCTGGGCCTCAGTCGACGCCGAGTAGACGCGGCTTGACCTCAGCCTCGAGCAGTTCGGCGTCGAGTTCGCCGGTGTGGCTGAAAATGCGTTGGCCAAGCGGGTCGAACCCGACCGTAAACGGGAGTCCGCCGGTGCGGTTGCCAAGCTGACGGGAGAGTTCGGCGCTGTCCCGGTTGCCGAGCAGGATGGGGTAGCTCACGGCGTTGTCCTCAAGATAGTCCGCAACCTCCTCCGCACGATCGATGGCAATACCCACGATCTGTAGCCCCTGATTGGCATAGGTCTGCTGCCACTCATCGAGCAGCGGCATCTCGCGCCGGCAGGGCGGGCACCAGGTCGCCCAGAAGTTGAGCACCAGCACCTTGCCGGCCCAGGCATGGCTGCTCAGCTCGCGGCCGTCAAGGGTGGACAGTCGCAGGTCGGGCAGGGTCTCCAGCATGTCCTGCTGCGTGCTGCGCCGAGTCGGCTCGGCGTTATTGTGGCCGACACCCAGCCAACGCTCGCCGAACCGGGCCAGCCCGATGCTGACCGAGCCGGCAAGCACCGTCACGGCAAGGACCTTGGCCGCATTCACTGGCCGAACTCATTGAGATGTTCCGCAAACTCATCCGCTGGTACAAAGCCAACCAGGCGCCAACCGCGCTGCTCCTCCCCGCTGCTGTCGAAGAACATCATCGCCGGTGGTCCCGGGATGCCGAAGCGTTCCTGCATCAGTGCTTTATCCTCGGCATCGTTCGCGGTTACATCTGCTTGCAGAAGCACGTAATCTTGCATCGCCTGCTGCACTGCCGGGTCTGGGAAGGTATAGCGTTCCATCTCCTTACAAGACACGCACCAGTCCGCATAGAAATCGAGCATCACCGGCTTGCCCTGCGCCTCGGCCTCAGCCACCGCCTGGTCCAAATCGGCCACGGTCTTGATCCGTTTGAACTCCGGATGTGCGGCGACCGCGCCCTGTCCGCCAGCCGCCGGCGCTAAGCCACGCAGCGGCTGGATCGTATCCTTGCCGCCGGCGGCAGCGCCGACCAGCATCAGCACGCCATAGACCAGTAAGGCGACGCCGAGTGACTTCCATAGCTTGGACCAACCGCTGGCCTCGCGGCCGTTCTGGGTGAGGGCGCCGAGATAGACACCAGAGCTGATCAGCAGCAGGCCCCAGAGCGCCATCGCGAAGGCTGCCGGGATCACGCGCTCGACCAACAGCACAGCCACGGCCAGCAGCAGCACGCCAAACACCGCCTTCACCGAATCCATCCAGGCGCCAGCGCGCGGCAGCAGCTTGCCGGCCGAGGTGCCAATCGCGAGCAGAGGCGCACCCATCCCCAGTCCGAGCCCGAGCAGGGCAAAGAAGCCGAGCACCGCATCGCCGGTCTTGCCGATGAAGATCAGTGCGCCCATCAGTGGCGGTGCCACGCAGGGTCCGACGATCAGCGCTGAGAGTGAGCCCATGATCGCGGCGCCGGTCAGGGTGCCGCCCTGCTGCTTGTTGCTCAGCTGGGTGAGCTTGGTTTGCACGCTGCTCGGGAGTTGCAGGTCATAGAAGCCGAACATCGACAGCGACAGCGCGACGAAGATGGCTGCAAAGGCCACGAGCACCCAGGCGTTCTGGAAGGTCGCCTGCAGATTGGCGCCGAAGAGCCCGGCGATGACGCCGACAATGGCATAGGTGAGTGCCATGGCCAGCACATAGGCAAGCGAGAGGAAAAACGCCTGTCGGGTCGTGATCTGATCGCCCTGACCGGCGATGATGCCGGACAGGATCGGGATCATCGGAAACACACAGGGGGTGAAAGACAGCAGCAGACCGAGCACTAAGAAGATCGCCAGAGCGCCGAAGATGCCGGTCTCGGCCAGACGCGCGGCGATCTGATCCTGCTCCGAGACGCGCTCTGGCGGTGCGGCGCCGCCCTCCCCAGCGTCGGTGTTCGCCGGCTCAGACAGCGCCACCGTTGTCACTGCGGGAGGCAGCTCGAGCGTTAGCCGATCGGTGACTGGCGGATAACAGATGCCGCGCTCGGCGCAGCCCTGATAATTCGCAACCAAGGTCAGGCTGGTCGCTGCTTGGCTGCCGCGCAACAGCGGCACGCTGACCTCGACATCACCTTGATAGATGGCGACATCGCCGATGCTGCCGTCGGGACGGACCGTGTCTGGCTTGATCTCGGCCGGGGGCAGCTCGTAGGCCCCGAGCTGAACGCCCTCGGCACCCTCGAGTGCGAGTTCGATCTTCTCCTGATAGAGGTAGGTGTCAGGCGCAATCTGCCAGCGCAGTAACAGCGTCTGTGGGTCCTTGACCGCAACGTCGAGCTGGAAGGCCTCTTCAGCCGGGAGGATATCGTCCTCAAAGCCCAGGCCAAGCGACTGATTGCCGCCGCTCAACTGCTCACTGAGCCCGCTACTGGCCTGCGCAGCAGTTTGAGCATCTGACTGCGCGCTGTCCGAACCTGGCGAGGCCGATGTGCTCAGGGCGTCCAGGGACTGGGGCGCGGTGTTGCTCCCTGCGTTATCGCTAGTCTCAACCGGCGCAGTGGTCGCGTGCGCAGGTTGCCCAACGGCGGCCAAGCGTGGCAGCTCCAACAAGATGCTTTGGCGCTGTGGTGGATAGCAGAGCCCAGCATCGGCACAGCCCTGCGATTGGGTCTCGATGCGCATCACTTCGCCGACGTCGCCGCTGCGTTCCACCGGCAGCGTCGCCTCGACGCGATCCCGATAGATCTCGACCTCGCCAAAGAACTGGTCAGTCTTGGTCTCGCCAGGGGGCAGTTGGGCCTTACCGAGTTCGAACCCTGGTGTCTTGCTCTCAAAACGGAACTTGGTGCTGTAGAGGTAGTAGCCGGGCTCGATATCCCAACTTACCGTCACAGTGTCAGCGTCTTGTGCAGCACCGGCTATCCGAAATGCCTGGTCCGGCTGCAGAAACTCGTCCTCGGCGGCATCCGCCGCGGGCGGCGCCAGGCCCAGCGTCATCGTTAGAGCCAGAGTCAGCAGAAGCAGGCCCAGGCGGCCGAGCGGCGCATCACTGCCCGCCTGGTGGCGTTGCCAGCCTTTCCGATACCTGGTCATTAAAGCAGTCAGTGGTTGTTCGCGGTACATTGGCGGACCCAGTCGAGATAGTTCTTGTTGCCGGCGGTGATCGGATGGCTGATCACCTCGGGGATATCATAGGGATGGAGCGCCTCGATCCGCGCTGCAAGTGCGTCGACCCGGCTCTTTGTCGTCTTAAGGATCAACAGCACCTCATTGTCGGTCTCAATCTCAGCCTGCCAGCGGTAGACTGAAACAATGCCCGGCAGGATGTTGACACAGGCGGCTAGTCTTTCAGAGACGAGTGTTCGTGCCAGCGATTGACCTGTCTGTGCATCGGGGCAGCTGCATAGGGTCAGGTAGATAGGTTCAGGGGTAGGGTGAGTTCCCATAGGTCTGCGTTGATTGTCGAGTCGATGAGTGCAGTGACTGATGGCTGGGCACTGCTGACGAAGCGCAGCGCCGCGGACAAGCCGCATAGACTAACGGAAACCGAGCGCCGGGGCTGCGGCGGTTTGAATCGCACAAATCCGGACAAACGTCCGGGTCATTGCGCCGGCCGTCGGATGCCAGGTGCCTTACCAGCGAGACCCAATGTATGTGGATTATCCTTCTCCTCTTCGTCTTCGCTCCGCTGATCGAACTCTACTTTCTGATCCAAGTCGGCTCGGTCATCGGTGCGCTGCCAACCATCCTGCTCTCGATCCTGACTGCGGTCATCGGTGGCTACTTGGTGCGTAGGCAAGGGCTCGCGGTACTGATGCGGGTGCGCACCATGCTCGACCGCGGCGAGACGCCGGCACTCGAACTCGTCGATGGCGCAATGCTCCTGCTTTGCGGCTTCGCCCTGATGCTGCCCGGGTTCATCACCGACGCGGTTGGCTTCGCGCTGCTGGCCCCGCCCCTTCGTCACGCTCTGATTCGTCGATACGTCAATCTAGTCCCGGTCCAGGGTGGGGTGATTGTGCAGGAAGAGCGCAGCACTCGACGCACCATCGAGGGAGACTGGCGCCGCGAGGACTGAAGGGGGCAGCCGACGACTCTTCGGCGCTTGGAGCAAATTTCCCCCTTGACACAGCGCAGACGCCGCCTATTATTAGCACTCGCTCGAGATGAGTGCTAACAGCCAACCGAAACGGTGGGTTGTAATGACACCAACAGTTCGATATCGGCGTCGGGTAGCACCCGTCCCGGTCTTTCACCCTAACACCACATCCAACAACCCTGAGGGTTACCGCACATGAAGATTCGTCCCTTGCATGACCGCATCGTGGTCCGTCGAATGGAAGAGGAGCGCACCTCCGCTGGCGGCATCGTGATCCCGGATTCCGCGGCCGAGAAGCCGATCCAAGGCGAAGTCATCGCCGTCGGCAACGGCAAGATCATGGACAACGGCGACGCTCGTGGTCTCGACGTGAAGGTTGGCGATAAGGTGTTGTTCGGCAAATATTCCGGCACCGAGGTCAAGCTCGACGGCGAGGACTTCCTGGTGATGCGCGAAGAAGACGTCATGGGCGTCATCGAGGGCTAATCCGCGCACCCAGCCGCCAACGCCCGTCGGATTCGGTCCGACAACAATCGTTCGACACAACCAGTTTTGCTTGAGGAAACAACGCGATGAGCGCAAAAGAAGTCAAGTTCGGTCTAGATGCCCGTAATCGAATGGTCGAGGGCGTGAACGTCCTAGCCAATGCCGTCAAGGTCACCCTGGGGCCCAAGGGCCGCAATGTGGTGCTGGAGAAGTCTTTCGGCGCCCCGACCGTGACCAAGGACGGCGTCAGTGTTGCCAAGGAGATCGAGCTTTCCGATAAGTTCGAGAACATGGGCGCGCAGATGCTCAAGGAAGTCGCTTCCCAGACCAGCGATATCGCCGGCGATGGCACCACCACCGCCACCGTGCTGGCACAGGCCATGGTCCGTGAGGGCATGAAGGCGGTTGCTGCCGGCATGAACCCGATGGACCTCAAGCGCGGCATCGACAAGGCGGTTACGGCGGCCGTCAGCGAGCTGAAGACCCTGTCCAAGCCGTGCTCGAACAACAAAGAGATCGCCCAAGTCGGCACCATCTCCGCCAACTCCGACGACTCGATCGGCGAGATCATCGCCGAGGCCATGGAGAAGGTCGGCAAGGAAGGTGTCATCACCGTAGAAGAAGGCAAGTCGCTGCACAACGAACTCGACGTCGTCGAGGGCATGCAGTTCGACCGCGGCTACCTGTCGCCGTACTTCATCAACAACCAGCAGAGCCAGACCGCTGAGCTGGAAGATCCCTTCATCCTGCTGCACGACAAGAAGATCTCGAATATCCGCGATCTGCTGCCCGTGCTCGAGGCCGTCGCCAAGGCCGGTCGTCCGCTGATGATCGTGGCCGAGGACATCGAGGGTGAGGCCCTGGCCACCCTGGTCGTCAACTCGATTCGCGGCATCATCAAGGTCTGTGCCGTCAAGGCGCCGGGCTTCGGTGATCGTCGCAAGGCCATGCTGCAGGATATCGCCATCCTCACCGGCGGTACCGTGATCTCCGAAGAGGTCGGTCTGTCGCTCGAGAAGGCCACGCTGAACGAGCTGGGCTCGGCCAAGCGCGTGCAGATCAGCAAGGACGAGACCACCGTCATCGACGGCGCCGGCTCCGATTCCGAGATCAAGGGCCGCTGCGACCAGATCCGCGCCCAGGTCGAGGAGACCACCTCCGACTACGACCGCGAGAAGCTGCAAGAGCGCCTGGCCAAGCTGGCTGGTGGTGTCGCCGTGATCAAGGTCGGTGCTGCGACTGAGGTCGAGATGAAGGAGAAGAAGGCGCGCGTTGAGGACGCCCTGCACGCGACCCGTGCCGCGGTGGAAGAGGGCATCGTCGCCGGCGGTGGTGTCGCCCTTGTGCGTGCGCTGACCAAGATCCGCGGTACCCTCACCGGTAGCAACCACGATCAAGATGCTGGCATCAAGATCGCGCTGCGTGCGATGGAAGAGCCGCTGCGTCAGATCGTCATGAATTCCGGTGACGAAGCCTCGGTGGTGCTGAATAAGGTGGCCGAGGGCGAGGGCAACTACGGCTACAATGCAGCCTCCGGCGACTACGGCGACCTGGTCGACATGGGTATCCTCGACCCAACCAAGGTCACTCGCACCGCGCTGCAGAACGCCGCATCGATTGCCGCGCTGATGATCACCACCGAGGCCATGGTGGCCGAAGAGCCGAAGGATGAGCCAGCGATGCCAGCTGGCGGCGGCATGGGCGACATGGGTGGCATGGGCATGATGTAAGGCCCTGGCCGGGAGTAGGCCTGTTTCCTCAGGCCCGCTAACTGGTCGCCATCCCTAAAGGCCCCGCCTCGGCGGGGCCTTTTTTGTTTCTAAGACCCGGCTAAAGTACCAGAAATGCAACATTGATCGATGCAAAAATGTGCCATAATATTTTTTAAGGTCTGCCTTTTGAAACCGACACCTAGGGAAATGTCCTCAGATGTCTTCTCGCTGTTTGAGCCGGTATAGGGTTACTGCCCTTGGAACACTGCTACTGGTTGTGCTGAGCGCGCAAGCCGCGGGCCCTGATATCCATTCTGGAGCCGCCTTGATCATCGATCATGAAGGCAACCGGCTGTTCGAGCGCAACCCGACCGAGGTCCGGCCGATCGCCTCGATCACCAAGCTGATGACAGCCATGGTCGTCATCGACGCCGATGTTCCGCTCGATGATCGCATCACCATCACCGAGGCGGATCGGGATCGGCTGCGCTGGAGCCGCTCTCGGCTTCGCATCGGCGAGGCCAGGCTGACGCGGCTCGACCTCTTGCGCACAGCACTGATGTCCTCAGACAACCGCGCCGCAGCGGCCCTTGGTCGCACCACCTTTGCCGGCGGAACGCCGGCCTTTGTCGAAACCATGAATGAGAAGGCGCGCTCCCTTGCGATGCGCGACACCAGCTTCGCCGACACCAGCGGCCTCGACGCCGGTAACCAATCCACGGCTGAAGATCTGGTGCGCCTCATCAATGCCGCATCCAGCTACCCCTTGATCCGCGAGATCACATCCACCGGTGAGACCGAGGTCAGCCCCCACGCTGGGCGAGGGCCGCTGCCGTATCGCAACACCAATCCACTCACCCGCGACGAGCGCTGGACAGTGGAGCTTTCCAAGACCGGCTACCTCAACGAGGCCGGGCGCTGCCTGGTGATGCAGGCGGTGATCAAAGACCGGCGCGTCTACGCCATCTTCCTCAACGCCCAAGGTAAACTCACTCCGATCGGCGACGCCAATCGGTTGCGGCAATGGCTCGCAGACGCCGACGAGCTGAAGACCACCAGCCTGAGCGCCCGGCAACAGTGAGTCCTTTAGCGCAGGTGAGCGGTCTGGCTAAGGAGTGGCCCAGCAGGGCGCAGCCCTGCGATGAATCTAGCCGCATCGAGCGTCCGCCTCGCGTGGCTGACCTCTTGCTCGTCGGCAGGGCCAGCAACCGTTGAAACTGTTAATCGAGATCGGCAACACCAGCCTCAAGTGGGCGCTGCTGCAAGGCGATACGCCAGGGCCAATGTCCGCCGCACGGCATTTCGGCGCGCTGCCCATCGACGTCCTCGCCAGCTGGGAGCAGCTGCAAGGGATTGATCAGGTGCTGCTCGCCAGTGTCGGTCCCGAAGCCGTCGTCGACGCCGTGACCTCCGCGGTCGCCGCCTACTGGCAGTGTCCGCTGACGCGCATCAAGACGGCAGCCGAGGCGCAAGGGGTCAAGATTGCATACGCGGATCCGGAAAGGCTTGGCGTCGATCGCTTTCTGGCGCTGATCGGTGCTCACTGGATTGCCCGAAGCCAGGACTGGCAAGGGCCGGGAGAGCAACAGACGCCGCCAGTACCGACTCTCCAGAGGCACAGCAATTGCGCAACCTTGATCATCGACGCAGGCACCGCCATCACCTTCGACGCGCTCCTTGCCGACGGCCGCCACCGCGGTGGCCAGATCTTGCCCGGCATCAGCCTGCTGCGCGAGAGCCTGCTGCGAGGCACACGCCTACCACCGCATCAGACCCAGCCGGATCAGCGTCAAGGACTGCAAGACCCCTGGGCAACCGACACCGGCCCAGCCATCGTTGCCGCCAGCCTTCAGGCCCCAGCAGCCCTTGCCGAGCATTTACGCGACAATCTGCGCCAAGAGACGGGCATGCTTCCACGGCTCATCCTGACTGGCGGCGATGCCGAGCAGCTTGCACCGCTGCTGAGCGAACCGCTGCAACGGCAGCCAGAGCTCGTCCTCTTAGGACTCGCTCGCGTTGCCCAACACTGATCCAGGCTTAGGTCCAGCTCGAAACCGCTTCTATCGATTGAGGTTAAGCCGCGCCTCGCTTACACTCTATCTCCTGCCTTCATCCGCACATCGCTGGCGTAGCTCAGTTGGCAGAGCAGCTGATTTGTAATCAGCAGGTCGTCGGTTCGAATCCGTCCGCCAGCTCCATTAAAAACAACAACTTAACGAAAAATTTCCGGTAGCCGTTTCTAGCTCATGTCCCTCTGGTAGCCGTTCTGTAGCCGTTAGGGCGTTGGCTTCCTCCCCTGCGTCTCCTCGGAAGAGGATGGCCCTGATTGGACCAAATCACTTCCCCGTCCGACATCGACTGCCGCATCCAGTCCCATCTCTCCCCGACGTCGAGTCGAAAAACTAACGGTCGCACTGACGGAAAGCGTTAGCATTCAGTAACCCGTCGCTGAACCATCGCGCTCATGCTCCGTCGTCACCGAAAGAGTCTCGAAGACGAGATCGCTCGTGCGGAAGCGCGACTGTCGGAGCTTGAGCACGAACGGGGTCAGTTGTCCCGCAAACTCACCGATCTGCGCCAACAGCTGCGCTCAGAAACCGGAGTTCAGGATCGAGCAGATTGGCAAGCGCCTGCATCCACCCCGCAGTATCCAGCCCCAACGACCCCTGACGAGAAGATCGCACTGTTCATGGATCGCTTCCGGGGCCGCAGCGATGTCTACCCCAAGCTCTGGATCAACGCGAGCAAGGGACGCAAAGGCTACTCACCGGCGTGTGGCAACGAGTGGGCGCGTGGTCTCTGCGCCAAGCCCAAGGTCAAATGCGGCGACTGCCAACATCAGGCATTCCTCCCCGTCACCAAACAGGTCGTGCGCGACCATCTGCAAGGGCGTCATGTCATCGGCGTCTACCCGATGCTGGCCGATGAAACCTGTTGGTTTCTCGCGATCGATTTCGACAAGGCTGGCTGGCAGAACGACGTCGCCGCCGTTGCCGAGACTTGCCGGAACCGAGCGGTTCCTCATGCCATTGAGCGTTCTCGTTCCGGCAACGGTGCCCATCTCTGGATCTTCTTCAACGCACCGGTGCCGGCGACGACAGCCCGGAAACTCGGCTGTTATCTCCTCACTGAAACCATGGCGCGGCGGCATGAACTGCCGATGACCTCGTATGATCGCCTGTTTCCCAATCAAGACACCCTGCCCAAAGGCGGGTTCGGGAATCTCATCGCGCTGCCCTTTCAACACGAGCCCCGGCAGCAAGGACACAGCGTCTTCATCGACGAGCAGGGAGCGCCATATCAAGATCAGTGGGGCTTTCTCGCCTCGATTCCTCGCCTGTGTCCTGATGAGGTCGACGCCCTCGTACAAGAGGCCACTGAGCGCGGACACATCATCGGCGTTCGCCAGGGTGAGTTGGGCGATGATGAGGAGACGACGGCTCCTTGGCGGCGCCCACCGTCTCACCGAGCGCCTCGGTTAGACATCACTGAGAAGCTCCCGCCGCACATTCGCGCTGTCTCCTCTCAGCTCCTGTTCGTCGAGACCGCTGGTCTGCCGTCCGTGCTCATCAATCAGATCAAACGCCTCGCGGCCTTTCAGAATCCTGATTTCTACAAGAAGCAGGCCATGCGCCTATCGACAGCGCTCACACCGCGCATCATCAGCTGCGCCGAAGAACATCCAGAGCATCTAGGCCTGCCGCGTGGCTGTCTGGATGCACTGCAAGCGTTGCTCAGTGAGCACTCTGTCGAACTCATCATCGACGATCAGCGAACCGATGGAGCAGCGCTCGAGGTTGCCTTTCAAGGGGCGTTAACAGCGCTCCAAGCGCAAGCGGTCGAGACCCTGGCCGCCCATGACATCGGCGTGCTAATCGCGCCGCCCGGATCAGGCAAGACCGTCATTGGCGTCAATCTGCTGGCGAGACGACGAAGCAGTACCCTAATCCTGGTGCACCGCACTCAACTCCTGGAGCAGTGGGTCGCGCAGCTTGCGGTCTTCCTCGGTCTGGCGCCCAGTGAGATTGGACAAGTGGGAGGCGGGAAGCGCAAGCCGAATGGCCAGTTGGATGTCGCGATGATCCAGAGCCTGGTGCGCAAAGATAGCGTCGATGATCTCGTCGCCCGCTACGGCCAGGTCATCGTCGATGAATGCCACCATGTGCCGGCCGTCTCCTTCGAGCGGGTGATGCGCGAGGTCAAGGCCCGCTTTGTCATCGGGCTCACCGCAACGCCGCAGCGACGCGATGGGCACCATCCGATCCTGACACTCCAACTCGGCCCAGTTCGCTTTGCCATCGACGCCAAGCACCAGGCTGCAGCGCGACCCTTTGCGCACCGGCTGATCCTGCGTGAGACCGACTTCCGGCTCGCCGACGCGGACGCAGACATAGGCATCCAGGAGCTCTACCGCCAACTCGCCGCGGACGATGCGCGCAACCAGATGATTCTGCACGACGTCACGCAGGCGTTGAGTGAAGGGCGCTCGCCGATCCTATTGACCGAGCGCCGAGACCATCTGGCCCGCCTCGCCGAACAGCTGACGGGCGTGGCGAAGCACCTCATCGTGCTGCAGGGCGGCATGAAGACCAAGGACCGTCAGGCCGCCGTCGAGCGGCTCGCATCGATCCCGGCCAGTGAGCCACGGTTGGTGATCGCCATCGGCAAGTTCATCGGCGAGGGGTTTGACGATACGCGTCTGGATACCCTGTTCTTGGCGATGCCGTTCTCCTGGAAAGGCACCCTGGTCCAATACGTCGGGCGCCTGCACCGGCGGCATGAGGCGAAGACCGAAGTGCGCGTCATTGACTATGTCGACCGCCAGGTGCCGATGCTGGCGCGGATGCTCGACAAACGGATGCAGGGTTATCGCGGCATGGGCTACCAGCTTTGAGGCGGTGGTGATTGAGATCAGCGCTCTTCCGCTGAAGAGGCATACGCGCTTGCGGCGGAATCGCGTGCCACCGACTGATCCGGAATGGGTTGCTCATTCTGCATGTGACGCGCATGCGCAGCCCGCAACTGCGCGAAATCGCGCTTCAGCGCCGTCATCTCCGCTTTCAAGTGCTTCCGATACAAACGCTGGTCTTTCTTGATCGTCTCCTCAAGCGAGTCACGAATCTCGTCCCTGAGCTGATCCAGCTCGGCGCTCAGTGCTTGCGCCTCCTGAGTCTCAGGCAAGCGTCGTTCGATGGCGCGAATCTCCTCAAGCAGGCCTGAGCGCTCAACGAGTCTGATCCACTGGTTCAGCCGTTCCGCCTGCTCCAACGGGATAACCCAACAGCGAACATCCGGACCCCACAGGGCGCTCGGAAACGACCGCTTGAACAGATCCTTCAGCAGGAAGGGCAAGGACACCAACAGCTGATCACTGAAGATCCTGCAGCTGATCGACGAGCTGCACCAACAGGGACGCGATCTTCTGCTCCCTCGGGCATAGAGGTCGAGGACAAAGGCGGGCAGCGGATCAAGCATCGCGAGGTTCTCTGAGTGTGAAGGCGTCGGCGGAATCACTACGCAACGATACGCCAGTCATCCTTATACGGCCGCAGCGAAAGACACCGATGTTGGCCACTCATTCGCGATAGGTGCTTGATCATCATCGAAAATGCTTGCGCTCCCGGCATCCTCGGTGCTAGCGTTTCCCCCATACCCGTGCGGCAGGGTGAAGCCGCTGGTCGCTCGCCATCAACGTAGCCACTCGCTGCCTCGTGCAGAAGACTCCCTCGGAGTCACCAACGTCTATCCCAGGCCGATTGGCCTCATCGTCAGGGTTCGCCCCAAATCGATCCTGACTCGGCAACGCCTCCGTGTCCG
>CAZEZH010000038.1:0-24253 GCA_964516305.1 uncultured Halochromatium sp. | reverse complement strand
CGGAGACCATCATGCCCAGCCTACTGATCACCAATGCCGACTGCGTCAACGAAGGCTGCCGCTTCGAGGCCGATATCCTGATCCGCGATGGCCGCATCGAGGCCATTGGCGCTGATCTGAGCAGCCGTGGCGCTGACCGCGTGATCGATGCCGCAGGGCGTCTGCTGATCCCCGGTATGATCGACGATCAGGTGCATTTTCGCGAGCCGGGTCTGACCCACAAGGCCGACTTCACCAGCGAATCGCGCGCTGCGGTGGCCGGCGGCATCACCAGTTTCATGGAGATGCCGAACTCAAAGCCGCCGACGTTGAGCCTTGAGGCGCTTGAGGCCAAGCATACCCGCGCCGCCGAGGTCTCGCGCGCCAACTATAGTTTTTATCTCGGCGCCAGCAACGACAACCTCGAGGCGATCCGCTCGGTGCAGGTCGGGCAGAGCTGCGGGGTCAAGGTGTTTATGGGGGCCTCGACCGGCAATATGCTGGTCGACGACGAGGCGACGCTCGATGCCATCTTCCGCGAGAGCCCGCTGCTGATCGCGACCCATTGCGAGGATACGCCGATGATCCTCGCCAATGAGGCCGAGTACCGCGCCCGCTACGGCGAGGACGTGCCGATCGCGGCGCATCCGCTGATCCGTTCCGAGGCGGCCTGCTTCAAGTCGTCGTCGTTGGCGATCGAGCTGGCGCGGCGTCATGACGCGCGCCTGCATGTGCTGCATCTGACCACTGCCAAGGAGCTGGCGCAGTTTAGCCCTGGGCCGATCGCTGGCAAGCGCATCACGGCCGAGGCCTGCGTTCATCACCTGTACTTCGACGAGCGCGATTATGCCGAGAAGGGCAACCTGATCAAGTGCAACCCGGCCATCAAACGCCCGGAGGACCGCGAGGCGCTGCTCAACGCATTGGCCGAGGATCGCATCGACGTGGTCGCCACCGATCATGCGCCGCACACGCTCGATGAAAAGGGCCAGCGCTACTTCAATGCGCCGGCCGGGCTGCCGCTGGTGCAGGATGCGCTACCCTCGCTACTCGAGCATGTGCACGATGGCTGGCTGACGCTGGAGCAGGCGGTGGCCAAGACCAGTCATGCGGTTGCCGAGTGTTACGGCATCCAGGAACGCGGTTACCTGCGTGAGGGCTACTGGGCTGATCTGACCCTGATCGATCTCGACGCGCCCTATGTGGTCGAACGAGCACAGGTGCTGGCCAAATGTGGCTGGTCGCCATTCGAGGGGCGACGCTTCCGCTCGCGGGTGATGATGACGCTGGTCAATGGTGAGGTTGCGTTCGAGTCTGGGCCGGCGGGAGGCTGGGTTTACGACCAGGTTCGGGGGCAGCGATTGCGTTTTGGGCGTCAGCGTTGAAGACAAGACCGCTCATTATCGTCGCGGGCCTCCTCGGTGGGGACTGCTTTGTTGCGTCGTATCATTCACTTTTGACGTCGCGCCCGCTTATCGTGGATCTTCGTCACTAGCCGACGGTCTCTACATCGAGAAGCAACACTGATGTCTCTTTCTCAACTATTCGATACTAGCTCGAGACCTGCGCCTGCGCCTACAACCGGCACAACAATGCGCGTGGTGGTCATGCTCTGCCTCTTGGTGTTGGCGATGCTGCCGAGCGCTGGTGGTGCCGTTGCCAGTGATGGTTCGTCGCAGACCGGCAGCCAGCAGGGCCTGTTCAAGGACGATAGCCAGGACTGCATGCGCTGCCACTGGATGGAGACCATGGCTTACCTCGACCGGGACACCCGCAAGATCGTCAATCTGTCGATCGACACCGAGGCTTATAACCATTCGGTCCATGCCGAGCTAGCCTGCAGCGACTGTCATGCGCGCGGCTACGGGCATTATCCGCATCGCACCAGTAGCGCTGATGAGGGTTTGCAGTGCGTGGGCTGTCATGAAAAACACCAAGACGAGGGCGCGCCGAACCTGATCGGACTCGAGCATGAGTACGAGAAGAGCGTTCATGTGACCGAGGGCGTCGAAGATTTCTCCTGTTTTTCCTGTCATAACGCGCATACCTTCAAGCCGGCCGGCGGACGCGAGCCGATCGCCGAAGTGGTCGCGCAGACTAACGAGACCTGCCTGAGCTGCCATGAGGACCTGCTCACGCCGGTGCCAAAAGGGCATGAATGGCTGCCGAGGCCGCAAGCACACTGGAGTTCGGTGCGCTGTCTGGACTGCCACACGCCGGTGGAAGGGCGGGTGCCGGAGCGGCCCTCGCACAACCTGCTGGCCGCTGCCGATAGCAATCAGCTCTGTGTGGAATGTCATACTAAGGGCTCGGAGCTTCTGAGCCAGCTGTACAACTACCGGGCCGCGCAGGAGCGCGAGCAAAAAGGGTTCTTCTCGCGGGCACTCTATAACGAGTCCTACATCGTCGGCATGTCGCGCAACAGTCTGTTGGATTGGATCAGCCTGATCGTGATCTTCTTGACCCTGCTCGGCGTGGCCGCTCACGGTTACGGTCGCTACCGCGCCTATCGCAAACGGGAGTCCTCGCAATGACCGCGCTCTATCTCTATCCGGCTTGGCTGCGGCTCTGGCACTGGGTCAACGCGCTGCTGTTTCTCATCCTGGTCGTGACCGGCGTGAGCATGCACTACAGCCTGCATTGGTTGGTGCCCTTCGACACTGCGGTGCCAGTGCACAACACCTGCGGTGTCCTGCTCACCTTCTCCTGGCTCGCGTTCGTCGCGGGCAACATCTGGGGCGGTAACGGAAAGCATTACCTGATCAACATCCGCACGCTGCCCCAGGCGCTGATCGCCCAGACGCGTTACTACCTCCACGGCATCTTCGTCGGCGCGCCGCATCCGTTTCATGTCAGCCCCGAGCATAAGCTCAATGCCTTGCAGTCCCTGAGCTACATTGGCGTGATGTTTGGGCTGATGCCGATCCTGATCCTCAGCGGCTGGTCGTTCCTGTTCTCAAACGCGCTGCCGGAGACGCTGTTCGGAGTCGGTACCGTCTGGATCATCGCGATGGTGCATTTGACCACGAGCTGGATGCTGGCACTGTTCCTGATCGTGCATGTCTACATCATCACCACCGGCGAGACGCCGACGACCAATCTCAAGGCGATGATCACCGGTTGGCACAAGGAGCGCTCGAGCGGCTGATGCCTTCTGCGTCATCGCCGCACTCGCATCGACGCTCGTTGCGCTGGTCCACGGGCCGCCTTTGATCCCCGCATTGCACTCTCCGAGACTCAAGATCATGAACATCCGCTCCCTCTTCGCAACCAAGACGCGCCGCCGCATCGCGATCGTGCTCGCCGTCATCCTGGTGCCAGCGGTGCTCTACAAGGTGGTCTATCCGCTGTTCTTCGATGCCTACACCGGCGTGAAGAATGCGCCGCTCACCTATGACACGCGCAAACTGAGCGATGCGGAATTCGAGCAATTGGCGCAGGAGCTGACCAAGCAAACTCGCCGCGAGCGGGCTGCGGCAACCGTGCGTCAGGATCAGGACAGTTTCGCGCGCGATGTCAAGATCGACATCCTGATGAATACCCCCTCGTTCTTCGAAGAGGCTGACTACCAGCACATCGAGTATTTCCGCCAGGCGGGCATCCGCGAGTACAAAGGCCCCGAGACCTGCCTCGAATGCCACGCGACCATCGACATCAGCCATGAGGACGGGACGGTCGAGACGGTGGACACCTTGGAGAACATCGTCAACACGGTGCACTTCAAGTTTCAGAGTGCCGCGGGTGGCGCCTTCTCCACCTACGGCTATGACGGCCGCCAAGTCAATGCCGAGGGTTCGCGCAAGATCCCGGTGGGTAAGATTAACCGCGCCTGCGGTATCCCTGGCAGTTTCTCCTGGACCGGTTGGGCGGCGTTGGTCGAGAGCCGGCCCGAGCATGCGCTCGCAGCTGGGGCCCAGTCCTCGCCGATCGACGCAGGCGCTGATAGCGCTTCGACTGTTGCATCAGAGGCCGGGCCGACGCTCACGGCGAATGCTGACGGCGGTCATGGAGATGCCGCCAGCGACGATATCGTGATGCGCAGCGAGGGCTGTGGCCAGTGCCATATTGGCGGCAACTACCATCCGGCCACCGAGAAGATGATGCCGGTCGGGGACGTGCCCGATGAGGCCAAGCAGGGCATCGATTGCCTGATCTGCCATGCCGCTGAATACGACATGGATCAGCGCTATGTGATCGAAGATAAGACCGGCCTGCGTTGGAACCAGGATCGAAGCATGCGATCAGCGATGACCGTCGGTCGCGCCACGAACCAGAACTGCCTCAACTGCCATCAGCACAACATGGGCGGTGATGCCTACATCCATAACGTTGCCGCTAAGCACTTGGGCGACAAGCATCAGCGGCTGTTGCACAGCGGCGCCAAGCGCGGCAATCCGTTCAGCCCAGAGGATGACGTCCATGCGGCCGCCGGCATTAAGTGCACAGATTGCCATGAACCTGAAGGCCACAAGATCCCACGCGGGCGCAAGGGGGTCGATCTGGTTGCGACCGATCTGCCAGAAAAAGATGTGACCTGCGAAAGCTGTCACTCCCGAGCCCCGCATAACCTCTCCGATCATCGCGCGCTGCTCAACGGCCATGTCGCGCGGCTGGCCTGCGAGACCTGCCATATCACTCAGCTGCAAGACAACAACGTGGTGCTGCGCGACTGGGTGCATCCAACCTGGGATGCCGAGGAGGGCATCTGGACGCCGACTGATATCTATCGCTCCGGCGAGCCCGGCAACGGCATGATCTATCTCTGGTTCAATGGCAACGGCACCTTCCTGGCCAACGCCTTGGGCAGCAACCCGGAGGGCGATGGCAGTTATGACCCGCTGATGCAGCAGATCGCGCACATCGACAATCCGGAGGTCATCGCCGCGGTGCGCGCCCAGGCTCAAGCGCTAAAACAGCAATATCCGGATATCGATGTCGACCGCTACGTCGAGAAGGCCACCGATCCGCTCTCGCAGCTCTCGCCCGAGATGCTCGAGAAACGTCGCAAGATGGTCAGCGAGAATTTGCGCACAGCGATGGAAGACGGCGAGAGCCGCATCTATCCGTTCAAGCCCTTCAACGCGATGATGTTCGAGGACATGAACAATCAGGGACCGTTTGGCGCGATGATCCTACCGTTCGACTACGCCACCTACTACGAGACCGGCGATACCCGGGCTTCGGTGGCCAAGGCGATCCAAGACCCGATCGTCCAACGCATGTACCAAGAGCCGTTCAAACTCTACATGATGGATGAGTTCATGGCCTACTTTGGCGTCGAGGGTGGCTGGAAGACCATCTATCCGCTGACCGAGGACGGCCAACTCGGCCCGCAAGTGGAACCGCATTGGATGCGGCAGATGGGTACGCTGATGGTCAACCACGGTATCCAGCGTAAGGGCCATAGCTGCAAGGCCTGCCACGAGCCGAATGGGATCATCGACTATGCCGCCCTCGGCTATCCGCCGGAGCGGGTTGCCGAGCTGTCATCGCTCGAGCTCATCGAGGACATCGAGCCCTAGCAGGAAGGACAGGAGCTTAGATCAGGCGCTGGCGCACCTGGGCACTCACCCATTCGCTAATCAGCACCGTGGCGAGGATCAGGATGAAGATCAGCGTCACCTGGGGCCAGGCGAGGGTGTCGACCGAGGACTTCAGTTGCAGCCCGATGCCGCCAGCGCCAACCAGGCCGAGCACGGTCGATTCGCGGATGTTGATGTCCCAGCGAAACAGCGCGATGCCGGCGAAGGCCGGCAGGATCTGCGGCACGATCGCATAGTCGAGCACCTGCGCGGGACCGGCACCGGTGGCACGGATCGCCTCGACCGGCTGCTGATCGATCTCCTCGATCGCTTCGTAGAGCAGTTTGCCGATGAAACCGATCGAGCGCAGCGCGATCGCGATGACGCCTGCGAGCAGACCCGGACCAAGGATGGTGACTAGCAACAGCGCCCAGATCAGCGCGTTGACCGAGCGCGAGGCGACGATCACGAACAGCGCGATCGGCCGGATCAGCGTGACGCTCGGCGTGGTGTTGCGCGCGGCCAAGAAGGCCACCGGCACCGCGATCACCAGTGCGATCAGCGTGCCCAGGGTCGCGATGTTCAGCGTGTCCCAGAGTGGCCGCCAGAGCTGATCCAGGTACGACCAGCGCGGCGGCACCATGCGCGAGAACAGGTCGCCGGCCTGGCGCGGGGCATCCCAGACGAAGGCCCAGATCTGATTCTGGGTCATGATCTCCCAACAGATCACGAACAGCAGCACCAGCAACAGCCAGCCGATCCAGTTCAGTAGATCCCGGCGCGGGGTACGGCGGCGCCAGACTGCATTCACTGCAGCCTCCGCCTTACCCAACTCGAGCTGTATTCGGTGAGCAGCACGATGGCGATGATCAGCAGCAGGATCGCCGCCGCCGAGGCGTACTCATAGCGGTCGAGTGAGGTGTTCAGGGTGGCACCGATGCCACCGGCGCCGACGATGCCGATCACCGAGGACTCGCGGAAGTTGATGTCCAGCCGGTACAGCGAGAGTCCGATCAGGCGCGGCATCACCTGCGGCTGGATGCCGTAGTTCAACACCTGCCACCAAGAGGCGCCGGTGGCCCGCACCGCCTCGGCCTGCGCCTCGTCGATGTCCTCGATATCCTCGGCGAGCAGCTTGGCCAGGAAGCCGATGGTGGCGAAGGAGAGGGTCAGGAAGCCGGCCAGGGGCCCAAAGCCGACCATGGCGACAAACAGGATCGCGACGATGATCTCCTGCAATGAGCGCGAGACGGCGATGATTGCGCGGCAGGCCAGATAGATCGGCAGCGGTGCGATATTGCGCGCGGCGCCGATGCCGATGGGTATCGAGAGCAGGATGCCGACCAGGGTCGAGGTCAGCGTCATGGTCAGGCTCTCGATCAGCCCTTGCTGGATATCCTTCCAGCGGCTGCCGAAGTCTGGGCTCAGGAAGCCGCTCAGGAAGCGCAGCCCGCGCTCCCAGCCGTCGGCCACCCGCGCCCAGTTCACCTCCAAGCTGCCGAGGCCGATCACCAGATACAGCAGTACGATGATGGTCAACGTCCAACGCAGTCGCGGATCGGCGATCAACGGTGGCCGCCGCCAACGGGTTGGATAGGCTGAACTCACAGCGTCTGCACGATGGTCTGATCGGTCGGTGGCTTCGGCCCCTGATCCGTTCCCTTGTTGACTGGATCGCCGTCCTCGTCGCCAGCGGCGGCTGCCCAATCCTCTTCGCCGTAGATCTGGGTTAGCACCGCTGGCGTGAGTCCATCTGGCGGGCCGTCATAGACGATGCGGCCTGCCCGCAGTCCAACGATCCGCATCATGAACTGCTGGGCGAGCGCGACATCATGGATATTGACGATCGCCGCCAGCCCGCGCTCGGTGCAGACCTCGCGCAGCAGGCGCATGATCTGACGCGACGTCTTCGGGTCCAGGCTGGCGGTCGGCTCGTCGACCAGCAGCAGGTCCGGCTCCTGCGCCAATGCGCGGGCGATACCGACGCGCTGGCGCTGGCCGCCGGAGAGCGCATCGGCGCGCTTGTCGGCCTGCTCGGCGAGGCCGACGCGATCCAGTAGCCGGTAGGCATTGGCGATGTCGTCGGGCGGAAACCGCCGCAGCCAGCTGCGCCAGAAGGGTAGATACCCAAGCCGCCCGGAGAGGACGTTCTCCATCACCGTCAGGCGCTCGACCAGGGCGAACTCTTGGAAGATCATCCCGATCCGGCGCCTGGCTCGGCGTAGCCCAGACCGTCCGAGACCTGTTAGCTCGATCCCGCTGTAGGTGGTAAGGGTTTCGCCCTTGGTGGCGTTTGGTCTTGGTTCGCCACCTGTTCCAGCATGAAAACCAGCGCCTGAACCAGCTCCCAAATTAGCCTGTGAACCGGCATATGAGCCGGAATATGAGCCGGCATCTGCGCCAACTTCCTGCCCGGGATATGGTGAGCCGTTGCCGTTGCCATTGCCATTGCCCTTGCCGTCGCCTTCGGCGCTGGCGGCAGCTTTGGGACCGGTCGTGGTCGTACTCGCCGCCGCTGGGCCATCTAATGATCCTAAGAACACCTTGCCACCGCTCGGCTCCACCAGCCGGTTGATGCAGCGGATCAGGGTCGACTTGCCAGCGCCGGACGGCCCGATCAGCCCCAGCACCTGACCTGGCGGGACGCTCAGCGAGACCTCGCTGAGCGCCTGATCGCCGGTGCGATAGCGCTTGCTCAGGCCGACTAGCCGCAGGCTGGCGGCAGGGCTATCCAGCGGTTGCTGGCTTGTGGCAGACCTGTGCAACGGCTGCGCACTGGCATGGTCGTTCGCCCTGACTCCCGACTCTGAGGCCGCGTGATCGCTGGGCTTTACTGTCGATTCTGTTCGACAATCAGATAGAGCGGCTATAGCAGGCATGTCCAACAACGGCTGCGGGTCTGCGCCAGGCTTGTCCAACGCCCCACTGCTACTTGCAGTCGTAGGAGACGCCATTGGCCGCGTCGATCTTGCGGATCACCTCCCAATGCTCCAGGAAGCTGATCGGGATGAACTGCGCCTCGCCGGACTGCGCGAACTCCTGCTGCAGCTTGGAACCCTCCCAAGGGAAGCTGAAGAATGCCTCTTGAACCTTCTCCGCCAGCTCGGGCTTCAGGTTATAGACGTAGCCATAGCCGGTGGTCGGGAAGGTCTGCGATTGGTAGATGCTGACGACCTGATCGGGCTCGACCACATCGCGCGCGATCATCCGCCGCAGCACCGAGTTGGCCACCGCCGCGGCCGGATAATCCTTGTTGGCGACGCCGAGGATCGAGTTGTCGTGCTTGCCGGAGAACACCGGCTCGAAATCGCGCTCGGCAATCAGGTCATAATCGGCCTTCAGTATGGCCGAGGGGGCCTTGTAGCCAGAGTTCGAGGTCGGCGCGCTGAAGGCGAGCTTGCTGCCCTTGATGTCCGCAACCTCCTCGATGCCGCTGCCGGGATAGGTAATGATCTCCATCTCGTAGCCGAAACTGCCGTCCTCGGCCGCCATCATCGCGAACGGCACCAGGCCCGCACAGTTGACCGCGAGCGGATTCGAGCCGGTATTGAAGCCGGCGACATGCAAGCGGCCGGCGCGCATCGCCTCGATCTGCGCGGCATTCGACTGCACTGGGTAGAACTGCACCTTCTTGCCGGTGACCGCCTCCATGTGCTCGATGAACTCGTCCCAGACCTCGGCGTAGACGGCCGGGTCTTCGACCGGCGTGTAGGCAAACACCAAGGTGCTCGGATCGATCAGCTCGGCGGGATCGGTTGGGGTATCGGCGACCAGATCGCCATCGGCATCGCTGAAGCGCGCATCGAGTGCGAACAGCGGCGCCGCGAATAGGCCGCAGGCGAGGCCGAGCAACGCGCGGCGGCTCAGCCTGAGGAAGCCGGATGATGTCGATGAACGGATCGGTTGACGCTTCATGGTGCTTGTCTCGGAAGCCTGATTGAGCAAGGGTGTGCTGACGAAACCCTTGATGCTAACGGCCAATCATGACCCTTCGATGACGGACGCGTTGCCGCTCGCGCCGACGATCGCCGGCCTGACTGTCTCCAGGGCTTTTGCCGTACCGCGCAAGCTGGGTCATGTTACAGGCCCTCGGTCTACCCGGTTCGGCGATCATGGTGAACGACTAGTCGCGCCATGCCTTGGCTCTCGGCGAACTTGCCGCGACCCCTGGCGGTCCACTAGCGCCGCGACCACCAGGTCGCCCCAAACATTCAGCGCCGTGATCGGATAATCGAAGAAGCGATCGACCACCAAGTAGAGCGCGAGATAGGTCTGCGGCAGCCCGAGCAGGTCGAGCATGAAGGCCATCATCGCGATGCCACCGCCGGGGATGCCGGCGGTGCCGGCGCTCGAGGCCATGGTCAGCAGCACGATCATCAAAGCTTGCAAGAGCGAGACCTCGGCGCCGGCGAGCTGGGCCATGAAGATCAGCAGGATGGATTGGTAGAGCGCCGAGCCGTCCATGTTCAGGGTCGCGCCCAGCGGCAGGGTAAAGCTGGTGGTGCGCGCGCTCACCCCGGCGTTCTGCTCCAGGGCCTGTTTCGAGACCGGATAGGTCGCGGCGCTCGACGCCGTCGCCAATGCCGTGGCCAGCGCCGCGCGGACCTGGATGAAGAAGCGCCAAGGACGCCGTCCGCTGCCCAGCCAGAGCAATCCTGGCAAGAACAGCAGCGCATGCAGCAGCGCCGCGATCAGCACCGCCCAGACGAAGGGTCGCAGTGCCAACACGCTGGCCCAATCCATGCCGGCCAGGCTTGCATAAACCAGTGCCGCGATGCCGATTGGCGCTAGCGCCAGCAGGGCCGTGAGCATACGCATCAGCAGTGCGTTCAACGCCTCGGCGCCATCGGCTAGGAATTTGCGCGGCGCTGGCTCCAAGCCGCGCGCGGCCAGTGCGGCAAAGATCGCCAGCACCACGATGTGCAGGATGTTGCCCTCGGCCAGCGAGGCGAACAGATTCGAGGGCACCAGGTTCGTGATCAGCCGCTCCAGGCTGAAGCCGGCGCCGAAGACCTCACCGCCCTTGGCGATCGGCTCAAGGTCCAGCAGTCCCGGCGCGACCCCGCGTGAGAACAACAGCCCGAGCAGCGTGCCGCTAAGGGCGGCGAAGGCCGAGGTGAGCAGATAGAAGCCGAGCGTACGACCACCAAGCCGCGCCAGATCTGCGCCGCGCGCCAGCGCAGCATAGATCGACACCAAGATCAGCGGCAGGATCAGCACCTTCAGCAGTGATAGGAAAACCTCACCGAGCCAGCCGACCCAGATTGCGCCCGCCGGCCAGAGCAGCGCGAGCAGCACGCCGAGCGCGAGACCGACCGGTGTCGAATAGAGGCTGCGCCAGCTCATCTGATCAGTGTTGAAGAAATGGTGAGGTCGATCGTTGTGCCCGCAGTGGCCGGGTGCCAAGCACTTGGAGCAGGTGCTCGACCATCTGCTGCTGGGTCTGTCCGTCGCCGTGCTCGGCCTCGATGTTGTAGTACTCGCCGAGCCGGTGACGGGTAACGTAGTCGGAGAGGGAACAGTCGAAATTGGTGGCGTTCAGTTGTTTGTGCATCACGTTGAGGCCGGCGGCGTTGAGCGCCGAGACCCGGCGTTTTAGAGCGGGATCGGCGCTGAGTGGTTGCGTGCCGACCATGAAGATCAGATTATCCTCGTCGCGCAGTCGACTGTTTCCGCGGCTTGGGTAGGCGGCTGGATTGGTGGCCGGATAAGCCTTCAGCGAGGTGCTTTCCCGCGCGAGCGAGATGGTGCCGGCGCCGCCATTGCCGCTCCAACCGTTGTGGTTGTTGTGTAGCGCGAGGATCGGGCCGCGGCGACCGCGGTAATGATCCAGCACCGCTTGAGTGAAACCAGGCGCTGGCCGGCGTTGGCCGCGGCAGACCTTGGACTCAGCATTTGAACGGCTGAAATTGCGATTCGGGTCCTGGCCGAGGAAATTGCGCTGGCCGCCACTATCCACCGCCAGCAGACCACCGCCATAATCGATGACCGCCTGCACAGCGACATCGAAGGCGGTGTCTTCGTTGTCATGCGGCAAGACCCAGAATGGGCCCTGCGGATGCTGCTGATGCTCGAGGAGGTGAAAGGTCCAGCGAAAACCGCCTTCGCGTACCTGCTGCAGCCGGTAGCAGAGCGGTGCGCGCTCGATGCGACTGAGGTTGCGGCGGATGTCGCGTGACTCGGCGCGGGCCGGCTCCATGCACTCGCTGATGGTCATCGAGGAGCCGCCGCCCCAGTCATCGCCCGCGCAACTGACCAGCAGCGGTGCCAACAGAATCGCTAGGAGACCGGGGAAAAGGAGTCTCATCGGCTGCTCCAGTCATCTTGAGCGAATGACCCAGCGGCTTGAGCAGCCGAGCACGGTGGTGGTGAAGCCGCGACCGAGACGGTTGGCCAGGGTACGCAAGTTGCTGTGCCTGCAGTAGGCAAAGCTTCGCTCGCTTCTTTATGGACAGACATAGCCTTCTCCTCTCGATACCCGGCAGTCGCGTCAGCTGTTCCAACCGAGCCGCTGGAGGTTCTTTAGCACCTGCTCGCGGTCGCTGTACGGGCGCTTGACACCGTTCTGGTCGATGTAGGGCTCATGCCCTTTGCCAGCGATCAGCGCGACCCAGGGCTCGTTGTCTGGTCGCTCGGCGAGCCGGTCGAACAGCCTCGTGATGGCCTCGGCGCGGTCTAGGATCACGGTTGGCGAGGAGTTGCAGTGACTCATTCCAGCGAGGGTGTCGTCGACGATCGACCGCGGGTCCTCGAAGCGAGGATTGTCAGAGGTCAAGATCACCTGATCGGAGCCGCGGCAGACTGCGGCGCCCATCAACGGGCGTTTGGCGCGATCGCGATCGCCGCCGCAGCCGAACAGGGTTAGCACCCCGGCGCTGGGAAAGGCCGCACGGATGGCGCTGAGGATGTTCTCGAGCGCGTCTGGGGTGTGGGCGAAGTCGATGACGATGGTGCGATGCTGGTCCACATAGCAGTCGAAACGCCCGGGCACCGGCTGCAGCGCTTGCCAGGTCGCGAGCGGTTCGGTGCCGAGCAGCCGCGTCGCCAGTGCGCAGGCCAGTGCATAGTTGGCGCGGTTGTAGCCCAGTGCGAGAAATGGGCTCGCTCGCAAGGCCTCGGCGCTGAGTTCTGCGGCTGGAGCGGGCGGGCTATTCGTCGGTTTTGCGAGGTCGACTGCCGAGGTTGGCTCGTCCTCGGTCCGATCCCCGCACGAAACCGGATCAATGTCGGTTAGCAACGACGCCGACTCGGCGTCGTCCGAATCTTCAGTGGGTAATGAGGGTGGCGCGATCCGCATGACCGGCACCTCGGGTCCGCGCTCGGCGCGCAGCCTTTGCGCGACCTCGACGCTGGTCGTGAGCAGCGGTACCTCATCAGCGATCTGATCGAGGATCAGCGCCTTGGCTGCGAAATAGCTGGCCTCATCGCCATGGTAGTCGAGATGATCCTGGCTGAAATTGGTCCAGGCCGCTGCCGCGAAGCGCAACCCATGCACGCGACCCTGATGCAACGCGTGACTGGAGACCTCCATCACCAAGGTATCGGCCTGAGCGCGGCAGTCGTTGAGGATGCGCCTTAGCTCGATGTAGGGCGGTGAGGTGAAGCCGGTCTCGGCTTGCGGTTGGCCATTCAGTGTTAGCCCCAGGGTGCCGATGCTGAGTACGCGTCGCTCCGCCGCGAGCAGGATCGACTCCAGGTACTTGATCGTGGTGGTCTTGCCATTGGTGCCGGTCACTCCGGCGATCTGCCAATGCGTGGGCTTTACCGGATAGAAATGATCGCAGAGCCGCTCTAGGGTCTCGCCCCAGGCGTCCGGGGCGGTGACGAAGACCGGACGCCCTGCGAGCTGTGCAGTCTGCACTGCAGTAGCCGGCATAGACCACGCCTGACTAGATCCCGCCTGCAATGGCCCACCCGACTGAAGCCCATCCGGCTGTGGTCCACGCGGCCGTGATCCATCCACCCATCGCGCATCTTGATCCTGAGTGCCAGCCAGCGGGCGATTGATCACCAGGGCACCGAAATCGCTGTGCAGCAGATACCGCTCGATGATCTCGGCATCGCTCCTGCCGTCATCAAAGCGCTGGAAGCAGAGGATTGAACTCGCCGTGCAGCGGTCGGCGCGCCATTGGATATCGGTCAGGCGGCTGGTGTCGAGCAGGTCGAGATCGGGTGCCTGCGTGAACCGACAGACGCTGAGCACCTCGCGGAGCGAGTGCACTGGGGCAGGTGACTGAGGATCGGGCGGCATTCAGACAACAGGGCAAAGGATGCAATGCAGATCGATCCCCTAGGGTAACCCACCCGGCAAGCTGATTGGCGTTTTAGCCATACTAGCTGATCGCCAGACACTATAGGCCGACAATGGCTTAAGGGCGCGAGCTTGTCATGCCCGGTAGTCATGGCGAATGACTATAACCTGGAGCAATGATGGACCAACGATGGCCGTTTGCGCCGTGCTGCTAGTAACCTTCTCGCGCTCGTTATTGTTTAATTCTGCGGCCAAACCGCGCTGCTTGGCCGTCATAGGCCTCGAAGCCGAGTCGGCGGCGAACCTCGCTGAAACCCATCAGCCGTTGCGGATGGCGGCCAGCCTGAAGCTCGCTCAGCGCTTCGGTCATCGCCTGCATTGCCGTCGCGAGCAGGGTCAGCGGATAGGCCGCGATCCGGTAGCCGAGCGCCTCCAGCTCAGCTGGCGGCAGGATCGGTGTGGCGCCGCCCTCAAGCATGTTCGCCAGATGGATGCCGGGTGCCTCGCGGCAGAGGGTCGCCATCTCCTCGCGCGTCTCTGGTGCCTCGATGAACAGGAGATCAGCGCCCAACTCATGGAAGCGGTTGGCACGCTCGATCGCCTCATCCAGCCCGAGCAGCGCCCGTGCATCGGTGCGCGCCAGGATCAGGATGTCGGCGCCCGCAGCGCGCGCCTCGACCGCGGCGCGGATGCGATCGAAGGCCTCCTCGCGCTCGACCACGGCCTTGCCTCGGGTATGGCCGCAGCGCTTGGGTGCGACCTGATCCTCGAGCATGATCGCGGCGAAGCCGGCCTTGGCGAAGCCGCGCACCGTGCGCTGCAGATTGAGCGGATTGCCGTAGCCGGTATCACCATCGCCGATCACCGGGATGCCGACGGCCTCGATGATGTTGCGGCCTTGATCCAAGACCTCGGCGTAGGACATCAGCCCGGTATCCGGTGCGCCTAGCCGTTGCGCAGCGGCGGCAAAGCCGGACATGAAGGTCAGTGGAAAGCCGGCCTGCTCGATCAGGGTTGCGCTCAGCGCGTCGCCGCAGCAGGGCATCGGGATGAGGTCGCCCTGGTTGAGCAGCGCGCGGAGTTGATCCGGGGCGCTCAGCATCCGTCTATTGGTCTCCCGCAGCAGTGCCGGTCAGCCTTTCAACGGTGGTTGGGATACGCCAGGTGACTCGACCGGTGCGGATCAGCTCACGGCCTGGATCACCGGGCTTCTTGTCGAATCGGATCAGCTGCACCAGGTCCGAGCTGACCCTGGGGTTGGTGGTGAAGTAGCCATGCCCGAACAGGTCCGTGCGTTTGCCCTCGTAGGCGATCAGGTCGGTGTGTCCGCTCGCTTCGAGGTATTGCTGCGCCTCATCCGGGATGTCCTCGGGGGCGAGTTGTCCGACCCGGTTGCGGCTGCGGAACAGGATGCGCGAGACCATCAGAGCCCGATCCTTTGGCGAGCTATAGACCGTCAATCGCCCATCGAGCGAGCGCGGCAGTCGCGCCTCCGGCCACGCCGTGACCAGGTCTGGATCAGAGATGAATCCGGTCAGTTGTTGCGAGGCGATGTCGATATCGATGTCTGGTGACATGAGCACCAGGTTCTTGACCTTGTAGAGCTTGGCTGGCTCCTTTCCCGCCGCAATCCCCTCAAGCGCCAGTTCACGGGCCGCGCTCAGGGTGACTGCGGCACCGCGGCTATGAGCGAGGATGTGCATACCCTCAACCCCCGGCGTTGAGGCGATGGCGCGAATCGTCTTTTTCAGATCCGCGACCGCATAACTCGCCGTTTCGGTCGTGTTGGTGTAGGAGATCAGGAAATTCCCGGTGGTCGAGGCTGGCCAGGTGAAGAACGCGCAGACCGGCTCGCGACCGAGGAAGTGGCATAGCTCAGCGGTGGTGAAGGCGGCGCTGGCAAAGGTCTCGTTGAAGCCATGGACATAGAGCATGACTTCCTGTGTCGGCGAGTGCTCAAGGCGCCGCTTGACCTCGGCCTGGAGTGCATCGCGGGCGGCAACGTGCTGAGCCAGCTCCGTCCGGTCACGCATGAGTAAGCCGCGCTCATCGCGCACGACCTTGTAGGGTTCGTCTGGAAAGGCGGCCAACTCTTGTACCTTGCCGAGTTCCAGTTCGACGGCGCGGGTGCGCTCGGCGAGCTGGCTCTGCTTGGTGAGCGCCTGCCAATCCAAGGCGGGTACTACCCGCACCCGCGTTGAGCCGAAGGCGATCCGCCGGGCACGCGCTTGGCCATAGGCCAGGGTCTTTCCGTCGGCCTTCGCTCTGTCGGTCTCTTCGGCCGTGGGTGGCGCGCGGTTGGTGATGAACAACAGGTCGATGTCTGGGTGCCGAGAGCCTTGCCGCTCTGATCCGAACAGTGGCGCGCCGCCCGGCTGCTGATAGACAACAGGTGTAGGCATCAGCTCGCGCCCGGTGCTGGCGCAGCCACTGATGACGGCGGCACTGAGCATCAGGAGGAGGTTTTTAACAAGGAATGGTGGCATCGGCTTCAGGTTTTCAGGGTGGACGCTAGCGCGCCGGTAGGCCGCAGTCTGCACCGAAGGATACTGATGCGTCTAGAATGAAGCGAGTATTTAAGGTCGTCGTGGTTGGCACGCCTTCTTATAACCTTCTAGGGCTGAATCTGGGTTTTGTGTCCCTGTTGAAATCGATACGTCAGGCTAGATCGACGGTTACTGCCAGGGCGGGTCCTTGAGTAAGGCCTCTGCTGCCGCGGCATCAACCGGTGGCGAAAACAGATAACCCTGGCCAGCGTCGCAGCCAAGTTGCTGCAAAATGGCGAGCTGCTCGGGTGTCTCAATGCCTTCGGCGATCACCCGTTTCTCCAAGGTTTCGGCAAGTCCAAGGATGGCGGTGACGATGGCCGCGGTGCGCGGCTCACTGTTCAACGTGCTGACGAAGCTACCGTCGATCTTGATGCTGTCGAATGGAAACTCATGCAGATAGCTGAGCGATGAGTAGCCGGTGCCGAAGTCGTCCATGCTCAGCTTGAAGCCCTGGGCATGCAGACCTTCCATGCCGGCTAAAGCGAGGGATTTATCGGTCAGGATGGCGCTCTCGGTGATCTCGATGTTGATCAGCGCCGCTGGGCAGCCAGCCTCTGCAACGATGCGGCTGGTCTCTTCGGCGACTTCGGTGCTGATGAACTGGCGGCCGGAAAGGTTGACGTTCACCGTGGGTGGCAGGCTGAAACGCTCCGCCCAAGCCAATGCTTGCCTACTGGCCTCGCCCAGCACGAAGCGGCTGATATCCAGGATCAGTAGGGTATCCTCAGCCAGCGCGATGAAGTGATTCGGGGGAACCAGACCACGCCCAGGATGGCGCCAGCGAATCAGGGCCTCGAAGCCGGTGATCTTGCCATCACTGAGTTGGATAATCGGCTGGTAGTAGAGAAGGAACTCTTGGCGCTCCAATGCCCGCCTGAGATCGCGCTCCAACTCCATGTCCGCCAGCGCGCGGGCGTGCATTGCGGGATTGAATATTGCGTAGCGGCGCTCGCGGCCTTCATGCCGTTTTGCCCGATACATCGCGATATCGGCATCACGCAGCATTGCCTCAGGCTGGGTGTAGCTGGTGTTGGCGAGCACGATGCCGATGCTGACGCTGGTGAAGATCTCATGACCATTCACGGTGAAGGGGGTCCGCAACGCCTGCTCGAGCCGTTGGGCCATGACCAACGCCATTTCGGGGTCAGCCACGTCGCTGATCAGGACCAAGAACTCGTCACCACCGAGGCGGGCGAGGGTGTCGCCCTCGTGCAGTTGGCCGCTCAAGCGCTGGCCGATCAATGTCAGCAGCCGGTCGCCAAAGCTGTGGCCCAGGCTATCGTTGATGGTCTTGAAGCGATCGAGATCGAGGAAGAACAGGGCAAACTGATAGCTCGGCTCTCGGCGTTGACGCTCGAGCGCGGCCTCGATGCGCCGGTACATCAGGGCGCGATTGGGTAGCTGGGTCAGTTCGTCGCGAAACGCATACTGGCGCAGCTTCAGCTCGACCTGCTTGCGTTTGCTGATGTCGTGTCCGATCAGCAACAGATGACCGCGCTGCAAGGCGCCGATGCGGGTGAGGCGCAGCTCGACCCAAAAGCGTTGCCCAGCGTAGGTTCGCAGCTGGCATTCGAGTTGCACGATTCGGCCGCTGAGGGCCCGATACCAGCGTCGACGCCAACCTCGTGGGTTAGGCTCGTCGAGCCAGCTGATCAGTGGACGCCGCTGCATCTGATCGAAGTCAGTCCCGAGCAGGTTCAGCGCTTGTTGATTGGCTTCGATGAGCTGGTTGCTGTGGCTATCGACGATGATGAAGGCGTCTTGTGCGCTTTCGAACAGGGTGCGGTAATCGATCTGAGCGCTCTGCAGGGCGCGTTTTGCGCTGCGTTGCTCGATGATTGCGAGGTAGACCGCGAGCGCAGCCTCGGCGATGGCCTGATCGCCCGGCTCGAAGGCCAGCTCAACCCCAAGTAAGTGCGGGCGTCTGTGGCCAAGCAGCAGCAGTCGGTCGCTTCGCGGTGCGGCTGACCAGAGCCAGCGCTGCAGTCCTTGCGCCTCGAACGCTGCTTGGACCTCTGCTGCAATCTGCTCGGGGTCTGAGCTGATCGCCTGCTCAGGCAAAGGCGGGGAGAACGGCAGTTGAAAGCGTTCATCCAGGCCGAGTGCCTGCTCAACCACGAGTCTGTGCTGTTGGATTCCTGACAGCAAGGCGGCGCAGTCGACCTGCAGCGATTCAACCAGCAGGGCAACCAGATTCTCGCCGAGCCATTGATCTGGAGCCTGGTTTGGCGGCTCCAGCCCATCGAGCCGGTACAGATGCTGGATGATGTTGGTGATAACGCGCTGGCGGTTTGCATCGCCTCGCGCAAGCCTAAGATCGGCCTGGGTCCGCAGCAGACGCGCCCCGATCTCATCGCACTGCTGGCGGTAGAAGTCGATGGCCTCTTGAGCGTTGTGATCGTCCATTGGCAGTCGCTCGCTCATAAAGACTCAGCCAACACTAACGATGGTCATTCGTCTAGTCAATGCGACTACTGATGGCCGTGTTCCGGCGCGGCGGTGAAGATGGTCAACACGCCGGTCCAGTCGAGAGGGCGGCAGCGACCCTGAATCGGGGCGATTTCCACGCCTGAGAAGAAGCCAAGCAGGGGGCAGCAATTGCCGAGCAGCGAGCGTATCGGGGCGGATTCATCTTCACTCAAACCATTAAACGCCATTGATCTCCCAGCGCAGTCGATGTATAGCCCAAAGACCGGCTGTTCAACGCCGAGCCCTGCAAGCAAGTGCTCAGCTTGATCTTGGGCTGAGTCAAGCATGCGTTGCGGGTCGATGTCCATCAGCTGTACGCGCGTACCCACAGCGAAATCGGCTTCGAAGATGATCAGTGCTCCGGATTCGGCATCGGCGGCGACGACGAGGCGGTTGTTATAGGCCTCATCGGCAAAGGGTGCGAACTGCGGGCCCTGCTTTTCGCCGAGGGCCAGCGGAAGCGTCAATGGAGAGAGCTGCACCATCTCCGCGAGCGAGAGATTGAGGCGCTCGGCGGCAACCGATAGGGCAGGCCGGCCGTCGAGTTCGAGCACCGAGGCACCCTCGATGCGGGTGATGGTCATGAAGTCGCTCGCTGGGTAGCAACCATGGGTGATCCGGATATGGCTGCGCAGCGCGGTTGGCATGGCGACGGCAACCGCTGTATGTCGGCATGGAGCTGCGCCGTTGAAGACGAAGCTCGTCTCCATGTTCAGGTCGCCAAGGGTTCCGGCGCCGATCACGGCTGCCTCGAGTCCATCGAGCCCTTGCCGAAAACCGTCAACGAGATGGCTTCCAACATGCAACTGACAGGGCGAAGTCGCGTGCACTGAGTCGTAGAGCAACAGGATCGTTGAGGCCTCAGGGCAGGCGGCGCGGAGCGCGGCCCCAAGCCGTTTCCCCGTGTCCAGCGGGTCACAAAGCCCAGTCTCTGAGACGATGGCACCCGGCGCTAACGACTCGCCGAACAGGATGAGCCCACATTCGAAACCGGTGAGGGTTGCGGCTCGGGCAGTAATCAGGCCGACAGCGCTCCCGCCAACCACGGGGATCTCGCCCAAGATGCTGCGCAGACCGGCGAGCAGTGCTGTTGGATCATGCCGACCACCGCAGAATGCCAAAGCCCAGCTCGCCGCTTCGCCAAGGCTGTCGCTGGCCTGCCGAGCAGCCTGCTGTGCGGCGGTGAAGGCGTGGTTATGGCTGGCTTCACCCAATGCCAGATGACGAGCTGTCGAGATCATCAAGAACTCCTGCCGCGTTTGGACGCCGATGTTAGGGCGCCCAGGCGTGAGTATAGTCGTTCAGGTTGATCACATAATGACATTGGGCGCAACAACGAAGGTTTCAGGCTTGTGTAGATCCGCGACCCGCAGGCCGGCGATCTAGGCATTGCCGCGCAGGGGAGCGGGATGCTCGAGTTCGGTATGGGCGCGACTGAAACGCTAGAGCGCATGCTCAGCGATGATCCATTGAGCGCGCAGCGCCAGGGCCGCCGATTTAGTAGCATTGCACGGACATGCGGCGGCTTCCGCTGCTCTCTTCGCTTGGAGGTCACCCCCTTGTTCATCGCTATTCGCGCGCGTCGTCTTCGCTGCCTGGTTTTGCTCTCAGTGCTCGCGGCCTGGTTTGCCCTATCGACTTCGGCGCTGGCCGAGGAGCAGCAGGTGCATCTCTACAACTGGAACGACTACTTCGCTGCAGAGACCTTGTCAGGCTTTGCCGAGCGGACTGGGATCAAGCCGGTGTTGGATGTCTATGACGCCAACGAGGTGCTCGAGGCCAAGCTGTTCGCGGGCAGCAGCGGCTACGATCTGGTGTTTCCTACCGCACGGCCATTCGCGGCGCGCCAAATCGCCGCTGGGCTCTATCGGCCCTTAGACAAGGGGCAGCTTCCGGGGCTCGACAAGCTGGACCCGGACATCATGGCCAGCCTGGCCGAGATCGATCCGGAAAACGCTCACCTGTTGCCCTATATGTGGGGCACTTCTGGGCTCGGTCTGAACGTCGAGAAGGTGCGCGCGGCGCTTGGCGACGACGCCGAGCTGGATACCTGGGGCCTGATCTTTGACCCGGAGAAGGCCGCGAAACTGTCCGGTTGCGGGATCAGTCTGCTGGACGATCCGACCGAGGTCTTCTCGGCTGCTCTGGTCTATCTGGGCAAGGACCCGAACAGCCTGGAGCCGGCCGATCTGGACGCAGCCACCGAGCTGGTGAACAAGGTTTACCCCTACATCCGTTATTTCCATTCGTCGCAATACATCAGTGATCTGGCAACCGGCGCTCTCTGCATTGCGCACGGCTACTCCGGCGATGTGCTACAGGCGCAGGCGCGTGCCGAAGAGGCCAAGGGGCCTGAAATCGCCTACCTGATCCCGCGTGAGGGTGCGGCGCTCTGGACCGATGTGATGGCGATACCGAAGGATGCACCGCATCCGGAGGCGGCGCAGGCCTTCATCTCCTATCTGCTGGAGCCGAAGGTGATTGCCGAGGTCTCCAACTACGTCTACTACGCCAACCCGAACCTGGCGGCGACCGAGCATCTGGATGCCGAACTGCGCGATGATCCGGGCATCTATCCGCCGGCGGCGGTCAAGGCGCAGCTGTTTGTGCCGAATGAGCGCTCGGACCGCGAGATTCGCAACCTGAATCGGCGCTGGACGCGGGTTAAGGCGCAGCGCTGATGGGCACCGTTGAACACGGATAATAGCAGGGGAAATCTGTGTGCATCTGTGGTTCTTCTTACACTCAGGCTGTTGCTGCTCCATGAGCGGCCAAGTCCTGCGCCCTGTGATACAAGCGTTTTCGATAGCTGCCTGAGCTGTCCAAGTCGCCTGAGGTTGAGCAGCCCATGATACCCGAGCCCTGGCAAGACCCGCGCGCGGCGCCTTATGTGCGCATCGAGCGGGTGACTAAACGCTTCGGCGAGGTCTATGCGGTCGATGACCTGAGCCTGAACATCTACCGCGGCGAGTTCTTTTCGCTCCTCGGTGGCTCTGGCTGTGGCAAGTCGACCTTGCTGCGACTGCTCGCCGGGCTGGACCGACCGACCTCCGGTCGCATCTTTATCGATGGGGCCGATGTGACCAACCTGCCGGCCTACGCGCGGCCGGTGAACATGATGTTCCAGTCCTACGCGCTGTTCCCGCACATGAACGTGGAGCAGAACGTGGCCTTCGGGCTGAAGCAGGAAGGCATGCCGGGGCGCGAGCGCGCGGAGCGCGTCGGGGAGATGCTCGAGCTGCTGCAGATCAGCGAGCTGCGGCGGCGCAAGCCCGATCAGCTCTCTGGCGGGCAGCGCCAGCGCGTCGCCCTGGCGCGCAGCCTGGCCAAGCAGCCCAAGCTCTTGCTGCTCGACGAGCCGCTGGGCGCACTGGATAAGCGCTTGCGCGAGAGCACCCAGTTTGAGCTGGTCAACCTGCAGGAGCGACTCGGCATCACCTTCGTCACCGTGACCCATGATCAGGAGGAGGCGATGACCATGTCGAACCGGATCGCAGTGATGCGCGCCGGGCAGATCCTGCAGGTCGACACGCCCACGGCGATCTACGAATACCCCAACTGCCAGGCGGTCGCGCGCTTCATCGGCTCAGTCAATCTGTTCCCCGGCAAGGTGGTCGCGGTGGAGGGGAATCAGGTGCGCGTGGCCTCGCAGCTCGGTCCGGTGATGCAGATGCAAGCCTTTCATCCATTCGCGATCGGCACGCCGGTGAGCGTTGCCGTGCGCCCGGAGAAGATGCGTCCTTGTGAGGCCAAAGCCTCTGAAGCGACGCTAGTCGATGGAGCCGACGCAGATGCGAGCACAAGCACAAGCGCTAACACTGACGGTGACGCAGACTCAGATGCTGGAGTGAACCGCCTGTCCGGAGTGGTGGAGGATATCGCCTACCTCGGCGATGTCTCGATCTATCGGGTGCGGGTGCAAGCGAGCACGCCAGCGGCGCTGGATGCTGGCGCGACCAAGCTCGCCTCTGAGGAGGGTTCCCGGCTCGATAGTGACGAGGGTGCGAGGCTTGGCACTGACGACCATGTGCGGTTTAGCGCTGACGAGGATGCGCGGCTTAGCGCTGAGGCCAACGCGCGCTCCGTGATCGTTGAGATGACGCTCACTAACGTACAACCTCGCACCGAGCAAGCGCTGACCTGGGGCCAACCGGTGACCATGGAATGGTCGCCAACCAGTGGCGCGATACTCACCGACTGAGGTTGCGGTCGAGACGCTTATGGATGTTTGCCTGATGGGGTTTAGGCAGCAGCCGGCGCTCAGTGCTCGCGGTACACCTTGCTTCGGTGATCGACCAAAAGGACTAACACCACCATCCGGCCATCTTGGAGCGTACAAATCGCGCGATAGTCATTAATGCGATAGCGCCAGAACTCTCCGAGTGGTCCGCTCAAGCGCTTGCCGCGATTCCTCGGACTGTCTAGCGTGCCGACCTCGTCTAGGTAGTCAACAATCCTCCGTGCGGTTGGCTTGTCGAGCTTCTTCAGTGCTCGCTTGGCCTTGTCGGTGTACTCAATCGTCCAGGCCAAGATCCTTCCTCAGATCCGCGGCGGAAGACACCGATTCTTCGCCCTTGCGCACGCGTTCCAGTGTGACCGAGGCCAAGTAGTAGTCCTCGGCGTCATCGAGTCCCTGCTCGATGAACTCCCGAAGGTAGTAGGCTTTGGATCGGCCAGTCTGTCTGGACAGTTCGTTCAGCCGTTGCTCGGTGGCGTCTGGTAGCCGAACGGATGTAGCCATCATGATCTCCTCAGCTGAGTCAATGTAATCATTGTATGCAACTGGAAGCAGGAAGGGTTAGCGGGCGCTTGTACCGTTAGTTTGTGCGAATATTCGCATGCGATGAGGCTCGTCAAGAGTACCTGCTTCGCAAATGACTATGCTTGGGTTAACACAGCAGCCCGGGTTTGCGATGTCAGCATCTATCCAAAATCCCCACTTCTTGCTGCGCCGGCTGCATTCGCTGCTCGGCCTGGTGCCGGTGGGTGCCTTCTTGATCTTCCATCTCTGGGAGAACTCCCAGTCCCGGTTTGGGGCGATACACTACAACGAGGAGGTGGTGGGTGCGCTGCAAGGGCTGAACTATCTGCTCCTGCTTGAGCTTTTCGTCATCGCTTTGCCGCTGCTGTTCCATGCCGGCTATGGGCTGCTGATCATCCGTGACGGACGCGCCGAGCCGCAGCGTTATGGCTATCTGCGCAACTGGCTCTACTGGCTGCAGCGGATCTCTGGCCTGGCCTTGATCCTGTTCCTGCTGCTGCATGTCGGCCTGACTAGGATTGCAGGGCTGTTTAATCCGGCGATCAGCGCGGATCTGTTCGGCCACATGCAACAGGCGCTGTCGCAGCCGCTGATCTTCGCGCTCTACCTCATCGGCGTGCTGCTGGCGGTGTTTCATCTCGCCAACGGCATCGCCACCGCAGCCATTGTCTGGGGGCTGACCAGCAGTGCCGAGGCGCAGCGACGTTTCGGCTGGTTTTGC
>CAZEZH010000037.1:0-24374 GCA_964516305.1 uncultured Halochromatium sp. | reverse complement strand
GCGCTGCTCGCCGCGGTGGCCTTCCTGCCGCGGTTGATCACGCGGCTGCGGCAGCCACCAATGCTACCAGTCGAGGGACTCAAGCGCCGCCTCGACGCCGGGGAACAGGACCTCCTGCTGCTCGATGTGCGCACGCCCGAGGATTTCGTGGGCGATCAAGGCCATCTCGCCGAGGCCGTCAACATCCCCCTGGAGCACCTCCCCGAACGGATCGAAGCGCTCGGATCGAACCGCGAGCGACCGATCGCGCTGATCTGCCGCACCGACCGCCGTTCGGCCAAGGCCGCGGCGCTGCTCGCCAGCCGTGGCTTCGGTCAGGTGCAGGTCATCCAGGGCGGCATGACCGCCTGGCGAGCCCATGGCTGGCCGGTCGAACAGGCCCATGCTCAAGCTGACTGAAGCGCGTTCGCGGACTGGCACAAGTCAGCTCAATCATGATGATGGCCGCGCTCTCGCTACCCGGCGCGGCGATCCTGACGCTGGCCAGCGGCGCGCTGTTCGGGCTTGCGGCTGGAACCATCGCGGTCTCGTTCGCGTCCAGTATCGGTGCGACCCTGATTCTGGAAGCATTGGGCGTTCGGGTCAGCCACGAGGCCGCCTTGCGGTTTGCGGAACGCTTCCTAGCCTGGCGCAGAGGGTAGTTTCTTGACTGTGCGCCTGATCACTTTGCCAGCTGCCGATGACACGGCCGCGCAAAGGCTCGATCAAACAGGCGTCGGCGCGATGCGCTCCGACGCCGATGGCTGGAACAACGAACGACACCACAACTTACCCACGGAGACGACGCCATGACGACCCACACCGGACGCTGGCCGGCCGCCGCTTATCTGCTCGCGCTCACGCTCACGCTTGCACTGCTTGCCGCTACCCAGTCCAAGGCGGCCGAATCAACCGAGGCCCTCTCGACCCGCCCGGCCGAGCTGCAACAGCGGTTCGATGCCGCGCTCGCGGCCAAGGGATCGGACTATGTGCCGCGCACCGAGCATCTGCAACCAGACGGCCAACCGCGCTTCACCAACCGCCTGATCCTGGAGAACTCCCCTTACCTGCTACAGCACGCCCACAACCCGGTGGACTGGTTCCCCTGGGGACCGGAAGCATTCGAGCAGGCGCGGCGCGAGAACAAGCTGGTGTTCCTGTCCATCGGCTACTCCACCTGCCACTGGTGCCATGTGATGGAGCGCGAGAGCTTCGAGGATCTCGCCATCGCCAAGCTGCTCAACGAGCACTTCATCGCCATCAAGGTCGACCGCGAGGTCCATCCGGATGTCGACCAGACCTACATGACCGCCGTCGAGCTGCTCGCCGGGCGAGGCGGCTGGCCGATGTCGAGCATCCTGACCCCGGACGGCGACACCATCGAGGGCGGAACCTATTTCCCGCCGGCCGAATTCACTCAGCTGCTCGAGCGCGCGCGAGACCTCTGGCAAGCGCGCCCCGAAGCGCTGCGCGCCCAGGCGGAACAGGTCGCTCGGGCCGTCAGCAGGGCACTCGGCACACAAGACCAGGCCGCGGCGCTGGATGATGCGATCATCGATCAGGCCGTGGCCGAGCTGCTCGCGCGCCACGACGAGCTGCAGGGCGGCTTCGGCCATGCGCCCAAGTTCCCGCAAGAGCCAAAACTCGGGCTGCTGCTCGATCAGGCCCTGCGCGCGGACGACGACGCATCGCTCAACGCCGCCATCTTCACCCTGAAGCGCATGGCGCGCGGCGGCATCCACGACCAAGTTGGCGGTGGCTTCCACCGCTACGCCATCGACAACGACTGGCTGGTACCGCACTTCGAGAAGATGCTCTATAACCAGGCCCAGCTCGCACAGGTCTACCTGGCCGGCTGGCGGCTCACCGCCGATCCGGATCTCGCCCGCGTGACCCGCCGCACACTGGATTACGTACTGCGCGACATGACCTCCCCCGAGGGCGGCTTCTACTCGGCCACCGACGCCGACAGCGACGGCGACGAGGGGCGCTTCTTCCTCTGGACGCCAGCCGAGCTGCGCGCCGCCTTGCCGGCCGAGGATGCCGACTTGGCGATCCGCTTCCATGGGGTCACGGAGACGGGCAACTTCGAGGGACGCAACATCCTGCACGTACCCGTCGCCCTCGAGGCCTTCGCCGCGGCCGAAGGCATTGCTCCCTCCGACTTGCAGCGGCGCCTGACAGGCATCCACGCAACGCTCTATCAGGTGCGGGAAGAACGCCCGCATCCGCTCCGCGATGAGAAGATCCTGACCGCCTGGAACGGCATGATGATCAGCGCCCTGGCCGAGGCCGGCGCGGCGCTCGACGAGCCCCGCTATCTGACCGCCGCCGAGCGTGCCGCGGACCTGCTCTGGGCCAAGGCCCGCCCCGCACCTGGCCAGCTCACCCGGGTCTCTCTGGACGACCGCGCGAGCCAGCCGGCGCTGCTTGAGGACTACGCCTTCCTCGGCGCGGGCCTCATCGCGCTCTACGACGCCAGCGCCGATCCGCGTTGGCTGGAGCGGGCGCGTGAGCTGGCGGATGCGCTCTGGAGCCGCTTCTCCGACCCCGAAGGGGGCGGGCTCTTCATGGCCGAGGCGAGCACCGATACCCCGCTGATGGCGCGTCCCAAGGATCTCAGCGACGGCGCCATGCCGTCGGCGACCTCCGCGGCCTTGCACCTGCTCGCCGCGCTGGATCAGCGCACCGATGACCTCAGCCATGGCCAACGCGCTCGCGAACTGCTGAGCGCGGTCTCGGGCCGGGTGCAGCGAACACCCAGCGCCTATCCGTCACTACTGACGGCGCTGAATCGCTTGCGCCAGGGCGACACCGGACCACGGCAATACGCCGCCCGTGGCGCGGTTCGTCTGCAGGGCGAGGTGAGCCGCACGGACGACTCAACCACCCTGCGGCTTAAGCTCGACATGGCCCCCGGCTGGCACATCAACGCCCATGAGCCGCTGCAGCAGGCGTTGATCGCGACCCGTGTCCGCCTGCCCGAGACCGACCAGGCCTGGCGCATCGGCAGGCTGGACTACCCGCGCGCGAAGATCCTGAGGCTCGGCTTTCAGCGCGAGGCGCTGGCCGTGTACGAGGGGCAGACGCAGATCGCCGCAACGCTGAGCCCCGTGTCGGCATCGCTGTCGAACGACGCCGACCAAACCAGCGCCTGGCTGCCGGTGGAGCTGCGCCTGCAAGCCTGCAGCGATGAGCGCTGCCTGCCGCCGGAAACGCGCGTGCTGCAGATCCCGATTAACGAGGGACCCTGATCATCAATCCGCTCTTTGTGCCGACCGTCGCAGCCACCCATGACCACGAAGCATTTGCCTGCGGAGATCAAAGAGGAAGTACTCGCACTCGGCTCCGTCCGGGCTCGATCAGCAGGAGGCCGAGCGGCAGGTGGTCGAGCCAGCCGAACATGGCCGGGTCTCCTCAGGTGGTTGTCGATGGCCCGTCAGGACCGCTCGGACGGGTCTTCTCATGGCCATGATAGTGCGCGGCGAGGCGATCCGGATCGGCGCCGAACCTGTAAGCCAGGCGCAGACACCACATCAGCAGGATGGTTCGCAGCACGCCGCCCTGCTCCCAGCGCCGACTCGAGGCCAGCAATCGCGCGCGCAGGCAGACCGGGCGCCCGAGCCGGTGCAGCACCGCAGACAGGGCAATATCCTCCATCAGCGCCAACGGCGGGAAGCCACCGACGCGCTCGAAGGCGGCACGGCTGACGAAGAGGCCTTGATCGCCGGTGGCGATGCCGGTCAGGCGCGAGCGCGCATTCATGCCGCGCTCAACCAGGCGCAGCAGTGAATGCTGGCCCGAGAGTTGGACATCAAAGCGGCCCCAGAAGCCTGCCCAAGCCTCTTCGAGCACGGACCCTGCTTGCGCTGCAGCGCGTTGCAGCACTGCGATTGCGTCCTCTGGTACACGGGTGTCAGCGTGCAGGAACCAGAACAGATCACCTGTTGCCGCCTGCGCGCCGGCGTTCATCTGCGCCGCTCGCCCACGCGGCGCGTGCAGGATCTGATCCACACCACCGACCGCGCTTGCCAGAGTGGCATCACGGCTGCCGCAATCCACTAGGATTAGTTCAGCACCCTCGGCGCGTAGTGGCGAGAGATCGCCAAGCAGGGCGCCGATGGTCTCGGCCTCGTTCAGGGTTGGGATAATGATCGACAGCTTCATCGGCTCAAGATTCCAGGCAATACCAGCTCATCATGAGCCCAATCGGCTCAGTGACTGTGACCCTGAGTCTCAGGCGATTCATCTTCCGCGGTAGCATCGCGCCATAAGCTCACCACTTACCACTCATCACTCCCAGAAGAAGACTCCTCCGCACCCGCGGCTATCGATGCAGCCGCTGGCGCAGACTCACGCTGTGACTGCCGAGCGGCTGCTGATCGCCGGGTCCGGACCAACCAGGATCAGGGTCTCGACGAACAGGTACTCGACCCGGATGCCAGCGGCCTGACGCGGGCTGTACATCAGTGCCAGATCCATGGTGCCGGCAATCACCCGGCGCATCAGGTCTTCCTCGAAGCCGATCTCGGCGATCAGCGCGGTCGCTGGCTATCTGCGCAAGATGCGCGGCTCCACGCGCGGTGCCCCGGGTCAACACCATGGAGGTGCTCTGGTCCTGGCTTGGCAGCTTCCTCGGCATCGCCTTGGTGGCCTGGCTGAACGAGGCGATCAGCCCGCTGCTACCCTGGCTGGCGGCGGCGCTGGCGGTCTCGACCGCGATTGCGGTGATGCATCTGACCCGCACTCTGCATCCACCGGGTGGCGCGACCGCGCTGATCGCCGTGATCGGCTCCGAGCAAGTGCATGCGATGGGCTATCTGTTCGTGTTGATCCCGGTCACGCTCGGTGCGCTGCTGATGCTGCTGGTCGCGCTGCTGGTCAACAACCTCGCCAGTGCACGCCGGTATCCGGAATTTTGGCTCTGATGCCCAGCGTTCGCCTGCCTGTCTGCTGTACCGAGTCGCATGGTCGTTTACCTGTTTCGATCCTGCACTCATGCCTGCTCGCATCCGTGCTCACGTTGGCGATGGGCATTTGGCAGGTTTAACCCCCGCGGCGCGCGGTGAAGTCTCTCAGGGAAGCCACCACCGGAGTGCCAGTCCATGAAAACCACCCAGATCGGGCTGTTCGGCCTGCTGCTCATCGCCGCCGCCGGCGCCTTTGTCGGCATGGGCCTGTTCATGTTCCGCATGGGCAGCGACATGAGCACGATGACCGGCGCGGTCACTCAGATGTGGCGGGACGTCTCCAGCATGGCCACCGACATGTCGGAAATGACCCAGCGCATGGAAACCATGGCCGGGAGCATGGTCGCGGGTCAGGCAGGACAGATCCGGATTGCCCTGGGCGCCACCATAGATGGTTGGCGCGTCACCGTTATCAGACGGACCCTGGAGGCGGACATTGAACAGGCCCTGACCGATTCCGGTGGGTTCTTCATCTTCCTCAGGCTGGCGACGTTATTTCTGTTGTAGCACCTGAGCCGCTGTGTTCTTGTAGATACCTCCATCCTTCATGATCACCAAGAAGTTGTTGGCGGGATCGGCAACCAATGACAGATCCTCAAGCGGATTGCCATCGACCAACAGCAGATCCGCCAACGCGCCCTCCTCGACCACGCCCAGCTTGCCCTCATAGGGACTGCGCGGACCGGAGAGCGCGAGCAGTTGGGCATTGTCCGCAGTCGCCATGCGCAGCGCCTCGGCTGGCGTATACCAGCGCGTCATCGCGGCCAGCTTGGCACCCTGGCGTTTTGCATTCTCGGCATTGAACAGGATATCCGTGCCCCAGGCGGTCTTGATGCCAAACTGCTTGGCCAGCCGATAGGCGCGATCGGTGCCGGCGTACATCGCCAGCTGCTTACGCCGGTTCATCGAACCCTCGGCATAGGGCGAGGGCTGATCGTCGATGAACGGCTGCAGGCTCCACCAGAGATCCTGCTCAGCGATCAGCCGCACGGTCGCCTCATCCAGCAGCTGACCGTGCTCGATGCTCGCAACACCCGCCTCGATGGCTTGACGCACGGCACGCGGCGTGTAGGCATGCACGGCGACATAGGTGCCCCAGTTCTCCGCCGCCTCGACCGCAGCACGCAGCTCCGGCACCGTGTACTGGGTGACATCGAGCGGGTCGTAGCTCGAAGCGACACCGCCACCGGCCATCAGCTTGATCTGCGAGGCGCCCAGTGCCAGCTGCTCACGGGCGCGTTTGCGCACCGCATCGGGGCTATCGGCGATGACCGCGGCGCCGACCCGCTCACTGAACGAGAAGGCATTCGGCGCGGCCGGCAGCTCAGTCGGCAGGCGGAAATCGCCATGACCGCCGCTCTGGGAGATGAAGGCACCCGCCGGCCAGATGCGCGGCCCCGACACCAGCCCCAGGTCAATGCCGCGCTTGAGCCCGAACACCGGACCGCCGAGATCGCGGATGCTGGTGAAGCCGCGCAGTAGCATGTCCGCCGCCGCCCTGGTCGCGGCGACATTGAGGAAACCGAGATCGCTGGTAAGGATGGCCTGCTGCGACAGGGTGGCGTACATCACATGCGTGTGCGCATCGATCAGCCCCGGCATCAAGGTACGGCCGGCGCCCTGGATGCGGATAAACTCAAGCTCGGCTGGCGGCGCGATCGGCTCCGCCGAGAGCTGTGCGATGCGGTTGCCGACCACCAACACTTGCATCGGCTCGGTGAGCTGCTCGGCGGTGCCGTCGAAGACGCGCACCGCCTCGAACAGAACCCCGTACGTTGGCGCTGGCGCTGGCGTTGGAGCCGAAGATTCGGCGCTCACGGCCATTGCGGTTGTGAAACACATTAGGATCAAGAACGTGATTTTTATGGGATACCACATGGTTGAAGATCAGTAACCCTCGGTGCAATGCGTCGCGCGACCAGCATGGATTTCGCTATGATCGCCGAGATGAAAGGGCAGTTTAGCAGCCCAGCCTTCTGGCTTCCCGCCCAACAGCAAAGCAGTCCTTCGCTCGCCACCAGCCTACTCAGCCCAGTCAACACGCGCGACCTTTGCCCCCTAAGCCTAGGAGATCCTCATGTGTACATCACTCGTCTATCGTGACGCAGCCGGAAAGGCCTATTTCGGAAGAACGCTCGAGCTGACGATGGATCTGCCCTACCGGATCGCCTGGTTTCCCACTGGCTACGCGATGAGCTCGCAGATCGCGGATCATCCGCCGCTCAGCTTCACGACCCGCTATGGCGTGCTCGCGGTGACGATGCCGGCGCGAATGCCGACCAAAGAGGCCCCTCTCGGTCCGGCGGACCTCAAGATCTTGGAGGGGCTTAACGATCAAGGGCTGACCTTCAGTCTGCTGTCCTATCCGATGGCGGCCGGGGTTGAGGCACCGGTCCCGAATGAGACAGCGGTGCTATCGGCCTCCGATCTTGGGCTCTGGGCGCTGGGCCAGTTTGGCTCCGTTGCTGACGTCAAAACCGCGCTCGCCACGCAGCCGGTGATGCTGGAGGCCCTTGCCATGCTAGGCGGCGTGGTGTCGCCCTTCCACTATCTGGTGAACGACGCCAGCGGCGCCTCCCTCGTCATCGAGTTCCACAAGGGCGAGCTGTCGGTCTACGACAATCCGGTGCGCGTGCTGACCAACGCGCCCCGCTTCGACTGGCATTTGACGAACCTCGACAACTATACCTTCCTCAGCAACGTCGATCGGCCAACGGCAACCTTCGGCGACTACCGGGCGGTGCAGCCGGATTCGGGCGTCGCAACGTCAGGCTTGCCCGCCTCCAACACCTCGGTCGGGCGTTTCGTGCGCGCTGCGTTTTACGCGCAGTACACCGAAAAGGCGGATACGCCGGACCGAGCCGTGACGACGCTTGCCCATGTGATGAACAACTTCGACCGGCCGCGGGGGGTGACCATTGACCTGCCCGAGGCCGGCAGCGGTCATCTCGAGGTGGCGGGTCTCGACGGGCCGAGCGGGGCTGCCGCCACCGAATTCACTTGCTGGACCAGCCTCTCCGATCTGGACCGCAAGCGTTTCTTCCTGCGGGCTTACGACAGTTTCAATTACACCCGCATCGACCTCGCTGCCCTCGCTGGAGCGAACAGGCCACTGGTGTTGCCGTTCCAGCAGTTAGGCAAGGATGCAGCGGAGGGTACAGCAGCGCTGTTGGCATCCGCGGGGGATTAAGCCCTCCCTCCTAACGGCAACGGCAACGGCAACGGCAACGGCAACGGCAACGTCGCTGACGATGATCGAGGTTGTTGTCGACCCGATCGATGGCTTTGATCTGGCGGTCAGCATCCTCTTCGCGCTCAACCGCGACGAGGCGCACCGCCAGCAGATGATGGGCTCCATTGCGCCCGTTTGGGATGGCAATGAGACCTAGCGTGTACTCATCGGCGCCACCCTCGTCGGCGCCTTTCCGGTGGTCCATGCAATCTTCCTCGCCGCCTTTTACCTGACGGTCGAGCAGGCCGCGGCGCCCGCGTCCTCGCAGAGCTTGCTGTTCTTCGGCATCGGCCTGGTGGTGCTTCCGGAGCAATCTTTGTCCAATATGGGATATAGACGCTCGGCTCCGTTTTCTTGACCATTCGCGCTGTCAAGGCTGAGCGATTCATGAGTTCCACCCCGACCTTTCACAATCGGATTTGCGCCATGCCAGACAGAGACAATCCCCCGCAGATGAGGCCCGTCCCAATCGGCATCGCCGCCAGCGGCGTGCGCCACGAAACCGACTCGATGGGCGGAATCGACGTGCCCGCGGATCGCTACTGGGGCGCACAGACCCAGCGCTCGCTGATCCATTTCTCGATCGGCGAGGATCGGATGCCCAAGCCGGTCTATCACGCCTATGGCTATGTGAAAAAGGCGGCGGCGCAGGTGAATGCGTCGGCGGGCCGGCTGCCGGAGTGGAAGCACGCGGCCATCGCCGCCGCGGCCGACGAGGTGATCGCCGGCGACCTGGACGATCATTTCCCGCTCTATGTCTGGCAGACCGGATCGGGCACACAATCGAACATGAACGTCAACGAGGTGATCTCGAATCGGGCCATCCAGTTGCTGGGCGGCGAGCTGAGCAGCAAGACGCCCGTGCACCCTAATGACGACGTCAACATGGGCCAGTCGTCCAACGACACCTTCCCCACCGCCATGCATGTCGCCGCGGTGCTGGAGATGAACGGGTGCTGATCCCGCGGGTGGCGGCGCTGAAGGAGGCGCTGGACGCCAAGGCGCAGTCCTGGATGGACGTGGTCAAGACCGGGCGCACGCATCTGCAGGACGCCACGCCCCTGACCGTCGGTCAGGAGTGGTCGGGATACGTGGCGCAGCTGGAGGATGCCCTGGCGGGGCTGGAGGCCTCGAAGGTGGGGCTCTAACGGCTTGCGGCGGGCGGCACGGCGGTCGGAACGGGGCTCAACGCGCCGGAGGGCTTCAGCGCCGCCATCGCGGCCGAGATCGCCCGGCTCACCGGCCTGCCCTTCGTCACCGCGCCCAACAAGTTCGCCGCCCAGGGCTCGCTCGATGCGATCGTGGCCGCCATGGGTGCGGTCCGGCTGGCGGCGGTGGCGCTGATGAAGATCGCCAACGACATGCGCTGGCTGGCCTCGGGGCCGCGCTGCGGCTTGGGCGAGCTGATCCTGCCGGCCAGCGAGCCCGGCTCCTCGATCATGCCCGGCAAGGTCAACCCGACCCAGTGCGAGGCCATGGTGATGGTCTGTATCCAGGTGATCGCCGAGGACACGGCCGTAGCCTTCGCCGGCAGCCAGGGCAATTTCGAGCTCAACGCCATGCGACCGATCCTCATCAACAATATGCTGCATTCGATGCGCATCCTCGGCGACGCCTGCGAGAAATTCCGCACCTTCTCGGTCGAGGGCACCGAGCTGAACCGGGCGAAGATTGATGCCATGGTCAGCCAGTCCCTGATGCTGGTCACCGCCCTGTCGCCGGTCATCGGCTATGACAAGGCCTCGCAGATCGCGCACATGGCCAACGACGAAGGCACCACCCTGCGCGAGGCCGCGATCAAGTCCGGCTTCATCGACGCGGCGAAATTCGACGAGATCGTCAATCCGGCCAACATGGTGGGCGCGGGACTGGGCGGCGGTCGCGCGACCGATCATCTTTCCCCTGTCGAACCCCACCGTGCTGCACGAGGCGACGCCCGCGCAGTTGCTGGAATGGACGGACGGAAAGGTCTTGGTCGCCACCGGCGCGCCCTTCGACGACGTGGTTCAGGGCGGCGTGACTTACAAGATTGGCCAGGCCAACAACGCGGCCCTCTATCCCGGGCTCGGATTCGGCGTGATCGTTTCACGGGCCTCGATGGTGAGCGACGAGATGCTGCTCGCGGCGGCCGAGGCGGTGGCCGGTCAGGCCACCGACGTCTCGCCCGGCGCCTCGCTGCTGCCCTCGAACGCCGATCTGCGGGTGACCTCGAGCGTGGTCGCCATCAATGTCGCACGCACAGCCGTCGAGCAGGGGCTCTCGAGCGTCGACATCGATGACATCACCGAGGCGGTGCGTACCGCCCAATGGTGGCCGGTCTACTGCCCCGTTGAAGCGATCTGACCCAAGGCAAGGCGTCCGGCACGGAACCCAAATGCGCAGGCCTCGAGGGCCTGCGCAGCCAGCCGCGTCTTTCCGTCACGGCGCCATCAACGGCCCTACCAAAACTAGGAGTCCTCTGCGGTGCGCGTCTCTCTCTTCGTCCCCTGCGATATCGGCGACAGGGCCCAGCACTGGTAGACGTCGTCTCAAACCGCCAGGAGTTGTCGATGCCGCCCGCGATCGGGATCGACAACGATCCGCGATGTGACTTACCAGCTGCTGAGCGAGTTGGTCGAGTTTGCTGTGCTATTGGGCTTGAAACCTACGCTCAGCTGATCAGCACGATGAGGATGCCGAAGAGTGTCAGGATAATGCTTGATGTCGCATAGGCGACGGAATAGCCAATGGCTGGCACATCGCTTTGCGCCTTGTCTGTAATCATGCTGAGCGCGGCGGCGGCTGTGCGTGAACCCGCACAACAACCGAACAGGATCGCGTCATCGAAACGGAATAGATATTTTCCGATATAGATGGATAGCAGCATGGGCACGGCCGCTGCAGCGATGCTCCACAGCACAAACAGGTACCCCAGTTCTTTCAGCCCGTCAATGACGCCAGGTCCAGCGCTAAGACCAACAACGGCAATGAATATGTTCAGGCCGATTGAGCTCATGAACCAAGTCGTTGCCCGCGGCACTCGACCAAAAGCCGGCCGCACGGAGCGCAGCCAGCCAAACAGCAAGCCGACCAGCAGCACGCCGCCCGCCGTGGACAGTGTCAGCGGTATCGAGCCGAGGTTCAGAGTCAGCGCGCCAATCAGCGCACCAAGGGTGATTGCTACACCGATGAAGGCAATATCGGCACGCTCGGTCTCGCGATCGAGATAACCGAATTTTCTGGCAATCGCGGAAATATCTGCCGGGCGGCCAATCACCGAGACCACGTCTCCGCGATAGAGTCTGGTGTCTGGAAGGATCGGGATCGACACCGACATCGCGCCTCTGCGGATCGCGGTCAAGAAGATGCCGCGCGTATCAGGCAGTTGAGCGAGCTCGCTCAGCGTCTGGTTGTGGATATTATTCGCCGTGATCAGGATGTCAGTGCCCTCGACCTGCACACCAAGCAGTTCCGGGTCATCCACTTCCGCCAAGACCTGACCGACATGCTCCAGAAGGATGCTACGCGAGCCTGAAATGGCGATGACATCGCCTGCCTCGAGCACAGTGGCCGTCGTTGCTTCGATGATCGCGTCTTGGCGACGAAGGCGTGCGATAAATAGGTGGTGATCGCCAAAGAAGTGTTCGGCCTGAACGATGGTGAGCCCAACCATTGCTGAATCAGCATCGATACGATAGGCGCGTGCGACAAATTGGTGCCAGGCTGTGCCGCGACCGCTTCGATCCGTTTCTCCACCGACACGTTGTGCATAGTTCCGACAGGCCGCGGGGAGGTCGATCCGAAGCAGTTTTGGACCGAGAAGGCCAAGCACGATGACCGAGCCGAATGTGCCGATGACATAGCTGATTGAAAAGGCGGCGGGCAGCATGTGGATGCTGCTGGCTTTGACGGAATCTGCAAGCGCGGAATGCTCAATCGCGGTCTGCGACAGCCCAAGCGCTGACGAGGTCGTTGTGGACCCGGCATACAGGCCTGCCGCGATACCGACATCATAGCCCGCAAGCTTGACCACCAGATAGACGGAGCCAAGGCTCAAGACGCAAACCAGAGCGGCGAAAAGCGCCTGCTGAAACCCGCCTGAAAACAGGCCGCGCACGAATTGCGGTCCAGCGCTGTAGCCAACCGCAAAGAGGTAGAACGCGAAGAAGATGGTCTTCACATCAGCAGAGATCGTGATGCCGATTTGACCGATCAACAGCGCGGCGAGCAGTGTGGCGGTCACGGCTCCCAGAGAGATGCCGGCGATCTGCACCCGGCCAACCGAGTAACCGATGAACAGCGACAGAAAGAGCGGGATTTCAACATTGTCGCGAACTGTCGATAACAACCATTCCGTCATTGCACAGCGGCTCCGATTTCTTTGTAACGGGCGGAACGTCAATGTCCGAATGGGAAGCCATCCCGATTACCCGGAGGTCTTCGGCTGTGGCGATGCCGCCGCGCTTGGCACTTTATATCAGGACGGTCGCCCTCCATCCATGTCCCATTTTGGACATGGACGCGCGCTCCCGCACATCGGACCATAGCTGGAAATCAAGATCACCCCTGGAGCGCTCCGGCACTCGACGACGTTGATGGTGCCATGACCCTGTACCCCGAGTGCTTGACGCGGATGCTGGTCTTAGCGACTGTGGCTACTCGCTGAAGTATTTTCCGCTATGGTTCGCGCATGAGCAGACACAGCATACCTTCGAATCGTTTCGTCAGCGGCTTCACAGGAGCCATCCTGTTGTTCCTGCTGACAAGCATCCTGACGCCTCTCAACAGCGGCACCGCGCTTGCGCAATCGCTCGCTGAGCCAGCGCTTGCTGAGTCGTCAGCGCTTGCGGGTGGCCCGGCTGAGGGCCAAAGCCACAGCGCACAAAAAGTCCAAGCGCGCGCGCATCGACTCGCCAAAGCCATCGAAGCGGATATCGAGCGCGTTGAGCCTTTTTTGGAGCGCTATGGCTACTGGGCGGTGTTCGCTGCCGTCGGCATCGAGGGCATCGGCATTCCGGCACCGGGTCAGACACTGCTCGAAGCCGGGGCGTTGGTCGCTGCCGTACCCAACAGCAAACTGAACATCGTCCTGTTACTGTTCGTGACCATCCTGGCGACATCCCTGGGGCAGACCATCGGTTATCTGATCGGTCGCTCGGGTGGGCGCGCGGCGCTCAAGCGGATGCCAATTCCCGCACATCAGCTCGAGAAACTCGAGGGCGCGTTCAACCGCTATGGCGGATGGCTGGTCTTCTTCGGCCGCTTTGTCGACGGCCCGCGCCAGCTGATTGGACTCTTTTCAGGCGTCCTCGCGATGCATTGGGGCCGTTTCATGCTCCTCAACATCGGCGGCGCCATTCTATGGGCGAGCTTCTGGGCGCTCGGCGTGTATTATCTCGATCTCCATTTTGATGCAGTGGTCACCGCGCTCCGTCACCTTAACCCTTGGGTAGCTGGGCTGACGGCAGTTGGCCTGATCGTCTTGCTCGTCGTTGCGCTGATCGCCATCGTCCGACGGCGGAGCCAGACGAACACCCACAGCTAGCACCCTCAGCGCGCCCGAGATGACCTTTCCCTGGCGGCTTTACCTGGCGGCAACCCTGGTCGGTGCCTTCGCCGGATTGATCGGCGGCGCCTTCCACGCCATCCTCGATCAGGGCGCGCGTTGCAACGACAAGCGCATCCTCAAAGCGCCGGCTGGCATGCCGTGCTGCTGGGTACCTATGCAGACCGCGCTGGCCGAGTTGCCTGAGCGCTTGCAACGCCTAAAGCCGATCATCCGCCCTCTCGCCGCCGGCGAGCGCTTGGTAGTGATCGAAGCCCCCTGAGTCGCCAAGCGCTGTAAGAGCGACTCGCCCGAGATTGCTAATCTTGAGGGCCAGCTGCGTTTGCCGATTGACCTCGGCTTTACGAAACACGGTCTTAAGGACATTGCGAGCGGTGCCAACGGTAATGCCCCTTTTGATCAGCCCTTTTCGCGCAGGCCGCTCACAGAGCCTGATTATTGGGCCTTCGCTCAGCCCTGCATCCATAGCCGAGGAGTCGCCAACGATGTCGAAGCACGATGTTCACAAGCAAACCGGTCACAGCGCTCGAGACCCTCTGAACGAGGCCGAGAACGGCAACGATGAGACCTATGGCTCAAGCGAGCTGTCCACCAGTCTGCCGACATCGCATTTTCCCGATCCTGAGCGTGATCCACGACGCATCTATGCCGCGATCCGCGACGAATTGATGCTGGATGGGAATTCGCGCCAAAACCTCGCGACCTTCTGTCAGACCTGGGAGGAGCCCGAGATCCATCGGCTGATGGATGCCTGCATCGACAAGAACATGATCGACAAGGATGAATACCCGCAGACGGCAGAGATCGAGGCGCGCTGCGTGCGGATGCTCGCCGACCTCTGGCAGTCGCCCGCGAGCGACCACGCGGTTGGCTGTTCCACCACCGGCTCCAGCGAAGCGGCGATGTTGGGCGGGCTAGCGATGAAGCGGCGCTGGGAGGCGCGTCGCCAAGCCGAGGGCAAGCCCATCGACAAGCCTAATCTGGTGACCGGGCCAGTGCAGGTCTGCTGGCACAAATTCACCCGCTACTGGGATATCGAGCACCGCGAAATCCCGATGGACAAGGGTCGGTTGCTGATGACGCCGGAGGAGGTGCTGAGTCGCTGCGACGAGAATACGATTGGCGTCGTGCCGACACTCGGCGTGACCTTCACCGGGGAGTACGAGCCGGTACAGCAGATCAGCGACGCGCTGGACAAGCTGCAGACCGACACCGGCCTCGACATTCCGATCCACGTCGACGGCGCCAGCGGCGGCTTCCTCGCCCCATTCTGCGCACCTGAGTTGGTGTGGGACTTCCGCCTGCCGCGGGTGCGCTCCGTTAACGCCTCCGGCCACAAGTTTGGCCTCGCCCCGCTCGGTGTTGGCTGGGTGCTGTGGCGCGAAGCCCAGGACCTGCCAGAGAGCATGGTGTTCTGGGTGAATTATCTCGGCGGCAACATGCGCGATATCGCACTCAACTTCTCGCGCCCTGGCGGGCAGATCGTGTGCCAGTACTACAACTTCCTCCGCCTCGGGCGGGAGGGCTACCGTAAGGTCCATAGCGCCTGCTATCGCAGCGCCGAATATCTGGCCGAGGAGATCGCGAAGCTAGGACCGTTCGAGATCGTCTTCGGTGGCGATCAGGCGCGCGGCATCCCGGCGGTGTCTTGGAAGCTGCGCGACGGCACCGACCCGGGCTTCACCCTGTTCGATCTCGCCGACCGGCTGCGGGTGCGCGGCTGGCAGGTGCCAGCCTATACCTTGCCGGCGCATTGTCAGGACCAGGCGATCCAACGGATCTTGGTGCGCAACGGCGTCAGTCGTGACCTCTGTGCGCTGCTCATCGAGCACTTGAAGGAGGCCATGAGCCATATCGAAGCGCATCCGATTCAGACGTCGCTGACCAGTAAAGAGGCCTCGGGTTTCCATCATTAAGCAACGCGGCTCATGGGTGATGCCACTGAGTGCGTTTGCTGGCAACATCCAAGATGGTACCCAAGCGTTGCTGTCCGCCGATTGAGCGCGGGCTAGCAGTAGGTTGGGCTTGCAAGGGCATCAAGGTATCCTAGACGCATGAGCCCAGAACTGCCCTTCTATGGTGCCTACTTCCCCGCTTGGCTGATCAGCGCCACGCTCGGTATCCTGGGCTCGGCGCTGGTGCGCAGCCTCCTGATCCGCTTGGGCGTTGATGAAGGCATGCCGCTGCGGACGCTGGTTTACATCGCGCTCGCCTGCCTGATCGCCTTTGCGATCTCGGCTAAGGTCTTTGGCCGTTAGCCGATGGCGCGATCGGCCTATGCACGCCGCTACACGGCGGTCGGCATCACCCTCGCGGTGCTGATCCTCATCGGCGCGGTCGTCTTCGGTTGGTGGTCTTTGCTGCGTGTCGCGAACAATCCTCTCTCCGAAGATGCCGTGCTGACCGCGAATCGGGTAAACGTCGCCGCCACCATCGCCGGCCGAGTCGTGACCATCGCAGTGACTGACAACCAGCGTGTCGCCGAAGGCGAGCTGTTGTTTGCACTGGATGCCAAGCCTTACCAGCTGGCCGTGGCACAGGCCCGGGCCGACCTACGCCTTGCCGAGGCAACGCGCGATGCCCAGCGCCGGACGATCCTGGCCGAGCAGTCGAATGCCGCTGTCGCCAGCGAGCAGGTGCAGCGCGCGCGCGCCAACCTTGCGCTCGCCGAGGCGACGCTCGCCCGGCTCCTGCCCCTGGCACCCAAGGGCTACGTCACGGCCCAGCAGGTCGATGACGCACGCACGGCGCGGGACGATGCGCAGACCAGCCTGGATCAGGCGCTGCGCCAGGCCGAGGCCGCAGAGGCGCTGGTGACAACACTCGATGCCTCGGAGGCACTGGTCGACGCCCGACGAGCGGCGCTGGCCATCGCCGAGCACGAACTGGCGGCGACCGAGGTACGTGCGCCGCATGACGGGCTGGTGGTCGGCCTGACCGTCTCGACCGGCGAGATCGTCGCGCCTGGTCAGTCGCTGTTCACGCTGATCGACAGCGAGCACTGGTATGCCTCGGCCACCTTCCCCGAGACCGAGCTGTCGCGCATCGCGATCGGCGACTGTGCAAGCGTCTACGTGCTGGCCGATCGCTCGCGTCCCGTCGCCGGCCGGGTTGACAGCATCGGCTGGGGCGTCATCTCCGAGGATCTGGTCAACCTACCGCGCGGTGTGCCCTATGTGCCGAAGTCGCTCAACTGGGTGCGCATCATCCAGCGCTTTCCGGTGCGAATCAGGCTCGACAATCCACCCGCGCCGCTGATGCGCGTGGGCGCATCCGCCGTTGCGGTGGTCCGGCATGGCGAAGCCTGTGACCCTGGCGCCGCTGACTAACCCGGTCGCTTTGTCGCCGGAACCCTCGCCAGCACCGTCGCGCTGGCACCAGGTGCTGGAGGACCTGCAACCCTTCCCCGGTCGCGCCGGCCTGACCTGGCGCATCGCGCTGCTGTGCGCGCTGGTGACCGGCGCGGCCATGATGTTCGAGATCCCCGAGGCGGCGATCAGTTGCTACTTGATCATCTTCTTGATGAAGCCCGATGCCGTGGCAAACATCGGCACCGGCATCGGCTTCCTGGTGCTGTTGCCGGGGCTGATCGCGCTCCTGGTCTGGATCATCAACCTGACCCAGGGCTCGACCCTGCACATCATGCTGGCGATCGTCATCAGTTCCTGCCTATTGCTCTACCTCGGCGCGGCGACGCAGCTCGGCGAGCAAGGCAGCGTGATGGCGTTGATCATCGCCTTCGTGCTGACGCTGATCGTCAAGGCGCCCTTCGGTGATGCCGCGACCTTCGCCCTGCGTGAGGCTTGGGCCATGGCCGCGCTGCCGATGCTCTTGATGGTCGGCTTCAATCTCCTGCTCGGCTTCTCACCGGTGAGGCTGTTGCGCGACAAGCTCCGCGCTCGGCTTGCCGCCGCCGCAGAGGCGCTGGAGACAGGTGATCCGGATGCGTTGCACGAATTGCTGCGCGAAGGCAACGCGCTTTTCGAGCCACAGGCGCTGGCGGCACGGCTGTTGCGGCTGGTGCCGCGCACGGACGCCCGGCAAATCGCCGCTGACCTGCGAGCCGGCTATGCGCTGATGCTCGCGGTATCGGCACTTCCGGAGGATCTCGACCCGGCCCGCCGCGCTGCGCTCGCAGATCAAATCCGCGCTGCCCATGACGCGCTCGGTCAGGGCGAGGCTCCGGCTCCGGCGCCGCCACGATTGCCGCCTCGCACTCGCCTCATCGCCCAAGGGTCGCTCGAAGACGACGATGCCTCCGCGGATGAGGCAGAGGTCGATCCAGCCGAGGGTACAGCCTGGGATGACCCCGCCGAGCGAGCGGCCTGGGATGCGCTCAGCGTGCTCGCCGGAGCGCCCGAGGCCGAGGTCCTGCCGGCACCCAAGGCGCCTTTCGTCGCCCCGGACGCGCTGAGCAATCCCGCCTACATCCGCTTTGCGCTCAAGACCACGGCGGCCGCGGTCATCTGCTTTCTCATCTATACGGCGATTGACTGGCAGGGCATCCATACGGCGATGATCACCTGCTATGTCGCCGCGCTCGGCACCACCGGAGAGACCGTGCATAAGCTGGCGTTGCGCATCACGGGTTGCCTGATCGGAGCGGCGATCGGGGTCGCAGCGATCTTTTGGGTCATTCCCCATATCGACGGGATCGGCGCGCTGATGGCGCTGGTTTTCTTTGGCTGCCTGGTCGGCGCCTGGGTCTCGACCGGCCCCGAGCGCCTCTCCTACGCCGGCGTGCAGGTTGCGCTGGCGTTCTTGCTCACGGTGCTGCAAGGCTTCGGGCCGAGTGTCAGTCTGGACACCGCGCAGGGCCGAATCGTTGGCATCCTGCTCGGCAATCTCGTCGTCTATCTGATCTTTACGCGTCTCTGGCCGGCGCCCGTCGTCGGCGAGGCCCGTGCCTTTTTCGCACGCGCACTCACGGGACTGGCCGGGATGGCGCGGCTGGCACCCGCCAGGCGGCCGAACGCCGTGAACAGCGCCGCCGCGATTGAATCACTGGCCGGCAAGGGCGAAGAGGTACTGCGCCTGCTGCCCTACGAACCCCGCGAGCTCAGGCCGACGCCCGCGAGCGAGGCGGCGCTCCATGGCGCGGTCGCCGAGATCGAGGCGCTCAATCGTGCGATCTGGCTGAGCCGTGAAACAGACCTCACGCAAACCGCCGAGCAGCTCGACCTCATCGCCGAACGCTTTCACGGACCCGGAGAAGAACCCGGACTCGACGCGTCCGGCTCCAGCTCGTGCTCTGGCTGCAGTTCCGGCTCCAGTTCCGGCTCGGGCTCTGGCGCCAGCCCCGGTCCCGACTCTGGCTCCAGCCTAAGCTCCAACTCCAGCCTAGACTCCGGCTCCAACAGCGGCTCCGACTGCGGCCTAAATCCCAGTCCTGGTCCTGCGTCGTCTCCGACGCTGCATGCCGGTCTAGCGCCTTTCGTCGGCCCCTTCAGTCGCCAACTCAACCAGCTCCAGAGGGCCGCGGGATGACGGACCGCCATGCTTGGTTGCGCCGCGCTGGCGGCTCATTGCCCGCTGTCGCCTCGGTGCGCGCTGGCGCCTCATCGCGCGCTGGTGCCTCAGTGCCCGCTTCCGCCCTGGCTTTGACGATCGTCCTCGTTTTGGTGTTGTTGCTAGCAGGCTGCGCCTCCAACGCAGAGAACATGACCTCCCCTTCGCCCGACCAGCCCTGGACGCCTCGGGGCGACGAGGAAACAGGCCTGTGGAGTCGCGCACGCGCGAATCAGCCAATCCCAGAGGACGGGACTGCACACTTCAGCATCCCCGTGGATTCAGCACGCGCGCAGCTCACGCTGACCGAGGGTGTCGATCCGGACCGCACCTATCAGCTGCCTGAGCTCATCGATCTCGCACAACGGACGAACCCGGCGACCCGTGTCGCTTGGCAGCAGGCACGGCAGGCGGCGCTGGCGGTCGGCATGGTGGAGGCGACCTACCTGCCGGTCATCAGCGCGACGGTGATTGGCGGGTATCAGGAGCTTTCAACGCCGCTGCCGGACGTGCTGGGCGAAAACCTCAGTGTCGACACCAGCGAACAGGGTACGACGCAGATGCTCGCGCTGCAGTGGCTGCTGTTTGACTTCGGCCAGCGCCAGGCGCTCGCGACGGCGGCCAAGCACACCGCGATCGCGGCGAACATCCTCTTCAACGGCACGCATCAACAGCTGATCTTCGAGGTGTCGCAGGCCTATTACCTCTACGGCGCTGCGATCCAGCGACGCCGCTTTGCCGAAACGGCATTGCGCAACGCCGAAGCGGTCCGGACCGCCGTCGAAGCGCGCGAGGCGCAGGGGCTCGCTACCAGCGTGGAGTCGGCCCAGGCGCGCCAAGCCGTGGCGCAGGCCGAGCTACGTCGGGTCCAGGCGGACGGGGAGGAACGCGACGCCTACCAGAACCTGCTCGCCGCCGTGGGCGTGAATGCCAAGTTGCAGGTCGATGCGCTTAGCGCGGCGAGTCGACCGCTTCCGGCACCGGCTTCCGCTCCGCTCGAGGCGACGATCCGACGGGCGCTTTCGCAGCGGCCCGACGTTGCGTCGAGCTACGCGGCGCTGCAGGCCAGCAAGGCCGGGGTGAAAGCCGCGCAGGCCGGCTATCTGCCCAAGGTCTATGCCGGCGGCAACCTTGCTTCAGGCACGGGGGATTTCGATCTGTCCGGCCTGCCCACCATCGGTCAGCAGGGCTCAGGCAACGGTCTGCTGCTCGGGGTCACGGTGCCACTCTACGATGCCGGTCTGCGGCAGGCTCAGGTCAGAGAAGCCGAGTCCCAAGCCGAGATGGCCGCTGATACGTTTCAACGGGTGCAAACCGCTGCGGTGACCGAGATCGTTGTAGCCCGGAATGCGCTGCGCACCGCGCTCGAATCGCACCGCGCCGCCACCGCCCTCGTCGAGGCCGCTGCGACCACCTATGATGCCGCCTTAGCGGCCTACCGCACTGGCGTCGGCACCGTCGATGCGGCAACAGAGGCCGACACCGCGCTGCTCGATGCTCGCCAGGCGCAGGCAGAGTCGCATGCCGCCACGCTGATCGGCGCGGTGAACCTTGCCTTTGTCGTCGGCTCGCTGACCTCGCAGGAAAGCTTGCCCTGATGTACCATCCTGCCCCGGTGCGATGAGTGCCGATATCCAGAGAATCAAGCACCGAGCGGCTCCATGAGCGACGCTGAACTCCAGAAGCGCCCGGTTCGCTTCGCCATCCTGCTCTTCAGCCTGCTCGCTCTCGGTGCCACCAGCGGCTTTGCGACCACCGGCATTGGGGAATTACTGGGCAACATCGCTGCATCAGCGGTCCTGCTCGCCGGTCTAGCCTCGATGTACCACAAGCGCATCCTCCTCGTTTTGGGCATCGTGCTCTTGGTGCCAGCCCTTGCCTCGCGCTGGACCTTTTTCTGGCTCCAAGCCTCGGCGCTCGCGCCGGTCTCGATCCTGTTCTCACTGCTCTTCACGGGGTTCAACGCTGGCGCCCTCTTCGTCTTCATCCAGCGCCGCGGATCACCAAGCAACGACACGGTTTACGGCGGCATCTGCGTCTACATCCTACTTGGCTACTGCTTTGCACTGGTCTTCATGCTGCTCGAGATACTCTCACCAGGCTCGTTCTATTACGCACATTCAACTCCTGCGAGCATCGCCCAGATCGAGAGTCAACTGGTCTATTTCAGTTACGTCACCTTGACCACCCTCGGCTTCGGTGACATCACTCCCTTGACGCCGCCGGCCAAGTCTTTGGTCATGATCGAGGCCGTTGTCGGCCCCATGTTCGTCGCCGTGTTCATCGCCCGTCTGGTTGGCGTGCGGACTTCGAGGCATTAGGCAGCACAACCCACCGGTATCTATATACCGCGCCCGGCTCAGGTCTCTGGGGCATCGTAGTAGGTCAGATCGAGCCAGCCGGCGAGGTCGCCGCGCTGGTCGACGTTCCAGGCATTGATCCAGTCGTAGAAGGGCCAGAAATCCTCGCTGTTACGCAAGATGCCATAGCGCGCCTTGAATGCGGTCCAGTCATCGCGGGTCTTGACCGCACTGAGGTCAGCAAGGAAGCCCGGCGCATCCTTCAAGTCGAGATCGACGAACAGGTTGGGGAACCCATTCACCAGCGTCGGGTAGACGCTCATGGTGTCTTTCTTCGGCATCGCCTCGCCATTCTCGAACACCAGTGTGTACTGAGACTTGTAGGCGCGGTTGGCGATCAGTGAATAGACCCGGTGCTCGTCGCCTTGGTTGAGCCGCAGCATGATCACGCTCGGCAGCTGCGGTACGAAGGACAGTCCCTCGACAGCGGTGAGGGTCGAGATCGCGGCCTCCCAGTCATCGAACCCCTGCATCGGGGCATCGAGGGTCACCGTCGGCTTCTGCTGCGGATTGAGCCGATCAGGCAGGCCGCTGATGGTCGGGCCGAGACGGCGCTCGAGCTGATCAATCAGATCCATCAGCGGGTCATCGCTGCGGACCTTGACCTGGGTCGGCTGATCCTTGCCCGCGAAGGGCACAGCAGCCAGACCAATGCTGCCGATACCCTGCGTCCACTCATGCCGGAGCGACTCACGATCCTCGGGCGGTAGCAGGGTCAGGAAGTTGTCTTCGAATGCCTGGCGCAAGAAATTGAAGAACAGGAGCGTCTCGAGCTTGAGTCCGTCGCCCTCCCAGTAGGCAAAGCCCGCGACGGTGTCGTAATACATGCGCTCGAAGCCAGCGAAACTGATCAGCCACAGCGAGCGCGGCACGCCGCCCTGGGCACCTTTGACCACCGAGACATTGGTCTCGTGGCGCAGCACCGTTAGCCAGGCATTGCCATCCTCACCGTCACCATCCCAGACCGCATCGAGCGACCAGCCTTTTGGAAACAGCTTGTCTTTGGTGGCAGCAAAGGCCTTGAGGTAATCGGCATTGCCGAACACCGACCGATCCATCAAGGTCTCCCAACTGTCGAGCCCGAGCATCGGCGCCTGCACCGAGGGGTCGTATGTTGGATCGAGGAAGAAGACCCAGAACTGATCCTTGACCGCGAAGGTGGCGGTTTGGCCATTGCAGACCGGTCCATAGGTGATGCCGCCGACGATCACCTCCGCGTTTTCGAGCATGAAGCGGTAGCGTGATTCAGCCGGGATCGCCGCGAAGACCTTGAGCGCGTTGTCGCTGCCCCAGCCAGGGCTCAGCTCGGCACCCTGCCCCCAGCCCTTGCCAGTCTCAAGCGCGAAGAGCTTGGTCAGATGTTCGATCTGATCCAGCGACAGGGTCCAGAGGAAATGGTCCTTCTGCACCGGCGGCGCGGTCAGCTTCTCGAGCCGATACCAAAATGCATCGACATTTGCATAGCGGTAGGGATCATCGTAAGGCAGCCCCGTGCCAATGATCTCAACCGGTTGCCCGGGCGGCGTCGTCGAGCGCACCAGCCGGAACTGATCGCCGGGGCTTTCTTCGAGCACGATGGTCGCGAGAAAGACATGCTCGAAGATATAACGACTGACCAGCTGTGCGCGCTTGTCGTCTTGGTTGAAAAAGGTCTCCCAACGCGCGACGGCTGTCGGCTCTGCAATCTGTTCAGCAGCCTTCTTCTGAGCATCGCTTGGGCCTGGCGAGCCTGCGGCGACCCAATCCCGTAGCGTCTTGAACTGAGACTCGGTCAACGCGGGAAGCCCGAACGGCATGCCAATCGCTGGATGCTTCTTGAGCTCGGCCTTGAGCGCTGCGGGAGTCGGCGGGCAGCTGGCAGTGAAGCGGTCAGGGTGCAACCCATCGAGCGCGTCGCGCGAGAAGCCCGGATCATTGTGGCTCATGCCCGCCTCGACCATCAGGTAGAGTAGCGACTGATCGAGGTTTTCTGCCGCCGAGCCCTCATCGGCAACGATCGTGTAGAAGCCCTTGTTGCGCCAGGCCTTCACCGAATCGGCGGCATCCATATCGGTGCGCGGATAGTTACCGATGTGCTCCGAGTAGGCATTGAGGCCGAAACCGCCACGCTGCAGACCTCGAAACGAATCGAGCTTGACGTTGCAGGGCGAGCCTAAACAACCATGACAGGCGATACAGCGGCTGTTGAAGATCGGCTCTACATCGTCGACGTAGTCGGGTGTTTGGACCTTGTCCGGTGATCGCGCTAGTTGCGCCGATTGTCCCGATTGGGACGCCTCAGCAGCCAGTACCGGAGCGTATGCAAGCACCGCCAGCATCGCCAAGGCAGCGACCTGATGCCAGCGGTTCAGCGGTAAAGACATGAGCACAGACCTCAACGCAAGTAGCCACCTGGGTGGCAGACAGACTAACATGTTCGTTAGATCACTTTTGCCGCGATGTAATGCAGCGAGATCTGTCATGCCCACTCTCATCATCAAGACCAACGCCCCCCTTGAGTCAACCGCGACCGAGTCGCTCATCAAACGCGCATCCGCCCGTGTCGCCGAGCTGCTCGGCAAGCCTGAGCGCTACGTCATGGTGATCCTCGAGCCAACCCCCGCCATGTGCTTTGGCGGCGAGACCAGCCCCCTCGCCTTCCTGGAGCTGAAGAGCCTGGGACTGCCCGAAGATCAGACCCCTGCGCTCTCGGCGGCACTCTGCGAGCTGCTCGACGAGACGCTCGAGATACCCTCCAATCGGGTCTACATCGAATTCGCATCACCGCCACGGCACCTGTT
>CAZEZH010000036.1:0-25716 GCA_964516305.1 uncultured Halochromatium sp. | reverse complement strand
CTTGGTCGGGAACTCCTCAACCGGGGTGCGTTTGCCTTGGCCATTAGCGCCCAATGTCAGCACCGTACCAGGCTCAGCCACCAACAGCGAGATCACGCGCTGGCCCTCGCCAAGCGAGATACCGCGCACGCCATGCGCGGTGCGGCCCATCGAGCGGACCTCGGATTCGTTGAAGCGCACCGCCTTACCGGCCGAGCTGAAGAGCATCATGTCCTGACGGCCGTCGGTCACTGCGACGCCGATTAGATACTCGCCCTCGTGCAGGTCGATGGCGATGATGCCGCGCGCCAAGGGCCGTGAGAAGTCGGACAACGGGGTCTTTTTGACCGTGCCCTGACTGGTCGCCATGAACACGAAGCTGCCTTCCTGATATTCGGGCACCGGCAGCGTGGCATTGATGCGCTCGTCCTTTTCTAATGGCAGCAGGTTGACGATCGGCCGACCGCGCCCGCCATAGCTGGCCTGAGGCAGTTCGTAGACCTTGAGCCAGTAGACCTTGCCGTGGCTCGAGAAGCAGAGCACCGTATCGTGCGAATTGGCGACGAACAGCCGATCGATGAAATCCTCATCCTTGGTCTTGGTCGCGCTGCGCCCTTTGCCACCGCGGCGTTGGGCCTGATACTCGGCGATGGGCTGCGCCTTCACATAGCCGGCATGCGAGAGCGTGACCACCACGTCTTCGGGCGCGATCAGGTCCAGCAGCGATATATCGGCCTGATCCTCGGTGATCTCAGTGCGACGCTGATCGGCGAATTGATCGCGAATCGCGGTCAGCTCTTCGCGGATGACCTGCATCAGCCGATCCGGATCGCGCAGGATCGCCAGCAGCTCGGCGATGGTCTCGAGGATGGCCTCGAATTCCTTGATGATCTTGTCTTGCTCGAGCCCGGTCAGGCGCTGCAGCTGCAGGTCCAGGATCGCTCGGGCCTGGCGCTCGCTGAGCCGATACAGACCGTCGTCGCGAAGTCCGAAGCCGGCCTCGAGGTCATCCGGGCGGGTCTCATCGGCACCGGCGCGCTCAAGCATCCCAGCCACGGCGCCGGCTGCCCAGTCGCGCGCCATCAATCCCTCGCGAGCATCGGCCGGGCTGGCCGAGGCCTTGATCAGCGCGATGACCTCATCGATGTTGGCGAGCGCAACCGTATAGCCTTCCAGCAGATGGGCGCGATCGCGCGCCTTGCGCAGCTCGTAAATGGTGCGACGGGTGACGACATCGCGGCGATGACGCAGGAAATACTCAAGCATCTGCTTGAGATTCAGCGTGCGCGGCTGACCATCAACCAAGGCGACCATGTTGATACCGAACACGGTCTGCATCTGCGTGTGCTGATAGAGGTTGTTTAGCACCACATCTGGGTAGTGATCACGTTTGATCTCGATGACCACCCGCATGCCGTCCTTATCCGACTCGTCGCGCAGCTCGGCGATGCCCTCGAGCTTCTTCTCGCGCACCAGATCGGCCATCTTCTCGAGCATGCGCGCCTTATTGACCTGATACGGCAGCTCGGTGATGACGATCGCCTCGCGCTTGCTGCGCTTCTCGGTCTCCTGGTGCGTGCGGGCGCGCAGCCGAATACGGCCGCGACCGGTGCGATAGGCCTCGCGGATGCCACGAATGCCGTTGATGCTCGCCGCGGTCGGGAAATCCGGTCCCGGCACGATCTCCATCAGACGCTCGATCTCGACCAGTGGATCATCGATGATGGCCAGGCAGGCGTCGATGATCTCGCCGAGGTTGTGCGGCGGGATATTGGTGGCCATACCGACCGCAATGCCCGCGGCGCCGTTGACCAAGAGGTTTGGGAAGCGCGCCGGCAAGACCGTCGGCTCATGCTCGGACTCGTCGTAATTCGGGATGAAGTCGACGGTCTCCTTGTCCAGGTCATCGAGCAGCGAGTGGGCGATGCGCGCCATGCGCACCTCGGTGTAGCGCATCGCCGCAGGCGAGTCGCCATCGACCGAGCCAAAGTTGCCCTGGCCATCGACCAGCATGTGGCGCATCGAGAACGGCTGCGCCATGCGCACGATGGTGTCGTAAACGGCGGTGTCACCATGCGGGTGGTACTTACCGATGACATCACCCACCACACGGGCTGATTTCTTGTACGGCTTGTTCCAGTCGTTACCGAGCACGTGCATCGCAAACAGCACGCGCCGATGCACCGGCTTGAGGCCATCGCGCACATCCGGCAGCGCCCGGCCGACGATCACGCTCATCGCGTAATCGAGGTAGGACTGGCGCATCTCGTCTTCGAGATTGACCGGGAGGATCTCTTTGGCGAAGTCAGCCATCGCTCTTTGTCTACTTCCTGAAACGGGGATGTGAGGCGCTAGGTCAGGGGCCATCGGGCGGCACCGGCAACCGAGCGAAGCGCGAAAAACGAGGCCTCGATCGGATCGACCGATGCCTCGGCGGCTGGACCAAGCGCGTCGGCAACGCGGCCCTGTGCCGCGATCAATAAAAGCCCGTCATCATAACACTCAGAGCCGTTCAGCATCAGGCTGGGCGGCCTTTTTCGCCCGAACGCCGCGCTCAGCCTGCCCTGAGACTCGCTCTAAGCCTGCCCGCGCTCTGCATGCAGCGCATCATGGATCTGCCGTGCCAGGTCCTTGCTGATACCCTCAACCCGGGCGATATCATCCGGCGCCGCACGGGTCAGGCCGCGCAGCCCGCCAAAAGCGCGCAATAGGTTCTGCCGGCGCTTCGGACCAACACCGGGAATACCCTCGAGCGTCGAAGTCTTGCGCGCCTTGTCGCGGCGCTGCCGATGGCCGGTGATCGCGAATCGGTGTGCTTCATCGCGGATCTGCTGCACCAGATGCAATGCCGGTGAGTCGGCACCGGCGATAATGGGCGTCCCCGTTGAGTCTCCAGCCAGCCCCCTAGCCAGGTCCTCAGCGAGCCAAAGCTGCTCGGCGCCCGCCTTTCGATCCGGCCCTTTGGACACGCCAACAAGCTTGACCCCATCGATGCCAAGCTCATCGAGCACGCCAGCGACCGCGCCGAGCTGGCCCTTGCCGCCGTCGATGAATAGCAGATCCGGCAGCGGCACTTCACCCGACTGCACCCGCCGGTAGCGGCGCAGCAGCGCCTGCTCCATCGCCGCATAGTCATCACCCGGGGTGATGCCTTCGATGTTGAAGCGCCGATAGTCCGACTTGCGCGGCCCCTCGTCGTCGAAAACGACACAGGAGGCAACCGTCAGCTCGCCACGGGTGTGGCTGATGTCGAAGCATTCCATGCGCCGCGGTAGGTCCTCAAGGTCGAGCAGATCGCGCAGCGCCTCGAGCCGACGGGCGTAGCCGGCACGGCTGCCAAGTCGCGCCTTGAGCGCCAAGGCGGCATTCTTGACCGCCATCTCGACCCAGCGCGCGCGCTCACCGCGCAGCCGATGCTTGAGCGCCACCCGCCGACCGGCTCGCTCACCAAGCGCAGTAGTCAGAAATTCGGCCTCATCCGGCTCGGCGTTGAGCAGTACCTCGGGGGGGATCTCCTTGTCGACGTAGAACTGCGCCAAAAAGCCCGAGAGCACCGCGGCCTGGTCGGCATCGGCAGGCACCTGCGGAAAAAACGCCTTGTTGCCGAGATTGCGGCCGGCACGAATGAAGAAGACCTGCACACAGACGGTCCCGGCCTCCTCAACCGCAGCGATGATATCGACGTCGCCACCATCGGCAGTCACGTACTGGCGCTGTTGTATCCGCTGCAAGGTCGCGATCTGGTCGCGCAGCAGGGCCGCGCGCTCAAACTCAAGCGCATCCGCGGCCTGCTCCATGCGCTCGCCGAGTTCGGCGATGACCTCGTCGGTACGACCCTCCAAGAACTTGATGCTGTGCGCCACATCGACCGCATAGTCTTCCACGCTGATCAACCCGACACAGGGGCCGGTGCAGCGTTTGATCTGATGCTGCAGGCAGGCTCGGGTGCGCGTGCGGTAGAAGCTGTCACGACATTGCCGGACAGGAAACAGCTTCTGCAGCAGCTGCAGCGTCTCGCGCACCGCCCAAGCGCTCGGATAGGGGCCGAAGTAGCGGCCCTGCCCCCGGCGCGGACCGCGATAGAACGATAGCCGTGGGAACTGATCCTGGGTACTCAGATAGATATAGGGATAGCTCTTGTCATCGCGCAGCAGGACATTGAAGCGCGGCCGATGGGTCTTGATCAGGTCGTTCTCGAGCAGCAGCGCCTCGCCCTCGGTGCGGGTCACTGTGACCTGGATATCGGCAATCTGCGCAACCATCAGCTGCAGTCGACGATTTAACGCCCGCCCGAAATAACTACTGACCCGGCGCTTCAGCTGCTTGGCCTTGCCGACATAAAGCACCGTGCCAGCGGCGTCGAGCATGCGGTAGACACCCGGCTCGGCCGGGATCTGCTGCAGCGCGGTGCGATGATCAAAGGGCGACATGGTGAGCGGAATATCAAGGATTGAGGTTGCAGGTCAGCGGCAAGCGCAGCCTTAGGTTGCAGCGGTCATAGCTTGCAGCGGTTGGGGCTGTGACCTCACCAAGGAGAGGAACAGGTTGGACTCGCGAGTATACCGACATCCTGGGGGCCTTCCTGACGCTGGGCCTGATGCTGCACCCATGCTAGAGCCGATGCCTGGTCAGTTTAGGTCTCGCGCGAAGCTGGTCGCGACCCAACGGCTCCCGTATCCTGCTTAGATGCACTATCCAGACTATCAAGGCGGCAGCATCGTCAACCTGATGCAGTCGCTGATTCATGCGCGCGGGCATCAGCCTGCCAACGCCCAGCCTTATCCCCAGGCCGCTCTGCTGCCGGCGGCGGAGATCAAGACGGCCCGACATGTCGTGCTCTTGGTCATCGATGGGCTCGGTGACGACTGGCTACGCCGGCGAGCACCAGATGGCTTATTAGCGCGCCACCGGCTCGGTGCCTTGACCTCGGTATTCCCGCCGACCACCGCATCGGCCATCACCAGCTATCTCACCGGCGACGCCCCACAGCAGCATGGGATGACCGGCTGGCACATGTGGCTCGGCGAACTCGGCAGCATACTCGCAGTGCTGCCGGGCACCCCAAGGCACGGCGGCAGCGGCTACGCTCAGGCCGGTATCGATCTTCGCCAGCTCTATGGCCATCGCTCGGTATTCGCGGCCTTTGACAGCCCATCGGTGGTGATCTCGCCGCAGACGATCGCACGCTCGGAGTACAACCTCGCCCATCTTGGACCGGCCAGCCTGTCTCCCTATAACGGACTCACCGGACTCTTCCGCAGCATTACCAAGACGCTGAAGCTGGCCCGAGAGCCAACGACCATCTATGCCTACTGGTCGGAACTCGACGCCATCGGGCACGAGCAAGGTATCGACAGCCCACAGGCGCTGGCCCACCTTGGCGCGATCGAACGCGAGTTGAGCAAACTGCAGAAGCGCCTAGCCGGCAGCGACAGCATGCTGCTGGTCTGCGCCGACCATGGTCAGCTCGATACCGAGCCGGCGCGGGTCACTGAGCTCAGCACGCTGCCCGAGCTGGTTGACTGCCTCCGCATCCCACTCTGCGGCGAGCCACGCGCGGCCTATTGTTACCTCCGCCCCGGCCAGACCGCACGCTTCGAGCAGTCCTGCGTTGATCTGCTCGGCACGGATTTTGAGCTGTTCCGCAGTGCCGATCTGATCGAACAGGGGCTGTTTGGACTCGGAGCACCCCATCCAAGGCTGCTAGAGCGCAGCGGCGACTATTGCCTGATCGCCCGCGACCAGGCCGTACTCCATCAGCAGCTGATTGGCGACAAACCATTCAAACAGGTCGGCGTCCATGGCGGCCTGAGCTCAGCGGAGCTGATGGTGCCGCTGTGCCGCTTCGATGCCTGATCATTGATCCTGAGCGCAGCAGGCGCGGCCGTCACACTGCACGCGCTATACTCTCGCGCCGATCGCCGTAACCTGCTGTTGAAGGACCCGCTAATGGACGTCGTCCAGATTGTTCTGCTCGCCGCCGTACAGGGCTTTACCGAATTTCTACCCATCTCGAGTTCGGCGCACCTCATTGTCACGCCGATCATCTTTGGCTACGAACTGCAGAGCCTGGCCTTTGATGTCGCGGTGCATGTTGGCACCCTAGCCGCCGTGATGCTGTACTTCCGCCAGGAACTCGCGACCATGACCCTCGCGCTTGGCGGATCGATCCGGCGACGCTCGCTTGCCGACCCCAGCGCACGCTTAGGCTGGATGATCCTGGTCGCCACCCTGCCCATCCTCGCCCTCGGCCTCCCGCTCAAATCGATCCTCGAATTCCTGCGCGAAGATGATCGGCCGGTTGAGTTGGTGATCGCCAGTACCACCATTGGCTTCGGCCTGCTGCTCTGGCTCGCCGATGCGATGGGCAAGCGCAAGCGCGACGAGTACAGCCTAGGCTGGGGCAGTGCGTTATTGATCGGACTCTTCCAGGCGATCGCCATCATCCCCGGCACCTCGCGCTCTGGCATCACCATGACCGCAGGACTGCTCCTGGGGCTGACACGCAAAGCTGCGTCCCGGTTCTCCTTCCTGCTCTCGATCCCGACCATCCTGATCGCCGGCTTATTGCAGACCAAGGAGCTGGTCGAATCGCCTGATCCCGTCGATTGGGGTGAACTCTGGCTCGGTGCCGCACTCTCGTTCATCGTCGCCTATCTGACGATCCACTTCTTCCTACGCTTTATCGAGCGCATGAGCATGTTTCCCTTTGTGGCTTACCGTCTCGTGCTCGGACTCCTGATCTTTTGGGTCATCCTGCTCTGAGGAGAATCGCCGTGTTTGCCGAACTCTTTGACAGCGGCCGCATCATTGACCTCATCATCCTCCTAGTCGTGTTTGAGGTAGCGGCAATGCTTGCCCTGTATTACCTCACCGGCCTTGGCCCAAGGCCACAGAATATTCTGCCTACGCTGTTATCAGGGTTGCTGCTGATGCTCACCCTTCGTGCCGCAATTGCTAATCTTAGCTGGCCTTTCCTGGCACTGCCTTTAGCCCTGGCCTTGGCCGCGCATCTACTCGACCTCGCCCAACGTTGGCGAGCGCGCTGAGCAACGAGTAGTCACCAGGGGCAAATCAGCGCCCACAAAAAAAGGCAGCTCTCGCCGCCTTCTCTGGCTGCGCGCGACCCGGTCTAAGACCGAGCCCGCACAGCGTCCCGAACCTTGCTCGCGCGATTCAGACGACCGACATGATCTGCGAGATCATGGTCGTGGCATTAGCAGTCGCAGGGCCACCTAGCCAGTTGAAATCAGCGCTGCTGAGCAGGATGAAGTGGATCAACAGAGCCAGCACGAACAGAAATCCGAACAGCGCTACCAAAGCGCGACGTGGATCAAAGATCTGCCAAATTTTGTGCATGGGCATTCGAGTTCTCCTGAAGTAATTGCGGGCAACGGCGGATTTTGCGCTTCGTTCCCGTCAGATATCTAGCTGGTCTAACAGAGGTTCGGATTACAACCAGGGACGCCAAAACCAAGCCAGCAAATGTGCAAACGCGGCAACGCCAACGAATGCGGAAAAGCTAGACATGAAGATGCCGTGAAACTCCTGGGCCTCTTCTTCAGTCAGGCCGGTTAGGCTTGCGTTATCAGCCATGGATTCAACCTCCGGATTTCAAGAAAGGCCTCTCGGCCATTGACCGCGATACCCCCGCGGTGGGGTCGCCCTAGGGGGCGTTAAGCGACCGAACCCGAGCTCTAAGCCTCGAGATCCGACAACGCGATGGAGGGGGTCGAGCACCTCAATCTCAAAGCACAGTCGCAGCTTCTCTCACTCAGCGAAACTTCAATTCATCGTCCGCGTTGGCGGCATAGCCGACATACTACTTGCCGGTGCCTGCAGCGCATTGTTACCTAGCCAGTTAAAGGCAGGTGACATCAACAACATGAAATGAATGACCAACGCTAACACGAACAAGAAGCTCAAAAGCCCGATCAGGCTTCGGCGTGGATCAAAGATCTGCCAAATGCGGTGCATCAGTTATCTCCTTTGGAAAGCCTGGTAGAGATTGGTAGACAGCGCCTGTCAAACAAATCCCCACCTCGTTCACAATCAACCCTGTCAATCAGCAGCGATTACAGCCAGGGGCGCCAGAACCATGCGAGCAGATGCGCAAATGCGGCTACGCCAACGAATGCGCTAAAGCTCGACATAAAAATACCGTGGAACTCTTGGGCTTCTTCTTCGCTCAGGCCCGTCAGGCTTTTGTTATCAGCCATGGAAATCACCTCTGTCGTTTTTCAGGTTTGACCTTTCGGTCATCGATTCCGCCCGTTTGGGCGGGGTGATCCATCACCCTGGATATTCCTACCGAGACTGTGGGGCCGGCGGATACTGCAGAGGCGCCGGCGGATAGCGCATCATTGACGGCGGCGGATACTGCAGTTGCGGCGGTTTCTGCTGAGCCGGAGTTTCCTCGGCGCCGGGCGCATCGGCCACCGGGGCCTCAGACGCTTGAGCCGATTCGTCAGCCTGCGCTTCTGGTGCAGGCTCCGCCGCAGCCTCTTCAGCTGGTGCAGCTTCTGCTGGCCCTGCCTCTGCGGCTGCTTCCTCAGTCGGCGCGACCTCTTCGGTTGCTTGCTCAGCGGCCTTGGCTGCGGCTAACCCACCCTCTGGGATTGGACCCTGCAGGGCCGGATAGTCCTTCACCATGGGCGCACCGTAGAGCGGCTTGTAGGCGCCCTGGTGGCAAGTGGTGCAATACACCTTGTAGACGTCGCCCAAAGGCCCTTTACGGGAGGCCGGAAGGATCTCGGTCAGCGGCACAACCCAGTTGTTGTTCAGCTCCCTCACGTGGCGGATCGCGTACCAAGCAGTGGTCCGCTGAGGTGTGCTCTGATCCCAGGAGTAGAACGACCGCGAGTTATGGCAATAGGTGCAGTTAACGCCCAGGGCGTCAGACATGTGCATCATCAGACCGTAGGTCCATTCCGCCTGCTTGATCGACCGGCGGTTCCCCTGCGGGAGGACGGTATCGCCAATGACCCGAATGTCATTGTCTTGCAGCAAGAACGGCGTGAACGGATCATAAGGCAGCGATGCATAGGCAACGGACGCCGCCGCGATATTCTGCCCGGTCGGAGCCAATCCCGTTGGCTGACCTGGACCTGGATCGCTCACCCACACATACTCCGGAACCGGGTTGCCACGATGACAGGTGTAGCAGGTGATGCCGGTATCCGCCACGTGGTCTTTCCAGTTGGCGTTGGTATCCTGCGTCATCTGCAGCATCTTCCTTGAAGTGATCTTGGTGTAGATCCCGTCTTCCTCAAACCCGCCATCACTGACATGGCAGTAGTAGCAGCCTTCTTCTGGCGCAACCCAGTTGGTCAGAGCAACCATCAGGCGGTTGAACTCAGTGACCGTAAGCCCACCCAGCACCTGGACATTCTTGTAGAAGTCCTTCGCCATCGGGCCACCTGCGGCCGCGGGCGGAATCGGGTCCGGCGGCACATTGGCTTCCAAAGACGCCTGAAGCAGCCGTGGGTTGTAGTTGGTCTGCATCTGCAGTCCACGGTAGCCGTTCTGGATCGTTTCCGGCGGTGGCGCCTCGCAGCCGGCCAGGATCGCCGAGGCGCCCAAGGCTGCGAGAATGACCGTCTTACGATTGAAGACCTTCATTGTGATACCCCCTGCAGCAGGGTCGGATCCTGGATCGTGATCTCTGATGGGTAGGGAGCTACGATGCCGTGCTTGATACCCCAAAGATACCAGTTCTCGACAACCGTACCGGTCAGCAGAATGCCAATGCCCGCGGTAATCACGGTGAGGACCGCGAACCACCAAGCCCAGCGATGGATCGATTCCATCGTCGCGTTAAAGCCCATGGTCCAGCGCCAGAACAGCATCGCACGCTCAGATGCCGTACCACGACTAGTGATCTGATCGATCTCACGGTCGCCCCCGTAGCGGGAGACACCTAAGATCGTGCCACCGTGCATCGCAAATAACACCGCGGAGCCATAGAGGAAGACGATCGAGAGCGCATGGAACGGGTTGTAGTAGAAGTTGCCGTAGCGAATCGAGATCGCCGCCGTCCAGTCCAGATGCGGGAAGATCCCGAAGGGCACGGCCTCACCCCAGCTACCCATCAACACTGGGCGAATAAAGCCAAGCGTCAGGTAGAAGAAGATCGCTGCTGCAAAGGCCCAAGCAACATGAGTTCCAGTGGCCAGTGCAATCGCCCGCTGGTAGGTCCGGATCCACCACAGAATGATCGAGGCGGTCAGGAAGAAGCCGGCCATGAGCCACCATCCACCATCACCCAAGGGCGGGATGCTCAATCCATAAGCAGGAGGTGGCGGTTCAAGCGCGAGCCAGAACAGGTTCTTGATGAACTGTACCGGGCTCCAATCGACCGAGGCCAGCATATTGAAGCCAATGATCTCGATCGCAATAAAGCCGCAGATCAAGGAGGCGATGCCGGCAAAGCCAAGGTAGATCGGACCGATCTGGGCGTCACCGATCTTTCCCAACCAATATGAAAACCACGGAAAGACCGGCTTTCCCAGTCGCGGCAGACTGCCTTCTGGGAGCTCGACACCTGGGTAGCCGGGCTCGCGGACTTGAACCCGCGTAAAGATGTTTTGATACTCAGCCATGTTGGTGTCCCCTTATGACCAGAACGGCAATTCGAGCCACCAGTTCCACCACTCTGGCCAGCCACGCGTCCAGAACGGGCCACTCAGCACGATACAAACCGCGCTCCAGAAGGCTGCGTTGATCGCGAGGAACAGACCGAGACGGTGGATACCAAGCGCACCGATGGAGTAACCGATGACGTCACGGAAGAAGGCGTTCTCATGCTCACCCGTCTTCACTGGCTCGCCCTTTTGCGGGTTCGTCATCGATAGGATCAACGAGCCGTGCAAGGCCAACGCTAGTGCGTTAGTGAAGAAGAACGTAATCGCCAGCATGTGCGCGGGGTTGTAGTGGAAATGCAGGTATTGGTAGCCCACATTCGATACCCAGTCGAGATGACTGAAGATACCGTATGGGAAGCCATGTCCCCATGCACCCAAAAGCACCGGCCGAATCACAACCAGCGTGACATAGGCAAGGATCGCAAAGCCGAAGGCGACAGGAACATGCAGCCCCATACCTAGCTTGCGAGCAATCTCAACTTGACGCAGCGCCCAAGAGACGAAGGCGCCAATTGCACAGATCGTGATGAATTGCCAGAGACCGCCTTCCAGGAGCGGCGCCATTCCAAGCCCATAGCTCAGATCAGGCGGGGCAATATTGATTTCCCAAGGATTCCAGGTCGGGCCCATGGCCGCGCCCCAGATGATCAGTAGTGTACCAAGCGTCGCGAAGAAGATTGTCGAGACTCCGAAGAAGCCGACGTAGAACGGCCCCACCCAAAAGTCGAACAGATCCCCCCCGAGCAAGGTACCGCCGCGAACGCGGTATTTTTTCTCGAAACTCAGCATGGCCATTGAAGATTTCCTCTGCTGGGGAGGCACGCGCAGAAGCGCCCTCCTCGTAGCAAGATCGGCGGCAGGCGGTGCCATGCGGGCACCCGCGCTGCCGTCATCCGATAGGCCCTGTTACATCTGCTGCGGGACGACCTGCACTGCGGACGCCTGAGCGGATACGGCCGGGATACCGTCTTCTAGCCAGTTAAAGTCATTCGTGCTGAGCAGAATCAAGTGGATAGCCAGCGCCAGGACGGTCAGGAAGCTGGCCAAACCTACCAGGGCCAAACTTGGCTGAACAAGCAGCCAGATCTTATAGAGCTTTTGATTCATTACTTCGTTCTCCAGTACTCTGCCGTTAAGCAGGAATTGGCGATGCTAGGACATCGATAATATGGAACAAACCGTACGGCGATCGACTTGGCTTAGAGCCAAGGACGCCAAAACCAAGCCAGCACATGTGCAAACACCGCGACCCCAACAAAGGCACTAAAGCTAGACATGAAAATGCCGTGGAACTCTTGAGCCTCTTCTTCCGTCAATCCGGTTAAGCTTTTGTTGTCTGCCATTGGGTTACACTCCGGTTCTACTAACTCGACCATTTGGTCATTGGCGCATGACGCATGACGCATGCGTCACCAAGGAACGCCGTGGCTGCTGTTGCCGCAGCGCTTTCAGGCATCCGCAGGGTGCGAATACCCATTTGGCTTTTACGCTCGAGGCGCGCAGCCCCCTGTCGCTCAAGCCTATAAAAGGAGCATGGGTGGCGCATCAGTCGTGCCGCTCACGCAAAAACGGATGTATGAACTCAGCCACGCTAGTTGCCGTGGACCGACGAGCACCTGCACACCTGACGATCTCTTCACAGGTCACGTCCGCCAGACGCCCCATCAGGCGCATGTCAAGTGGCTGCTGGGACTGATTGCGTTCGGCCGTCACGATAGACATGTCAGACGAGGCGCTCAGGACGTTCGATGAAATCAATGCTGGCTCAATCGGCTAGGTGGATGGGGCGCCGGGTATGAGACCTGACAGGCGCCCTAGAACATGAGTGTCAGTCTAGCCTGACCACGCCCTATGTCAAGGCTAATTTACACATTAACTGTCAAGACAGGTTGGCAGTGGCCGTTACGGTTGATGTATCGCAGGAACCGAGGGTAAGGAGGGGCGAAGGGTGAGGAAGGCGATCTTGGAAGGGTGCAGTTAGAGCGGACGATCGTCCACATGTAGAGTGTGGCGTCGATGGATGCTGTGGTGCAAATTGAGGACCAAGCAGATACCCGTCGGCTCTGCGCGTTGTCCGAGTTGACCTCCAAGAGAGCCTATCAACCACAGATCAGGCTGATAGGCGCAGAGGAATAAGCAGCTACGGCCAATCCCTGCGCCATCTGCGGTTTGTAGGTTGACGCCAAGGGGATGCGGACTGAGGTGCACCCGCTGCAGCTAGCGGGCCCTGGGATTGGATGGGGCTGGCAGCCTTAGCCCTCCCCTAGCGTACTGGTAAGCCGCAGGGGGGCATGGGCACGATTGTAGGCCCTCTAAGGGGCCGTCTCGGGAAGACCATCAGGCAGGTCTTCCGCTTGCGAGCTGCGCTTTCGTGTCGCGCAGCGTTGCAACGGTGACGCACTCCTCTCCAGCAACCCGTGCCGCCCTCTCAGCGGCATCACGCAGGCGCTTAGCGGCCGAGATACGGGTCAACATCGGCGTTGCCTCGAGGATCTCGTCTAGGAGGCGCTGAGCGTCGGTCTCCCAGGGAAGCTCCCGATGGAGTCGCGACGGAGTTGCCTCGACCCGGTCGAGATCGGTGCCGAGCGGCAGGATATTGAACAACGCATCGAAGAGCGCGTTGCAGACCTCCTGGATCAGGTAGGTCGCGCCGGAATAGCCCATGAACGGCGTCCCGGTGTGGCGGCGAATGATGGTGCCGGGCAGCGATGCGGGGATGAAGGCGGCACGGCCGCCGATCTCGGCCAGGTACATCCGCTCGTTGTAGCCACCGAAGAGGATCAGTGGCGTGCGCTCGTGCACGGCCTCACGCACCGCGTCGTTGTCGGGCTTCTTGCCTGGTCGGCGCGGCACCGCGAAGTTGCAGGGCAGCCCCATCTCGTCTTCGAGGAAATGGCGCACCCCGCGGGTATAGGTCTCGGTCGCGGCGATGCCAAAGCTGGCCGTGCCGAAGAAATCCTGAGTCACCGAGCGCCAGAGATCCCAGATTGGCTTGATGGTCGTGTGCTTCTCGCGCTCGATGAACGGCTCTGGGTCAAGCCCCAGCAGCTCGCCAAGGGTGCGCAAGAAGCTGGTGGTGCTATGCAGCCCAATCGGTGCCTGCAGATAAGGCTTCTCGAGCGCCTCGCAGAGCTTGCGCCCGAACTCGCGGTAGAGGCAGACGTTGACATCGGCATCGGCCAGGCGCGGGATATCATCGAGGTGGGTGCCGAGCGGAAAGGTCATATTGACCTCGGCCCCGATGCCCTCGATCAGCCGCCTGATCTCGGCCAGGTCCGACCAGGTGTTAAACATGCCGTAGATCGGGCCAATGAGATTGACCAGTGGCTTGTCGCCCTGCTGACCGGCCTTCGCCTTGGCCTTCGCAGCCTTGGCCTTGGCGCGCTTCTTAGCGGCCGCTGCACCATATTGATTCCAGAGCCAAACGATCGCACGGTCCGCGCTTTGCCATTGGTCTTCGTCGATGGTGCGCGGCAGAAAGCGCTGGATCGGGGTGCCTGAGGGCGTGACCCCACCGCCGATCATCTCGGCAATGCTGCCGGTCACCACGACGGCCGGCTGCTCAGGGTCCAGGGTCGAGAAGGCGCGACGCATCGCGTTCTCGGTGCCCTCCTGCCCCAGCTCATTCTCACCAAGCCCAGTCACAACGACGGGCAGCTCGTGCGGCGGCAGCGCATCGGTGTAGTGCAGCACCGCGGTAACGGGTAGGTTCTCGCAGCCGACCGGGCCATCGATGATCACCGACAGCCCCTTGACGGCCGTGAACACATAGACCGATCCCCAATAGCCGCCAGCGCGGTCGAGGTCTTGGATCAGCATCAGGACTTGTCTCCAGACTGCGCTGATGGGCCTGTTGGACTGGCTGTTTGCTTATCGGTCTGCTTGCCGACTGGCTGATCGGCCTGCTTGCCGGATGACCTCGATGTCGATTTGCCCGGGCGGGGGCTGGGCTGCTGATCCCAGACACCGGCGGTATCGCCTTCACCCACACCAGCAAAGAAGGCCGTCATCCGATCAAAACGGTCCTGGCTAGCAAGCGCGGCGTTCACCACCTGCGCCAGAGAACCGGCGCCAGCAGGCCCCATCAGCGGTCGCGCCGAGATCAGATTGGTGAAATAGAGCGCCGGAATCGACTGTTCCTTGGCATATTGAACAACCGGCGTGGTGCCAATCGCCAGATCTGGCTTCACCGCATCGACCGCGGCCTTATCCTGCTCCAGGGCGGCGCGGAATTGGATCACCACCCCTTTTGATTCGAGCCATTCCCGGTCGGCATCCGACCACGGCGTCCGCGGCGTCGCGGTGCCCACATAGGGTACCCGTGCCCCGCTCTCGATCAGCAGACGCGCGACGAGCAGCTCAGAGCCTTCGTAGCCAGAGACAGTGATGGTGCCGTCGATCGGCGCCTTGGCCATGGCCCCTTTGATCGCCGGCAAAAAGGCATTCTTGGCCGCAGCGACCTTGTCGTCAGCGACGTTGCAGGCCTTACCAATCGCCTCCAGCCAGGCCGCTGTACCGTCGTAGCCAACCGGTGCTGAGCCGACCAGGGCGCGTCCGGCCTTCTGAAACTCGCGGATCGACGCGGTGTAATAGGGATGGATCGCCGCGACTGCCGCACAATCGAGCGCGGCATAGAGCTCACGCCACTCACGGGTCGGCACCACCGGGCCGGTGGCCAGCCCCAGCGGCTCGAGCATGGCCCCGATGCCGACCGGATCGGCCGGGAACATCTCGCCGAGCAAGGTCACCGTCGGCCGCTCACTGCGCCCACCGCGCGGCGCCTGCACCGGCCCCTGCTCGGCCTCGCCACGGGCATAGCGCAGCATGGCGCTGGCAAGCACGTCTTTGGCCTCGGCATGGGTCGGGACGCCAAAGCCCGGCACGTCGATGCCGATGATGCGCACGCCGTTCTGCGTCTTTGGCAATAACCGCAGCGGCACGCCCGAGGCGGTCGGCACGCAGAGGTTCATCACCACCACGGCGTCGTACTTGCTGGGGTCAGAGAGCTGCTCGACAGCCTCGCGCACATCCTCGAACAGCTTGCCGGTGACCAGGGTCTCGGAATCAAAGGGGACATAGCCGACGCTGCGCCGCGCACCGTAGAAGTGCGAGGTGAAGCTCAGCCCATAGACACAGCAGGCCGAGCCGCAGAGGACGGAGGCGGTGCGGCGCATGCGCAGACCGACACGAAGAGACCCAAAGGCCGGACACATCGTTTGGGGCTGATCATGGGGTCCGGTGGGATAGTCGGTCGCCAAGCGCTCCAGCACATCGCTCTTACCCGCCGCTTCTGCGGCCCGACGCAGTTCATCGGCGCCGGCATGGCAGCCGTGCCCCTCTTGGTTGAGCGCTGCGTCGTCGCTCATCGGGGTCGAAGACTCTGTGTGCATACGCCTCTCTCGGGCTCAACAACGGCCGACAACGGCGCTGTCATGCCTCGTCGTAGATGACTTCGAGGGACGGCTTATCGAGGCTGCCGGCCGGGCACATATCCTCGATGGTCGCGGGCTCGAGCGTCACATCGCGCCCAACCGCATCGCTGGAGAACAGATTCAGCAGCTCGTCCTGGCTCAGCGGCTTGGCCCGCAGTGGCGGTGCCTCGGCGGCATTCGCGCCCAGCTCCTCGAACAACGGCGCCCAGGTCCCGCCCGGCATGCCGACGATCTGATAGGCCGCGCTCTTGCGCCGGATGTCATCATCGGCCGGAATCGAGGCCAGCACCGGGATGCCGACCTTCTTCGCCCAGGCCTGCGCCTCACCGCTGCCGTCATCCTTGTTGATGACGATACCGGCCACGCCGACATTGCCACCGAGCCCGCGGAAGTACTCGACCGCAGAGCAGACATTGTTGGCCACATAAAGTGATTGCAGATCGTTGGAGCCGACCACGATCACCTTCTGGCACATATCACGGGCGATCGGCAGCCCAAAGCCGCCACAGACCACATCGCCGAGGAAGTCGAGCAGCACGTAGTCGAAATCCCACTCATGGAAGCCGAGCCCCTCGAGGATCTCGAAGCCGTGGATGATCCCGCGACCGCCACAGCCACGGCCGACCTCCGGGCCTCCGAGCTCCATTGCGAACACACCATCGCGTTTGAAGCAGACATCGCCGATCGTCACCTGATCGCCAGCGGCCTTCTTCTTCGATGAGGTCTCGATGATGGTTGGGCAGGCCTTACCGCCGAATAACAGCGTGGTGGTGTCGCTCTTCGGATCGCAGCCGATCAGCAGCACCTTCTTGCCCTGCTGCGCAAGCATGTAAGAGAGGTTGGCCAGCGTGAAGCTCTTGCCGATACCACCCTTACCGTAGATCGCGATGATCTGGGTCTGCTTGAAAGCCGGCGAGGCACTCGACGAATCGGGCGACTGCTCGGGCAGACCGACGTTGACAGCAGTGGAGGTCGCTGAGGCGTTAGCCATTCATTCCTCTCCAATCGAGAACCATTTTCAGACAGGTCGGATCATCGAAGGCCGTCTCGTACGCAGTGGCCGCATCGGTCGCCGCATAGCGATGCGTGATCAGACCTTCTAATGAGAGCGCCCCAGCTTCGATCAACCCGCGCACGGCGATGAGATCGGTATCGCGAAATTCTGCCGCGACCCGAAGACGCAGCTCGCGCATGAAGGCCGGTGGAAAGTCGAACGCTAGCGGCGCCTCATAGAATCCAGCCAGAATTATCTCGCCCCCTCGCGCGAGGCGCGCGATCAGGTCATTGAGCAGCGCACTGTCGCCGCTCACATCACAGATCACCTGGTAGTCGGTGCGGCTGTCGTTCTGCGGATCGATAACGTCATAACCAACGGCGCCGGTCACCCGCTGCGGATTCGTCTCCCAAACCGCTGGCGACTGCGCACCAATCGCGATGGCGACCCGCGCCAGCAAGCGCCCAAGCACACCGTGGCCAACAATGAGGTCAGGGCAACTCTTGCCCTCTCCAGCGATGGCGTGGTGCGCGGTTGCAGCCAGCGCCATCAGCACGCCCTGCTCGCCCAGACCATCCGTAATCGGCAGCAACCGCGTGCCGGGTACTACGACCCGGGACGCGGCGCCGCCGAACAGGCCGTTCACGTCGCCATAGCAGCGCGCGCCGGGCACGAACACAAGCTCACCCTCGCTGCGACCGCTGTCGACGCCGGCCTGAATAACTCGCCCAACAGACTCGTAACCCGGCACCAACGGATAGCCCATGCCGGGAAACTGCGGCATGCGGCCCGTCCAAAGAAGTCTTTCGGTACCTGTGCTGATACCGCTAAAGTCGATATCGACAACACAGTCGGCTTCACCTGCCGGCGTCAGCTCCAGACGCCTCAGTGCGAGCTCACGGGGTTGATCGAGGACGACGGCGAAGGCAGACATGTCAGCAGAAGCGGTCACAGGATGCGTTAAAATTAGGAACTGGTTTGGCCGGCGACAGAATTAGGCGAATCAATACAAGCAAGTAAGGCAACTTAACAAGCAAGTGTCAGTCTAGCTTGACTATCAACTCTGTCAAGAAAAATTTACACATCGCCCGTCAATTGTCAATGTCAGCGCTGACCCGGCCACCAGCAGTCGTGCTTGCATCGGCCGCCGTGCTCGCCGAAGCCAGATTTGACCAAAGTCCTCCCGCTAGGCATCACCTCCTGCTCGCCGGGCGGTCGACGTCGATCATGGCCCGTGACTAGCAGATAGAGGCCAGATAGAGGCGAAAGCAAGCATCACCAATCGGCTCGGTGCCAAGGAGCCGGGCCATCGGCTCCACGAGCGGCGAGGTGCCACAGGACTCCAGCACTGCGTGCACCTAACCTTAGAGCATAGCATCTCCTGCCTGTGGGTGAGAGCTGTCACTGTTAGTGAATGCCCGGAGAACCCAGATAATCTGGTTGCCGCCAAGTGCGCTTGCCGGATCAATGCCAGCTCAGCGGCTTGGTTGTTGAGACAACTGCTCGTGGAATTCCTTGGCTTGATGAGGGGAGGGGAGGCAGAGCCATTCGTGCCGACGGATCGGACATCCAAGCCGTTCGAAAAGCACCAAATGGGGTCGGAGAGACGTGGCATGTCGGCGGCCTCCGAAAAAGGCCTGCCCGCTTGCACGATCTGTTGGATCGCCTCGAATGGCAGACGGCCAAGTTGCAAGCCGGCAGGTTATTCGGCAACGCTTGCCCTACTTGCCGAGGGTGTCCATGTTCATAGCTGAATAGACCGGGCACGAACGCAGATAAGCAGTACCAACCAAAGCCAGACCGATCAGGCCCAGTAAGTTATGATCGATAAGGCCCCATAGCGCGATCGCAACGCCGGCAGCGAAACGGATATTACGGTCTGTGTCGCCAATGTTCTTAGTCATGTTCATGTCGAAACTCCTGCAGCTCAACGCCATTGTGAATAGGCCGCCCATTTGATGACATCAGGAGCGAGACTGGCTGAACAATCCCCTCAGGGAACAACCTGCCTCCTACCCCCAGCTCGTCAACATCGCCGGCAGGCAAAACCTCGTGAATCCTGTGTAAATATAGATTGACACAGGCGAGCGTCAGGTTAAACTAACACCTAGAGCATCGCAAGGGGTAATGAAGCCCTATGTCCGCGTGATCTGGATCATCGAGATCATGCAACGCCTCTGGCGCAACATCTGGCTATTGGGGATAGAAGGCGCCCTCGGCACGGCTGCTACCGCATGGGTCCACCCGGGGCGAACGAGGCCAAGAGCTGGACTCCAGACGCCTGGCGGCGCTCCTAAGGAGCCAGCGGGTGCGGCGGTGGGCTGCCTCGTCTTGCGGCCTTGGAGCAGCGTCGGCCAGAGTCGACCGGCGCCGTAACGTTAACCGGCGAGTTATTGATACTTCTCGCAGCCAGCCTTGTCACTGACTGCATCCAAGACCATCGCATCGTACCAGGGGACCTGTTTGTCACAGACATGGTCAAGGTTCACCGCTCTCGAATAGCCTTTGAAGAAAAGAGCGCCCCCGACGACCGCGATGGCGACCAGAAACATCAGTAACCCTGACCTCATTAAAGCGTCTCCTCAAGTGGCGGCACAAAGCCGTTGTTATCTTGACCTCAACACCAACCGGGACCACAGTTGCCGATACCTCGCCTGCGAACGACCCTTATGAATACTAGCTGGGCCCTGCCGCAGCCGGCACCGACCAATCAAGGTGCTTCTGGCTCACGCGTCCCCGCGCGACCACGACAACCTGACCGCTGAGGTTAGCGAGGGTTGCAAGGCCGGTCAACGCCGGATCAATATGTCACTTATAGGTGTCACAGCGGCCGTTGGCATCTTCCCTGGAAAAAACGCTCCTCGGCGCGCCGCCTGATCGGCCACAGAGCCACTGTTAAGTTTTGTTGACATTTTATCGCGTCAAGCTAAACTGACACTCAATCGGAGCTGTCAGTTAGGCCTGTCAGACAGGCATTAGGAGTCAGGAGCCGCGGGCGGCATAATGGCTGATCGCAACCAATCTCGTTCGGCATCAACAGCACCCGACAACCGATTTACGAGGGGCACGCCCCCTAGGAGACTCAAGAGATGGCAGAAGACAAACACCCATCGGGCCTCACCCCCGACCAAGCCAAAGAGTTTCATGAGCAATTTAAGATCACTTACGCCGCCTATATCGGCATCGCCGCGGTCGCGCACCTGATGGTGCTGATCTGGAAACCTTGGTTCTGAACAGGAGGCGATTGTGTTACAAAAAGTCTTCAACTACAAACCCGCCGAGCATGACTACCGCATCTGGCTGGTTCTCAACCCGGCAGTCTGGTTGATCCCTATCTTCGCCCTCGTTCTCCTTGTCGCCCTCGCCGTGCATGCGATGGTCTTCGCAATGCCGGAATACAGCTGGAGCAAGGCCGATGGCACGGAGCCGACGGCTCAGTCGATTGCGGCGGCACCGACGCCGACACAAACAGCCCAGTAATTCTGCGTAAGGTCGACGACCTGAATGCCGAGTGGATCGGAGCCGTAACAAACGGCCTCCGATCAGGTCCTATTCATGCACCTGCATCCCGCCACCGACCCCGTGACGCCTCCCGACCAGGTCGTCGCCAAGCCGCCGACCTTATCGGCCTTAGCGTCCCTGCCCCCGCTGTTCCGTCGGGATCTCCTGACCTTGTTCGCGCGGGCCTCCGAGTCACCGTTCGTTCGTCTTGACTATCTCGGCTTCCGCCTGTTTCAGCTCAATGATCCCGCGCTGATCCGGGAGGTGTTGCTGGACAAGGAACGGCGTTATCGCAAGGGCCGGCTGATGCGTCGGCTCAGCGCGGTGACCGGCGAGGGTCTACTGATCAACGACGGCGAGCGCTGGAAGAAGCATCGCCGTCTGGCAAACCCATCCATGTCCGGCCGTCGCCTGGCGGGGTATGCGCCGGCGATGGCCGAATCGGCTCGCCTCCTGGTCGAGCGCTGGCGAGCCCTTCCGGCGGGACAGCCTGTCGATCTGATCGCGGAGATCTCCCGCACCACCCTGATCGCCTTGCTGCGGACCCTCTTCGGCATCGACTACGACGCGCGCTACGCGGATGTCAGCGAGGTCATTCACCGCCTGCTCGATGCCCTGGTACAGCGCGGAAGCAGCCTCCTCGCACCGCCGCTGAGCTGGCCGACACCAGCCAACCTCGCCTTTCGGCGCAAGATCTCAGAGGCCGAATCGATCCTGGCGCGCATCATCGACAGCCGTCGCCGCCATCTAGACGACGATGACGACCCGAGCGATCTGCTTGGCCAATGGCTTCGCCAGCGCGAGCAAGATCCCGAGCACTTCACCCCGGACGAGATGCGCGACGAGCTCATGACCATGCTCATCGCTGGTCATCACTCGCTCGCGATCGCGCTGAGCTGGGCGCTCTGGGAGATCGCGGGTGACGCAGACCTGCAACAAGGACTCCGCGCCGAGGTGGACGCGCTAGAGCAGGCGCCAACCGACGCCGACGCGGTGCAGACCCTGCCGTTGACCCAGGGCGCCTTCCTCGAGGCGCTCCGTCTTTATCCACAGCCACCGGTCCTGCTCCGCGACGCCCTCAGCGACCATGTCCTTGGCGGTTACCGCATCCGCGCTGGCGATCAGCTCATCATCAACATCCTCGCCATCCACCACGACCCGCAGCTGTGGCCGGAGCCACATCGCTTCCGGGCGGATCGCTACCCGAACATCAATCCGGATCATCTGATGCAGGCCCATCACCTGGGCTTCGGCGGTGGACCACGGAGTTGTATCGGGCGTCGCTTCGCCCTGATCGAGGGCACCCTGCTACTGGCCCATCTCCTGCGCGGACTGCAGCTCGATCGGGCTACCACGGGTCCGATCGAGCCTCGCTTTGCCGGCATGATGGTACCCACAGCACCGCTGTTGCTGCATGTGACGCCGAGGTGAGTGAAGCAACGGAGGCCCGAGCGCTAAGCACTGGCGGCATAGCGCCGGTCGCACCAACGCTCGACGGCGTCAGCCGCACCCTACTGATCCCCCTGCTCGCCCGCGCCGAGGCCCAGTCGCTTTGGCCTGGGGTCGCATTCGACGACGCCGCAGCGCGCAGTCTGACCGCACAGCTTGCGGTCGATCGCGCCGAGCTGGGTTCAGACCCTTTCCCGATGCGGCTCTGCATCAGCCGCTCACTGGCGATCGAGGAAGCGCTCAGTGCATTCCTGCGCGAGCCAATCGAGCGCACCCTAGTACTGATCGCCTGCGGTCTCGATACCCTTCCTGTCCGGCTTGACGCATCACTGGAACCGGCTCAGCAGGCGCGCATACGCCGCTGGGTCTGCGCCGACCTACCGCCAGTCATGGCGCTACGCGACCAACTCCTGCCAACCTCGGAGCGGATTCGGCACGTCCGCGCCTCCCTGCCCGATCAGCTCGATGAGATCGCCGCAGCCCTCGACGAGACGCGGCCCGTGTTTATCCTGGAAGGGGTTCTACCCTATCTCGCTACCGAGCAGGTTGCAGACTGTCTCACCGCACTGGGCAGACTCGCGCCCGCCGGCGCCGATCTCCTGATCGATGGCTACCACCCGGCCCTGCTCGCCTTCTCGCGGCTTGGCAACACCTTTCGGCGGATGCGCACGCGATTCCGCTTTGGCATCGCCGACCCGCGCGATTACGCCGGGATGGCCGCGCGTATCCACTTTCGCGCGCAGCAGGACCTGCTGCGTCCCCTGCCCTGGCATCATCGCAAGCGTGCCTGGCTGCCATCGCTCGTCGCTGGCGGCAAGCCACTGGCGACGCTGGCTCAGCTCGAACTCAGGCCAAGCACCGAGGATGCCACCCCGTTACGGAGCGTTCGCCATGACTGACACCGCGCCCTCGGCACCATCAGAGTATCCGCTCCTCGACCTGATCGATGACCCAACCGATCTGCGTGCGCTCCCGAGCAGTGCCCTGAAGCCGCTGGCCAGCGAGCTGCGCGCCTTCTTGATCGACAGCGTCTCGCGCACTGGTGGCCATCTCGCTGCCGGACTTGGTGTGGTCGAGCTCAGTATCGCCCTGCATCGCGTCTTTGAGACGCCAGATGATCGCATCGTCTGGGACGTTGGCCATCAGGCCTATCCACACAAGATCCTCACCGGACGCCGCCAACGCATGGGACGTCTGCGCCAGGAAGGTGGGATCTCAGGCTTCCCGAAACGCAGCGAAAGCGTCTACGACAGCTTTGGTGTCGGCCATTCGAGCACCTCGCTGAGCGCGGCCCTTGGCATGTCGATCGCCGCGCGGCTCAAGGGCGAGTCGCGCCAGGTCGTCGCCGTGATTGGCGATGGCTCGCTGGGCGCTGGCATGGCCTTCGAGGCCTTGAATCACGGTGGCCCACTCGACCCAAACCTGCTCGTCATCCTCAACGACAACGAGATGTCGATCAGTCCACCGGTGGGCGCCCTCAGCAAGCACCTCGCCAGCCTCCTGAGCGGGCGCGCCTATATCAACGTGCGCGAAGGCAGCAAGCAGGCGCTTGCGAGTCTGCCCGAGCTGCGCCAGTTCGTCGGTCGTTGGGAAGAACACCTGAAGGGGATGTTCATGCCGAGCACCCTGTTCGAGGAACTCGGCTTCAACTACATCGGGCCAATCGATGGTCACGACCTCGACGCCGTCATCACCACCCTGACCAACATGAAGCAGATGCCGGGGCCACGCCTGCTGCATCTGATCACCCAGAAAGGACGCGGCTATACCCCGGCCGAGCAGTCTCCCACCCGCTACCATGGGGTGACGCCGTTCGATCGCGCGACAGGCAAGATGCACAGCAAGGCTGGCACCGGGCCGACCTATACCCAGGTCTTCGGTGACTGGATCAGCGACGCCGCGGCACGCGATACCCGGCTGATCGGCATCACCCCCGCGATGCGCGAGGGCTCCGGACTGGTGTCATTCTCCGAGCGCTTCCCGGATCGCTACTTCGATGTCGGCATCGCCGAGCAGCATGCCGTCACCCTCGCCGCTGGCATGGCCTGCGAAGGGCTGAAGCCGGTGGTCGCGATCTATTCATCCTTCCTGCAGCGCGCCTACGACCAACTCGTGCACGATGTCTGCCTGCAAGGTCTCGATGTCACCCTGGCCGTCGATCGTGCCGGACTCGTTGGTGCCGATGGCGCGACTCACGCCGGCAGCTTCGACCTCAGCTTCGCTCGCAGCCAGCCCAATCTGGTCATCGCCGCCCCGGCCGACGAGAACGAATGCTGGCAGCTGCTCGAAACCGCCTATCAGCATCCGGGTCCAGCCCTGGTGCGTTATCCGCGCGGCACCGGCCCCGGCGTCGCCCTCAAGCGCGGAGCCGAGACACTCGCCATCGGTCGTGGCGAGGTCCGGCGCCTGGGGCGCGAGATCGCGCTGCTCGCCTTTGGCAGTCGCGTCCCCGCCGCTGAAGCAGCCGGACAGGCACTGGACGCCACCGTTGCCAACATGCGCTTCGTCAAGCCCCTGGATGAGGCACTCATCCTCGAGCTCGCCGACCAGCATCGGCTGCTGGTCACGATCGAGGAGAACGCGATCGCTGGCGGCGCCGGCTCGGCCGTTTCCGAGGTGCTCGCCGCGCATGGCCTGGCTGTCTACTGCCTGCACCTTGGGCTGCCCGATCTCTGCCTCGAGCAAGCCGGGCATGAGGAACAGCTGCGGACCTGTGGCCTCGATGCCGCCGGCATCGAGCACAGCGTCAGGATGGAGATGGAGCACATCGACCTCTATGCCGAGGCTTCAAGGCCAGATCAGCGCGCCGCCTGAGGCAACGTATGAGGTTGGAAGCGAGACAGGATCGCGCGAGCCAATAGGCGAACTATACAACATGGCCTGAACCTTACGGTTTAAAGCGCCTGCCGACAACGCTCATCCAGAAATTGTCGCATCTGCTCCAGGAGCAAAAAACTGGCACACGCGATTCTTACCGGACTGCTTCGCCTGATACATGGCCTGATCGGCCTGGCGCAGCAACTGGTCGGTGATGTCCTCTGCGGCGCAGACCACGTATTCCACCGTGCCGTCCGCGCGCAATCTGGGCGATTTCAGGATAGAGATGAGCCGTCGCTCCCCAGAGACATGGGGCACCCACTCCTCGCTGCGGATCGGTTTGCCGGTAGTGAAGACGGCGACGTTGCCCTGGCGGCAGACCTCGACGACGTCCTCGGGGAAGAAGTCGCACATCGTCTTGAAGGCCATGTCCTCGACCTTCAGGCCGTTGAACTCGGCATGAGCCTTGTTCACCGCGCCGTAGGTTTGGTTGTCGGTCAGGTACCAGATCTGGGTCTGGATGGAGTTCAGCAGGATGCGATTCTCATCAACCGACCGAGCGATGGTCTCCTCCGCCTGTTTCCGCTCGGTCACATCGGTGATGAAGCCGTGCCAGAGCACCGCGCCGTCGGCTTCGCGCTAGGGTAGCGCGTTGCCGAACAGCCAGCGCACCGTGGCGTCGGCGAAACGCACCCGATACTCGGCCCGCCAGGGGGTCAGGGTTTGCGCCGAGGTCTGGATGGACGCGATGACAGCAACGCTGTCATCGGGGTGCAGCACGGCGAAGACCGGGGAGGCATCCTCGCGGTCATCTTCCGGGCTGACGCGATAGATGTCGCGGATCGCCTCGCTGGCAAAGGGAAAGCAGGAACTGCCGTCAGGGCGCAAACGATACTGATAG
>CAZEZH010000035.1:0-26040 GCA_964516305.1 uncultured Halochromatium sp. | reverse complement strand
GGTACCTTGGCCGAGGCCGAGGAGGCGGCGCTGTCCGAGACCGCGCGCCGCGCTGGCATCATTAGCAACATGGCGGTGTTGGAGCTCGGCTGCGGCTGGGGCTCGTTCAGCCTCTGGGCCGCCGAGCACTTCCCATCGAGCCAGTTCACGGCGGTCTCCAACTCCAGTTCGCAGCGCGAATACATCGAAGGCGAGGCTCAACGTCGCGGGATCGAGAATCTGACCATCATCACCGCCGATATGAACGCCTTCGCGATCGATCAGCAGTTCGATCGAATCGTCTCGTTGGAGATGTTCGAGCACATGCGCAACTGGCGCACCCTGTTCGGCCGTGTGCATGATTGGCTCAAGCCCGGCGGGTGCTTCTTCATGCATGTGTTCTGTCATCGCGATCATCCCTATCCCTACGAGGACACTGGGCCGGACGACTGGATGAGCCATTACTTTTTCGCCGGCGGCATCATGCCGAGCGATGATCTGCCCCTGCATTTCCAGCAGCGGCTCAACCTGGTCGACCGCTGGCGCTGGGACGGGCGTCATTACGAAAAGACACTCAACGCCTGGCTGGCACGGATGGATGCCGCGCGGGCCGAGGTGTGGCCGATCCTGGAGAACACCTACGGCAAGGATCAGATCGGCACCTGGTGGATGCGTTGGCGGCTGTTCTTCATGGCCTGTGCCGAGCTGTTCGGGCTGCATCAGGGCCAGGAGTGGTACGTCGGGCACTATCTGTTCGAGCGCCCAGCGGCAGGGTGATCGCTCGATTCTTGCGGGTGATCTGGATCTGGGGCAGCCGGCCATGTTGACGGCTGCGCGCCGAAAAGTCCCGTGCAGGAGCCAAGCGCGGTTGCTCCCCAAGCCGCTCACGGGTCGCTCCGCGAAGGCTGTGTGGCTTTGGCTGCAGCAGTCGGCGCTGGCGCTGCTCTGCGTCACTGCGCTTGCCGTTTCGCTTGCCGTTTCGCTTGCCGGTTGCTCGGCGAGTCGGGCTCCGGTGGATCTCAATCTGGTCTTCGTCGAGGTGACGCCGATGGACTATGCGCGCATCCTCTGTCAGCTGGAGCCGATGACCGAGCGCCATACCTGCATGACCTCGGTGATCGACCACTATCGTGACCATCGAAATCGGGACGTGACGCCCACGGAGGCCGTCGACGGTCCTTTCGTCGCCTTCATCGACAACCAGCTCTACCGCGGCAGCTATGTCTCGAACCCCTTCGCTGCGGCCTTCTCAGTGAGTAACGGCAAGAATATCTGTCGCGGGCGCTATAACGCCTTTGCGGGAGATGCAGAGCCTATCTTTCGTCTCCGCTGCAATGACGGTCGGGAAGGACGGGCGCAGATCGTGCTCGATCAGACCGGGCGCAACGGCATCGGCAAGCTCTGGATGGCAAGCGGCTTAACCGGCGACATCGTCTTCGGTTATGCCGCCGTTGGTGGTGGCTTTTAAAACAGCAGTTTCATCAATAACAATGAGACCACCAAGAATAGCACCGTCATGATGCCGCCGGCGCGCATATAGTCGGGGACCCGATAACCGCCGGGGCCCATGATCAGGGCATTGACCTGATGGGTCGGGATCAGGAACGAGTTCGAGGTGGCGATGCCGACCGTGAGTGCGAACACGGCCGGATTGGCGCCGGCGCCCAGCGCCATATTCACCGCTAGCGGCACCAGCAGCACGGTCGCGCCCACATTCGACATTACCAGCGTGAAGAAGGTCGCCAGGATCGCCAGCGCGGCCTGGATGACCCAGATCGGCACGTCGCCCAGCGCCGCCAGCGTCTCCTGCGCGATCCAGGCCGCGGTGCCCGAGGTCTCGACCGCGAGTCCGAGCGGGATCAGCGAGGCGAGTAGGAAGACCGTCTTCCAGCTCACCGCCTCATAGGCCTCGTCGATCGAGAGCACACCGCTCAGGATCATGCCGACTGCACCAGTCAGCAGCGCGACCGAGAGCATCAGGTCGGAGAACAGCACCAGGCCCAGGGTCAGTGCGAAGAACACCAGCGCCACTGGGAGCTTGTGCGGGCGCAGCTCTTCATGCGGGTACTCGGTGGTGACGATCACGAAGTCGCGATTACTCTCGAGCCGGGCCAGATCCGTCCAAGCAGTATGCACCACCAGCGTATCACCAGGCTTGAACGGTAGATTGCGCACGCCACCGGTGGCATAGGTTAGGGTCTCATCGCCGCGGCGGATGGCGAGCAGCGAGAGACCATAGACCTTGCGCATGAAGATATCGCGTGCCGACTTGCCAAGCAGTCCAGAGCCCGGGGGGATCACGATCTCGGCGATACCGGCCTTGCTCGTGGAGAGCGCCTCTGCGAAGGTCTCAAGCTCGGCGCGGGTCTCGATTGCGGTCTCGGCGACGAAGGTCTCAAAGCGCTCCTCGGTGGCCAAGATACCGAGCAGCGTGCCTTGCTCGATGCCCAGGCTGCGATCGACACCGGAGGAGCCCAGGCGTACCCCATCGCCCTTTTCGACGGCGATGATGCGCAGATTCCAACGCCGCTCGATCTCATCGACGCTGAGCCCGGCGAGCGGACTATCAGTGGGAATCCGAACCTCGTGCACATTGAAGTCGCTGACGCCATAGGTTTCCGCGTAGTAGGCCATCGGATCGCCGGCCTGCAACAGCTGATCGTTCGTGCGCACTGGCAGCACAAAACGACCAGCGATCACGAAATAGAGGATGCCGGTCGCGACCAGTGCCAGGCCGATCGGCGTGACCGAGAACAGGCCGAAGGTCTCCATCTGCTGCTCAGCGGGTAGCCCTTGGTTGGTGGTCTTGATCAGATCGTTGAGCAGGATCAGTGGGCTCGAGCCGACCATGGTGATGGTGCCACCAAGGATGGCGCAAAAGCCCATCGGCATCAGCAGGCGCGACATCGGCAGGCCGGTGCGGGCCGAGATGCGGCTGACCACCGGCAGGAACAGCGCGGCGGCACCGACGTTCTGCATGAACGAGGAGATGATGCCGACGGTGCTCGAGATCAGTGGGATGATGCGCGCCTCGGTGCTGCCGCCGATGCGCATAATGAACCCGGCGACCCGCGTCATCAGCCCGGTCTTGTCGAGCGCGGCGCCGATGATCATCACCGCGATGATCGAGATCACCGCGTTCGAGGCGAAGCCGTCGAATAGGTTCTGCATCGGCACGAGCCCGGTTTCGAGCCCCATCAGCGGAGCTGCGAGCGTGGTCAGTCCTAGCAGTACCATGACGCTGACCGCAGCCACGTCGACCGGTACCACTTCGAACGCGAACAGAAACACGGTGAGGACGAGCACTGCCATCACCCAGGCGATCTCGATCGAGGGCACCTGCCAGGCGAGCCAGAGCGCGAACATCGCCATCACGGCGCCGGCGACGTTGGTCACGCTGATCCCAGGTAGGCGTTTGCCCATGTCATCATTCTCCGAAGGTCCGCTCTGGCGATCAGCCGTGATGCCGATCAGCCTGCGCGACGGGTTGAGGTTGAAAACCCATCAATGCTACTCAAACCCGGCGCGGCTCGTTTGGCCGATTGCAACTCGCGCGAGGATGATGCGACGAAAAGTTCGGGGATGTGCTGAAACCGGCCGTTTGCCCGCCCGCTGCTTGCCGTCATTTTCAGCCCTGGTATCGCGTTGAAGCCGCGCTCAGCCTGGCCTAGTATCAGATTAGGGCGCGCCCGGTGCGTGCCAAGCAGCTTTGGTGGACTAACCATGCATCCTGATACGGCCTCGCGCGTTCGGCAATCCTGGGCTCTGATCCTGCCGCAGCGAAAAACCGTTTGCCGCGACTTCTACCAGCGCCTATTCGACCGTTATCCCGAACTCCGGCCGTTATTCAAGGGTGAGATCGGCGAGCAGGCCGATCTCTTCGTCACCATGATCAACACGGTGATTAGCGCCCTCGAACACCCCGAGCGGGTGCGGCCCTTGATTGAGATCCTTGGGGCGCGCCATGCCGACTACGGTGTGCGCCCCGAGGACTACGCGAAGTTCGAGCAGGTGCTGTTGGAGACCTTGCGCGAGGCCATAGGCGACGACCTCGATGCCGAGTCAGAAGCGGCTTGGCGCGAGGTGTTCGAATCGCTTTCGCAGACCATGCAGGCTGGCGCCGCGGTTTGAGTCTTAGAATCGGTTGCGACCGCAGGCTTGGGCGTTGGTCTTCCCCCTGGCCGACCTCCTGCCTGGCAGTTTGAAAGTGTGTTGAGCCCGTTAACGCCAGCAAACGCGATCACCGGTTGAGCCTGTTCTCAGCCAGCGCTCGGCAGCTGCTCGGCCGGAATCTCGCGTAGCAAGGGGGCGTCCCGATCCTTGTCTGACAGGATGGGCTGAATGCCCGCCGGCCAGTCGATACCGATATCTGGGTCATCCCAGCGCACCCCGAACTGGGTCTCTGGATGGTAGGTGTCAGTGCACTTATAGCTGAAGATCGCCGTGTCGCTTGTCACCAGATAGCCATGCAGGAACCCGGGTGGCACCCAGAATTGGTGCTTGTTCTCGGCGCTCAGCTCGGCGCCAACCCAGTGCCCGAAGGTGGCGGAGCCGCGGCGCGCATCGACGGCGACATCGAACACCGCGCCGGTGATCACCTGCACCAGCTTGCCCTGACCATAAGGATTCTGGATATGCAGGCCGCGCAGGGTGCCATGCCCCGAGAAGGCCTGATTGTCCTGCACGAAGACCGGCCCAATCCCATGCTCGGCGTAGCGCCCCTGCTGCCAGGTCTCGCAGAACCAGCCGCGATGGTCGCCGAAGACCTTCGGCTCGATCAGCAGGACATCAGGGATGGCGGTTGCGGTGATCTTCATGGTGCGGGTCCTCGCGTGATGAGCCCGAGCAGATAGTCGCCGTAGCCACTCTTGCGCAGGGGCTCGGCCACTGAGCGCAGGGCCTCGTCGTCGATCCAGCCATTGGTGTAGGCGATCTCCTCCGGGGCGCAGATCTTTAGGCCTTGGCGCTTTTCGATGGTCTCGATGAAGTTGGCCGCCTCGATCAGCGATTCATGGGTGCCGGTGTCGAGCCAGGCGATGCCGCGGCTGAGGCGTTCGACATGCAGCTGGCTCTGCTGCAGATAGCGACGGTTGAGATCGGTGATCTCGAGTTCACCGCGCACCGAGGGCTCAAGCTCAGCGGCGTAATCGCAGGCGTGCCCGTCGTAGAAGTAGAGGCCGGTAATGGCGTAATTGGAGCGCGGCTTGGCTGGCTTTTCCTCCAGGCCGATGACCCGGCCGTCGACGTCGAGTTCGGCGACGCCATAGCGCTCTGGATCACGCACCCAGTAGCCGAACACGCTAGCGCCGTCGGTGTGGGCTGCCGCGGCGCGCAGATGCGTGCGCAGGCCGCCACCGTAGAAGATGTTGTCACCAAGGATCAGGCAGGAGGGTGATCCAGCGATGAAGTCGCGCCCGATGATGTAGGCCTGCGCCAGCCCACCTGGCTCCGGCTGCACCGCATACTCGAGTTGCACCCCCCACTGGCTGCCATCGCCGAGCAGTTTATGGAAGGCCGGCGCATCGTGCGGGGTGGTGATCACCAGCACCTCACGGATGCCGGCCATCATTAGCACCGCGAGAGGATAGTAGATCATCGGCTTGTCGTAGACCGGCAGCAGCTGCTTGCTGATGCTGAGGGTCAGCGGATGCAGGCGGGTGCCGGAGCCGCCGGCGAGGATGATGCCCTTGCGGTTCATGTCGATACCGCTCCTAAGGTCTGGCCGCCGAGGCGCTCGCCGCGGTAGCTGCCATCGGTCACGCGCTGCGTCCACTCTTGGTTGTCGAGATACCAGGCTAGGGTGCGCGCAAGTCCGCTCTCGAAGCTCTCGGCCGGTTGCCAGCCGAGTTCGGTCTGGATCTTGGTCGCATCGATCGCGTAGCGGCGATCATGCCCCGGACGGTCGGTGACGAACTGCTTGAGCTGGCTATGCGGGCGATGTGGTGAGTCGGGCAGGGCCTCGTCGAGCAGGCGACAGAGGGTGTCGACCACCTCCAGATTGGTGCACTCGCTGTCGCCACCGATGTTGTAGACCTCGCCCGGTTGGCCGGCCTCGAGCACGCGGTCGATCGCACGGCAATGGTCCTCGACATAGAGCCAGTCGCGGATATTGCCGCCATCGCCATAGATCGGCAGTGGCTCGCCGGCGAGCGCCTTGGCGATCATCAGCGGGATCAGCTTTTCCGGGAACTGGTAGGGGCCGTAATTGTTCGAGCAGTTGGTGGTCAGCACCGGCAGCCCGAAGGTGTGATGCCAGGCGCGCACTAAGTGATCTGAGGCGGCCTTCGAAGCCGAGTAGGGTGAGTTCGGCGCATAGGCCGTGGTCTCGGTGAACTTCCCGCTCGATCCGAGCGAGCCATAGACCTCGTCGGTCGAGACATGCAAGAAGCGAAAGGCCTCGCGGCGTCCGTCCTCGAGTTCGCTCCAATAGGCCTTGGCGCTGTCGAGCAGACTGAAGGTGCCGAGTACGTTGGTCTCGATGAAAGCGGCGGGGCCGTCGATCGAGCGATCGACATGGCTCTCGGCGGCAAAGTTGACCACCGCATCGACCTGATACTCGCGCAGCAGGTGACCGACCAAGGCCTGATTGCCGATATCGCCTTCGATGAAGACGTGCCGCGGATCATCGCGAAACTCGGCTAGGGTATCTGGATTGCCGGCGTAGGTAAGTTTGTCGAGATTGATGATTCGCTCGACGCCTTGTTGCATCTTCAGATGCACAAAGTTGCCGCCGATGAAGCCGGCGCCGCCGGTGACGAGGAGGGTGCGCATGGTGTGATAGGTGGGCCTTCCTGAACAAGGCGCCGATGATACCACTTCAGCCTCGGCCTTCCTGTCTTCCAACCTGTCTCGGCTGTCGAGTTCGGCAAGCGGCTTCCGATATCCGGCCTCGGGAGCCATCAGGGTCGATCAACCTCTCCGCTGGCTGTCGAGTTGAGTCTTGCTGGGTGATTCGCCAAACAGCCTTGCATAGTCGATCGCAAATTGACCCGGGTGCCAAAATCCGAGATCAAACCCGATTTGTTGCACGCCGCGTTCCTGTTTCCGAGCGAGAATACGGCGCCGGGCAGCATGCAATCGAAGTACCTTCGCGTGTGCGCGGGGCGAACGCCCCAGAAGTTCCTTGAACGCATAGAAGAGGAGACGGCGACTTGCGTGCGTCGCCTCGCAGAGTTCAGTCACGCTTGGCGGATCGTCCAAACGCTCCCGAATCAACTCCTCGGCTCGACCGACGATGCGCTGTCGGCGGGCCAAACAGGAGGGGGCATGTCGTATCTGTTGGGCTTCCTGGACCAACGCGATGATGTCTCCTGCCAGATCGACGCCAGCACCCGTTTCGCGATTGCACGCGCCCGGCTCGGACAGGCACTTCCCGATCATTCGGGTGAGGTGGGTCGTGATGCGTTGATCCGACTTGACGCGTCGGCTCTCCAACAGTTCTTTTGCCGACGTCTGATACTCGGACTGCAAGATTCGTTCGGCGAGGCTCAGGGGGATCGAGACGGCCAACTGGGGATGCCTTGCGGCCACCTGCTGGTAAACGTCTCCCCCGGGATCGAGCAGAAGGATATCTCCCTCGTGCAGTTGCTGGCCGCAATACCGGCTATTGTTTCCGCTGCCGGTAACGGGGGAAATCGTCCAGAACTCGTCGGAGCGCTGCCCCGAACACAACAGGGTCCGGTTGGAGCTGCCGACGGAGATGAGGCAATCGCCGACACGTGTGGCCGACATGACGATTTCGAGCGGGCCGGGGTCGGACTGGGTGACCTCCACGTCCCAGAGATGTCGATTCGCTTCTCGAAACTGCTCTACAGACTGGCTGCGGATTTGGTTAGTTTGATCTAACAAGCATTCCTCCAAGCAGATTTTTCCTTATCTATCAGTGCTTTTTTGGCAATAGCGGTTACTGGTTAGCGGGTAGCGAATCTTCAATCCAGTGGTAACGCATCCAAGGAGTCACCGCCGCTCGCGGGCTTTCTTGCACTTTTAAGACCTTGTTGCCTGTCAGGCCTTCCTATACTGCATCGGGAGTGGTGAGCAGTCGCGTTGCGTATTGACCGACTAGGATCGTCACCGCAGGCTATTGCGCGTCACTGATGCCGTTAGCCGGGGCCCGCTTCGCTGCTGTTGAGCACGGCCTTGATCCGTACCTGCCGAGTCCGCTCCCGCGCTTGTTGCCTCGCATGACTGCCCGATTTAAAGCCCTATTCAACAGTCGGCTATTCGCATTCGCCAGCGCAGTGCTGATTGCACTCATGTTGATCGCGCTCGGAGAGGCGTTCATCTACACCCAGAAAGGTCAGGGGGAAAAACGTCACCACCTTGATCTAATCTCCTATGCCGGTGAAGTTCGCGCGCGCATCGAAAGCGAAATCAACGCTCTGCTATACCTCAGCAGCGGCCTCGGTGGCTATCTGATTGTGCGCAATAACAACTTGGAACCCAATGAGATCAATGACATCCTGGCAGTATTGCACAAGAGCAGCCGGTTTGTGAAGAACTTTGGCGTGGCCATTGGTTACCAGTTGCGCTTCGTCTATCCCCTTGCCGGCAACGAAAAAGCCATTGGACTCGATTACAGCAAAGAGCCCACACAATGGCCAATGATCAAGAAAACCATTACGAGCGGCCAGCCGAATCTCGCCGGTCCGATCGATCTGGTGCAGGGCGGCCAAGGGCTGATCTACCGTGTACCTCTGTTTGTAGATGGCCAGTACTGGGGCCTGCTCTCGACGGTGATCGATGCCGAACGCCTGTTCGCGGCCATCTTTTCCTCCCTGGTCAGCGAGCGCTACGACTATGCCATGCGCGGCAAAGATGGCACCGGTATGGATGGCGAACTCATCGCCGGAAATCCGACTGTCTTCGAGAATCCTGGCGCCGTCACCCAGCGCATCGAAACGCCTGGTGGTCACTGGGTGTTGGGGGTCGCCAGGCGCGCACCAGCGCCAGACGGGTTCAATCCTGTACTGACGCGCCTGGCCTCGGTCCTGCTCGGCGCGCTGATCGCCTGGATGCTCTATGTCCTGCTGCGCCATCGCTCGGAGCTTGAATATCTAGTCCTGTTCGATACCCTGACTGGTCTGCCCAATCGACGCCTGCTCGAGGACCGCGCGGCCATCGCTTGCTCGCGCCAGAAGCGCAAACCCATGCCTGGGTGCACGCTGCTGTTTCTCGATCTCGACGGCTTCAAGGCCATCAATGATCAGCATGGCCATAAAGCCGGCGACGAGGTGTTGCGTGTGATCGCACAACGCATCCGCGAAAGCCTGCGTGGCTGCGACACCGCCGCGCGTTGGGGGGGAGATGAGTTCATCCTCCTGCTGGAGGATTGCTCGGGGGCGGCCATCGCCGCCTTCATCGAGCGACTTCGTCAACGCATCGAATGCCCCGTCCGCTTTGATGATGCCGACTTGTGCGTCGGCCTGTCGATTGGCATGGCCAGCTATCCGCAACAAGGCCGCACACTTGATGCCCTACTGCAAGTCGCTGATCTGGCAATGTATCAGAATAAAGACAAGCGCAAAGCGAACACTCATCTTCAAGCATTAGGCTAACGGCGGCTCACATACGCAGCGGGGTCGGTTTGCCTGAATTCCTAAGGTGGCCCGGGCGCAGCCGGAGGCTGAACCGGCTCAGCGGCCGGTTCGGCGAACCTCGATCACATCGCTGAGCTGGCGTAGCTTGGCGCAGACCTGCTCGAGCTGATCGACGTCGCTGACCTCGACCCGAAAGCGCATGCTGGCGCGGTCATTGGTGGCATCGGTCTGGGTCTCAGTGGCGAGGACGTTGGCGTCCTCATCGGCGAGCACCGAGGAGACATCGCGCAGCAGTCCCCGACGATCAGCCGCGGTGATGACGATGTCGACCGGATAAGCGGCATGGTCAGGCTGCTCGGCCCATTCGACCTCGATCAGGCGCTCCTGCTCCTCGTCGCTCAGGTTGGCGATGTTGGCGCAGTTGGCGCGATGCACCGCGACCCCGCGGCCACGGGTGATGAAGCCAAGGATCGGGTCGTCAGGCACTGGATGGCAACAGCTCGCGATCTGGGTCATCAGGTCTGGAACACCGGCGACGACGACCTCCGGTCGCCCTTGGGGCTGGCGCTTGCGTCGGCCTTGAACGAGCTGCGTTGCCTGTTCGGGCTCTGTGCTGGTGTCTCGGCGCTCCTGACGTGGCTCACCCACCTGACGCGCGGCGGTGCCGACCGCGAGATCGCCACGGCCGATCGCGGCTAAGACGTCATCGCCTCGCTGCAGATGAAAGCGTTCCGCGAGCTGCTCGAGCGGCGCCTTGGTCTCGATGCCGAGGCGCGTCAGCTCCTTGTCGAGCAGGTTGCGACCCTCGGCTAGATGGCGGTCGTAGTCCTGCTGCTTGAACCATTGGCGAACCCGATTACGGGCGCGCGAGGTGGTCAGATAACCGTGGTGGACACTCAGCCAGTCGCGACTTGGAACAGCGTTCTTTTGGGTGATGATCTCGACCGTCTCACCGCTCGCGAGCTTGTGCGTCAGGGGCACGATGCGCCCATCGACGCGGGCGCCACGACAGTGATGGCCGACCTCGGAGTGGATCGCGTAGGCGAAGTCGAGCGGCGTCGCCCCGGGCGGTAGCTCGACCACCTTGGCTTGCGGGGTGAGCACATAGATGCTTGCGGCGACCTCCTGGTGCGTTGCTACGGTGCGCTCGCGTGTCGGCGACCGGTGATCGTTAGCACCAGGATTGATGCCCCCTCCCTCGCCAGTGTCTGAGCCCGGACCAGCGCCAGCGCTCACTTCACCACCAGTGCTTGCGTCGGCGGTCGGTTCGACCTCCAGCGTTCGCTCGAGCCAGTTGCGCATCGAGACAATGCGCCGTTGGAAGGCCGCGTCATGCCCGGCTGCTTCTTTATAGGCCCAGTGCGCGGCGACGCCGTACTCGGCATGTTGGTGCATCTCCTGAGTCCGAATCTGCACCTCGAGCACCTTGCCGTCCGGGCCGGTGACCGCGGTGTGCAATGAGCGATAGAGGTTGCCCTTGGGCTTGGAGATATAGTCGTCGAACTCGTCCGGGACATAAGGCCAGAGGCTATGCACCACGCTCAGCGCGGTGTAACAGTCATCCTCGGTGTCGACCATGATCCGCACCGCGCGCAGGTCGAAGATGCCGTCGATATCGACGCGCTTGCGCTGCATCTTGCGCCAGATGCTGTAGATGTGTTTTGGCCGCCCGTTGATACTCGCCTGCAGTCCAACGCGGCTGAACTCTCGCTGCAGGTTCTCGATGACCTCGGCGATGTATTGCTGTCGCTCTTCACGGCGCTCGTGCAGCAGACGCGCGATGCGCTGGTACTCGCCCGGCTGCGAATAGCGCAGCGACAGGTCTTCGAGTTCCCATTTGAGCTGCCAGACCCCAAGCCGGTTGGCGAGTGGTGCATACAAACGCGTGGTGTCTTTGGCCAGCTCGCGCAGTCGTTCGCCCGGCAGATGCTTGGATGCGCGCATCAGATAGAGACGCTCGGCGAGCACGACGAGGATGGCGCGCACGTCCTCGGCGATCGCGAGCAGCATGCGTCGCAGGTTCTCTTCTCGGCGCTCGTGGTCACGTGGCTTGCCGCGTGTGCCGCTGCTCGCCTTCGGCTCGAGTTCGGCGAGCTGAGCAATGCGCCCGAGATCCTGAACCATGCGGGAGACGCCGGGGCCGCAGTGTGCATCGAGCGTCGTCGCTTCGATCTCAGCGCGGCCAATACAGCCACCGAGCAGGGCCGCACAGAGAGTCTCGGTATCCAACCGCAGTCCCATCAGGATGTCAGCGGTGCCAAGCCGATGGCGTGCGGCGCTCTCGCCGGTCTCGAGCAGCTCGTCACCAACGCAGCGCTGCATCAGAGCAATGGCATCGGCGATGCGGGCGCGGCCCTGCTCACCATAGTGCGCGGGGATCTGCTCGAGCCAGCGTTCGGCGGCGGTGTCGTCGTCGATCTCGGCGGTGGGAAGGGCCGTTCGTGGAGTGACCATGGTGTCTATCGCTGTCCTAGCTGACCGTTAGACACCCTGGGCCGACAGTGACCCAAGGTCGCAAGCTTGTCATGTCCAGGAGTCATGGTAAATGGCGATAGCTTGGTCGCCTTCGGGCCTCAGGGCTGATGGGCGCCCGTTCTGCGAGGCTTTAGTCGACCCAGCGGCAGCGGCTTGGCCCGTCGAGCAAATGAGCCGAATAAGCTGATCACTCGAGCAGATGGCTGACGAGTCCATCAGCGAGCTTGGGTTCGAACCAGGTGGACTTGGGCGGCATCAGCGCGTCGGCATCGGCCACGGCCAGCAGGTCCTCCATCCGTGTGGCGGGCAGCGAGAAGGCTACCGCCATTTCGCCGCTGTCGACACGAGCGCTGAGACCGTCGAGTCCGCGGATGCCGCCGACGAAGTCGACGCGTTTATCGCGGCGTGGGTCGGTGATGCCGAGCATTGGCTCGATCAGCTGATCGTGCAGCAGACTGACATCGAGCCGAGCGATCGGATCTGCGGCCGGGATACGCCTTGGCGCCAGGCTCAGTCGATACCAGTGTCCAGCCAGATAAAGTCCGACCTCACCCCGCTCGGTGGGCGCTACCGGTTGTGCGCTCTCCTCGATGCGATAGGACTCTGCGACAAGATCTAGGAATCGATCGGGCTCGCGGCCGTTCAGGTCCCGCACCACGCGGTTGTAGGGCAGGATACGAAGCTGGTTGTGCGGGAACAGGACGGCCAGGAAATGATCGCTCGACTGCGGCTTAGTCTCGCCGTTTGTCGTTGCGGTTTCGGTCGTGCCCTGCCGCGCCTTGGCCACGCGCGCGGCGGCTGCGGCGCGGTGATGACCATCGGCGATATAAAGACGCTCGACGGTGGCGAAGGCCCGGCTGAAGGCGGCGATCTCATCATCATTGTTGATCGGCCAGAGCTGATGGCGCACGCCGTCTGCTGCGCTGATGTCGATGGCCGGCGGATGTTGGCAGACGGCTTGCAGCCGGTCGTCGATCGCTGATGCGGCCCGGTAGGTGAGGAACACCGGGCCGGTTTGGGCATTGAGCGCGCTGATCTGGCGCACGCGGTCCTGCTCCTTCGCCGGACGGGTCAGCTCATGCCGGCGGATGCGGCCTGCCAGATAGGCGGCGACGGAGGCGGCAGCGACCAGACCGGTTTGCTGATGTTCGCCCAAGCTCAGGCGATAGGCGTAATAGGCTGGTATTGGATCTTGGCACAGGATACCGTCCGCGCGCAGCCGCTCGAGGTTCTCACGGGCCTTGGCATAGACGGCCTCCGAGTACGGATCGGTGCCCTCTGGCAGGTCGACCTCAGCGCGGGAGATGTGCAGGAAGCTCGCCGGGTGGCCTTGCACCATCGCGCGCGCCTCGGCGGTGCTCATCACATCGTAAGGGGGCGCCGCGACCTCAGCGGCCTGCTCTGCAATCGGCCGAAGTCCAGCAAAGGGAACGATCAAGGCCATGCTGCGCACCTCAGCGGGGTGGCGGTGCGTAAAGCAGCCCGCCTTGGGTCCAGAGCGCGTTCAGACCGCGCTTGATATCGAGTCCGGAGGCCTTGCCCAGATTTCGCTCGAAGACCTCAGCGTAGTTGCCGACCGCAAGGATGACCCGATAGCCCCAGGCCGGCTCGATGCCGAGCACCTCGGCGCTTTCTCCGTCGAGATCGAGCAGGGTGCGCACCGCATCAGTTTGCGCGCGCTCCTTGGCGGTGACGACATTATCCGAGCTGATGCCCATCTCCTCGGCGTTGATCAGGGTGAAGATCGTCCAGCGCGTCAGGTCGAGCAGGCGGGTCTCGCCCTTCAGGACCGCGGGCGAGAGCGGGTCACGTGAGATCACCTCCGGCAGGATGCGCTGGCTCCCAGGCTGCTCGAGTCGGGCGCGGAGCGCATAGAGCTGCGAGCGGTCCGTCGTCAAGGTGGTGCACTCGCCTTCGCGATAGGCCTTGGAGGCCGTTTTGAGGTCTGGAAACTGCTTCAGTTCCATCGGCATCTGGTGGCGCTTGAAGTAGCGTTTAGCGCTGTCGATGCTGGTGGTCTCAGCGATGGCGCAGATGCTAGCGCCGCCGAGTTCCAGTGTGCTTCGCGTATTGGTCGAACGCGGCACCATGAAGCCTTGACCATCGTAGTAGAGGATGGTGGCGAAACTCACGCCCTGGGTGAGATCGCGTGCCTGAGTCCAGGTGGTATTGCGAGCGAGCAGGTCGACCCTGTCGTCACGCAGCGCAGCGAAGCGCTCGGCGGTGGTCAGCGGGATCAGCTCGACCTTGTCGGCTGAGCCGAGTGCCGCGGCCGCGACGGCGCGGCAGAGGTCGACGTCGAGCCCACTCCAGTCGCCGCTCTCGTCGCGATAGGAGAGGCCCGGGGTCTCGCTATTGACGCCACAGCGCAGTAGTCCACGCTCGCGGATGTCGTCCAGTCGATCGGCGGCTGCCGTGAGCGGAGCGAGTAATAGCGCGAGCACGAGCCCGCTGAGTACGCCGAGCTTGTAGGTGGAGAGTTGCATCGATCGTAATCCTCTTGTCGGTGCTCACCAGGACATCAAGGTCCATTGCGGCACTTGCATGTCGAAACCTGGTCGTCCGCGGTTCCACTCCATATCGCCAGAGCCATCGTTATCCACCAGATAGTAGGGGGCACCGGCCGTAGGTGTGATCCGTATCATGTAGACGTTGTTGTTGACGCTGAACTCCTCGACGGTGCGGTTCTGGTAATCACGAACTCGAACCTGGGGAGCGATGTCGGCCTCGGTGACTCGAAGGTCGAGTTCACTCAGCGAAGGCTGCGCCCAGACGATCGTCGCTAAGGCTGCGGCACAACCGCTGAGCAGACCGATAGCAAGTGAGCGGCAGGACCTGAGTCGGCGCATGATCATTCCTGGCAGTCTGAACGAGACCTGATGATAGCAGGAACGCCAAGCTGATCGTTGCGCGCTGGGACAAACTGCACGATATGAAGCACAGCGGTGACGTCCGATCCTGACACTCAGCCAGACTGGCGCAGTGCGGCTAAGGGTGGTCGCACCAGCAGCCCGTAGGTCCCCAACGTGCCGGCTGCGCCCACGAGCAGACCACTTCCGAGCACGCCACCGATCCACAACCAGGGGTTGAAGGCGAACGGCAGCCCGAACAGCTCCCGCGCCAGCACCCAGCCGGTTAGCTCGGCGAACAGCGAGGCAATGAGCCCCGCCAGTAGCCCTGCCGTGGTCAGCTCAACGGCAAGCGCGAACAACAGCTGTCGGCGTTGAGCCCCAAGCGCGCGCAGCACGCCATGCTCGGCGCGCCGCACGGCCAGGCTGGCCTGAATGCCGGCGTACATCACCAGTAGGCCAGCGAGCAAGGTGAACAGGAACACGTACTCAACCGCCTGAATCCCTTGTCGGATGATGCCCTGCACCTGTTCGAGCAGAGTGCCGACATCGATCAGGGTGACGCTGGGAAAGGCCTGCATCAGCTCGCTGACCAGCGCCTCTTCGCCGTCCGGCAGATAGAAGCTGGTGACATAGGTTGCCGGTTCTGCCGCGAGCAGCGAGGGCGGGGCGATGACGAAGAAGTTGACGTTGAAGCTGTCCCATTGCACCTGGCGTAGGCTGGTCACCGGCGCCTCCAGCTCGCGTCCGGCGACCCAGAAACGCAGCGTCTCGCCCAGCTCGATCCCGAGCGTCTCGGCGATGCCTTCCTCGACCGAGAATTGACCCGGCGCCTCGGCATCGGCCCACCAGCGTCCGGCGACGATCTCGTTATCGTCCTGCGGCTGCACCGCAAAGCTGAGATTGAACTCGCGCTCGGCGAGCCGTTGTGCACGCGGTTCCTCGAAGTCTTCGTCCGGCTTTACGGTCTCGCCGCCGATGGCCCGCAGACGGCCGCGCACCATCGGATAGATGCCTGAGGACTCCAGACCCTGTTGGCGCAGGAAGGCGGCGAGGGCATCGACCTCGCTGGGCTGGATATTGATCAGGAAGCGGTTAGGCGCGCCCTCGGGCAGGGTCTCTTGCCAACTGCGCAGCAGATCGAGGCGTACTACTGCAAGCAGCAGCAGCGCCAGGATGCCGAGCCCCAGGCCGACGATGCTGAGCACGGACGCGGTCGGTCGCCGCGACAGCCCCGCTAACCCCAGCCGCCAGATCCCCCGTGTATGATTGGTGGCGCGACCAGCGAGCCAGACCAGCAGGCTCGCGACCAGTCCGAGCGCCAGCACCGCCGCTGCGACACCGCCGAGCAGCTTGCCGGCGAGCGCCGGATCGCCGGCCTGCCAAAGGATCAATAAGGCTAGCGCACCGAGCGCGGCGGCGGCACTCACCGCGACCGAGGCCCGCGGTGGCCCGAGATCGCGCCGCAGCACCCGCAGCGGCGGCACATCGGCAAGCTGCAGCAGCGGCGGTAGCCCAAACCCGGCCAGCGCCACGAGGCCGGTGCCGAGTCCAACCCAAGCCGGCGCGCTGCCGGCGGCTGGCAGCTCACCAGGGAACCAGTCCGCGAGCAGTGCTGCCAGCCCAAACTGCGCCAGCCAGCCGAGCACGACACCGACGACACCCGCCACCAGGCCAAAGAACAGCAAGCGCAGCGCGAACACCCGTGTCAGCAGATGCCGCGGCGCGCCGAGACAGCGCATCACCGCGACGGCATCGGTCTGGCGCTCGACCAGCCGCCGGCTGGCCAACGCCATCGCCGCGCCGGCGACCAGTAACGTCGTCAGCGCGGCCAGATGCAGGAAGCGGCTGGCGCGGTCGACCGCCGATTCAAACTCGGGGCGAGCGTTGCGCGCATCGATCAGCTCCGCATCCGGGGGCAGTCGAGTCGTCAGCCAATCGCGATAGGCGGCCACGGCGTCCGATTCGCCGGCGATCAGCAGCCGATGGCGGACGCGGCTCGCCTCGTTGACCAGCCCAGTCGACTCGACGTCGGCCAGCGCCATCATCACGCGCGGCGCGATCTGGAAGAAGTTACCGCCCCGATCTGGCTCATAGGCGATCACGGCGCTGATCGGCAGCTCGCGCTCGCCCAGGGTCAGCAGGCTTCCGGTCTGCTTGCCCAGCACATGCAGTAGGCGTGGCTCGACCCAGACCTTGCCAGAGGGAGGGCCTGCAGCCATCGGAATCTCGGCCGGGCTTGAATTCGCGGCTGCGGTCGCGGCAGGGGTTGACGATGATGCTGAACTGGTCGTTGCGGGAGGCGTTGCGTCTCCGTTGACAACGAGATTCGATGCGTCAAGTCCGTTCAAGCGATGCTTGATCCGCAGTTCGCCGCGTAGTGGATAACCACCGTCAACAGCCTTGACCTGCACCAGCTGGCTGGTCTCACCGGCGAAGACGACGCTGCGGAAGGTTAGGGTGCGCGCCAGCTTCAAGCCGCGTTCCTCGGCCTCATCGGCAAGCGAAGCCGGAATCGGCCCAGTCGCGTCGATCGCCAGATCAGCGGCCAGCAGCTCGCCGCCCTGGCGCTGCATCGCTGCCTCGATGCGGTCGGTGAAGAAGCCGACGGCGGTGATTGCTGCGACGGTCAAGATCAGAGCGCCGGCAAGCAGATACAGCTCACCGCTGCGCCAGTCGCGGCGCAATAGGCGCAGCGCAAGTCGCCAGGCGGCGATTGGGCTCGGCGCCTGCGCCTTGGTGCGGCTATCGCGATTCCCCGTTGCGCTATTACCCATGATGTCTACCCATGATGTCGCCACCCTAGTTGTTTGGTGTGCGCGGCGTTTTTGCTACCGGCGACTCCGTATGCAGTCGCATGGCTAGAGACGCCGCTCATGCCGCAACCTCGAGGCGCCCCGCGCTCATGCTGAGCCGTCGGTCGCAGCGGCGGGCCAGCGCGGGGTCGTGGGTGACCAACACCAGCGCTGCGCCAGCATCTTGGCGCAGCCCGAACAGCAGATCGATGATGCGCGCGCCCGTAGCCTCGTCTAGGTTGCCGGTGGGCTCATCGGCGAACAGCACCTCGGGGTCCGGCGCAAAGGCGCGTGCAATCGCCACTCGCTGTTGCTCGCCCCCGGAGAGTTGGCGCGGATAATGACCGTGGCGCTCGCTCAGCCCAACGCGCTCGAGTGCGGCTTCGGCGGTCCGCTTGGCAGAGCCGGTGCTGATGCGGCTTGCGAGCTCAAGCGGGAGTAAAACGTTCTCAAGCGCGGTCAATGTCGGAATCAGCTGAAAGCTTTGGAACACGAAGCCGACCCGGCCGGCACGCAAGGCCGCGCGGGCGTCCTCGTCGAGGGGTTCGAGCGGACTGCCGCAAAGCTCGACCGAGCCGCTGCTGGCGCGGTCCAATCCAGCGAGCAGGCCGAGCAGGGTCGACTTGCCGCTGCCGGAAGCGCCGATGATCGCCACCGCCTCGCCGGGCGCGACTTCGAGGTCGACTGACTCGAGAATATCCAGCTGGCCGGTTGGGCCGGTGACCTGCTTGGACAGGCCTGTCGCGCGACAGATCGGGCTGGCCGCGGTAGCAACGCCTGGATTGGCTGGCGCTGGGTCGGTACCCTTGCCCGCATTGGCCTTGAAGCCGTTGTTATTTGGAGCCTGATCCAACATGCTGCGTGTTCTCCTCTCATTACTGTTGCTGATACCCCTCGCGGCCATGGCCGAGGCATTGCCGAGCGAATCGGCGGCGGCTCGCGCCTTCTATCAGGGCCAGGTCGATCGCGTTGCCGAGGAGTCAATCGCCGAGGTCACTGAGATCACCGAGGCCATAGCGCCAGCCGAGGCCAGAGCGGCGGCAGAGGCCAGAGTGCTAGCCGAGGCCACAGAGCCAAAAGAGGCTGTGGAGCCGGCCCAGGCTGCCACCTTTACCGAGGCGCCGGTGCTGCTCGTGCTCGGCGACAGCCTGAGTGCCGCCTACGGCTTGGCGTTGGACCAGGGCTGGGTGAATCTGTTGCAGGCCCGAATCAATGAGCGCGGTCTTCCGCATCGGGTGGTGAATGCCGCGATCTCAGGCGATACCGTCGCCGGTGGCCTGAGCCGGCTGCCGGCCTTGCTCGCCGATCAGCAGCCGGAGATCCTGTTAATCGAGCTTGGCGCTAACGACGGGCTGCGCGGTTTTCCGCCGTCAAAGATCGAAGACGATCTGGTGACTTTGGTCGAGCAAGCGCAAGCGACTGGCGCCCAAGTGGTGCTGATTGGCGTGCGCCTCCCTCCCAACTATGGTCCGGCCTACACCGAGCGCTTTCAACGACTGTTCGCAACCGTTGCGGAGCGGACGGGGGTCGCACTGGTACCGCGCCTGCTTGCTGGAGTCGCCGACGATCTCACGCTGATGCAGGCCGATGGTCTGCATCCGACCGCCGAGGCGCAGCCGATGATCCTTGAGACTGTTTGGTCGGTTCTTGCTCCGTTGTTCACTGGTGCTTCACCTGGTCGGTGACCATGGTATTCTCGCTAAGGCACTGTTGTGTATATTTTTAATCTGCGTCAATCTGCGGTTTGTAGGATGAAGCAATTCCGTGCAACAGCGCTCGAGCCAACTGCGGTCGGCGATGTCGATCGTTTCGGCTTGCACCAGCGTTTCTGCCAGCACCGCCAACAGCACCCTCAGGATTGGCGCTCTGCTTGCTCCGGACTCGGGGCCAGCTGCGCGTCTGCTAAACTCCGCGCATTCAAGTTCTCGTTGATCTCCAGGGTCGCCCGAGCTGATCCAAAGTGACAATAAGACGATGAATCGATTTATCTCAGGTCTGATCGCCCTAGGCTTCACCGCTATGCTTGCTGCCTGCGCCAGTGGCTCGCAGCTGGGTGGAAAGGAGCCCTATAAAGGGCAGGTCGCTGCCGGCGTGGTGCGGCCCTCCGGTGCCGACGGTGCCTTGGTCCAGCGGCGTCTTGTTGCAGGCCTCGAGCCAATCGGTGCCTTCGCGGGTGTGTACCCGCTGACTTCCTCGTACCAAAGTACGGAGGCCGAGGTCTTGATTGAGCCGAGCCTGGTCGAGTCGCGACCCGGCAGCCGCGGTTTCGAGCGTCTGCAGCTCCAGGTCAGGGCGTATGAAAAGAACAATCGCGGCAACGGCTTCGACAAAGGTTATCGTGGCAAAGCCTCTGGGAATCGCGATGCGCTCGACGACATTCTTAAGCCACTTGGTCGTGACCTGAAACGCCGCTTTGGCGCCAAGCCTATCTATTGACGCCTCAGCCTATTGAGGATCTTCGCCCAAGAACCTCTTGCCTCGCGCATCACGCGATGCGTTTGATGCACGAGTCGAGCGCGATCAGCGGAAACGGCGCAGGTACCACCACTCGAACAACCGTTTGAGCCAGTGGAAGGCCGGTGAACTAGGTAACACCAGGCTGCGTTTGGGCGTGCGGGCCACCAGCATGCCGCGGTCGTTGGTGTCGACGATACAGAGCAGCTCGACCTTGAAGGTCTCCTTCGGCTCCTGGCCGGCGAGTTCGCTGATCAGGTTCTTTGCAGCCGCCTGTGCTTGCAGGTCGGCCATGTGCGCTTGCTTCGGCATCCAGTCGGGGCCCGGGAAGCTGCCCGAGTCGCCCGCCACATAAGTGCGCTCAAAGCCTGGCACCCGGCACTGGGCATCGGCCTGTAGCAGTCCGCCGGGGGAGCGTGGCAGGTGGGTCTCGTCGAACCAGGCGTTGCCGGTCATGCCAGGCATGAAGATGATTAGATCAGCTGGGAATTCACCCCCCTCGGTGATGACCTTCTCGGCGGTGAACTGCTTGGGCTTGTGTCCAAGATGGGTTTCGATGCCGACCCGTTGCATCTCGCCGAGCAGTTTGTCGACGGCCTTCGGGCCAAGCCGGTTGCCGGGCCGCTCGGCGGGGGTGAAGAAGACGATGCGGAAGCGCTCGCGCCGGCCTTCCTTGCGCAGTTGCCGATCGAGTCCGAACAGGAACTCGAAGATCGGTCCGCCGCGCATCGAGGAGGGCTCCTTGGGGTTGCCGGAGAAGCCCATGGCGACAGTGCCGCCATCGAGTGATCGCAGCCGGTCGCGGATGGCCTCGGCTGCGGCAATGCCTTCGCAGGGGGTGATGGCGTGCTCGATACCGGGCAGTTTCTTGATGAAGCGTCCGCCACTGGCGATGATCAGCCCGTCGTTCTCGACCGGTCCGGCATCGGTGTGCAGCAGCCGGCCACCATCGCTCAGACCGGTCGCCGAGGCGGCCAGGTGGTCAGCCTTCATCTTGCCGAAGAAGTGCCCGAGATCAAGCCGCAGATCCTCGCCGCTGCGCAGTCCGCTCGGCACCCAGATCAGGCCGGGGTAATAGACAAATTCGCGGCCTGGGCTGACGACCGTGATCTGGCCAGTGAACCCCTGATCCCGGAGGGTTTTCAGGGACGTCAGCGCACCAAAGCCGGCGCCGACGATGGTCACACGTTGCATAAGAGTCTCCAATGCGGGTCGATCGGTCGGAGGTGAGCGTTCTTCGCGCTCATTTCTAGGGGGTTGATCAAGCGTTGTTTGAACGGTATTCTGGTCGGCTACGTCCGAGAAGGGCGTACTCCTTGCTCCACAGCACGCTGGGCGTCGCTGGGGGCTTCTATATCCGTGAGGAGCATTATGCGTCATTACGAGATCATCTTTCTGGTTCATCCGAGCCAGAGTGAGCAGGTTCCAGCGATGCTGGATCGCTATCGGACTAATCTGGAGGCGCGGGGCGGCCAGATCCATCGGCTTGAGGATTGGGGCCGGCGGCAACTTGCCTACCCCATCAACAAGATACACAAGGCACACTACATCCTTCTGAACGTGGAGTGCGATGCTGAGGCCTTGGCCGAGCTTGAGAACGCGTTCCGCTTCAACGATGCGGTGTTGCGCAACATGATCATCAAACGCGACGCGGCGGTTACCGAACCATCGCCGCTGCTGAAGAGCGGCGATGAGCGAGAGGGCTCGGACGAGGACGGCGGAGATCGTGGCGAGCGCCGTCCGAGGCGCTCCGAAGATGATGGCGAGGGGCGCGAGCGATCGCGGGATTCGGATTCGGATCACGATTAACCTCGGATTTGTTGAACCATCCGCAATCCTGCTCTCTCTCTGCTCTTTCTCTTTCCGCTCTAGTCGAGGCACTTCATGTCACGCTACTTTCGCCGCAAACGCTACTGCCGGTTCACCGCTGAAGGCATCACCGAGATCGACTACAAGGATCTCAATCTGCTCAAGGCCTTCGTCAGCGAGTCGGGCAAGATCGTCCCGAGCCGGATTACTGGCACCTCAGCGCGCTATCAGCGCCAGCTCGCCACGGCGATCAAGCGCGCACGCTATGTCGCGCTTCTGCCGTATACCGACGGCCATTGAGCCTGCACCGAGTCCCTGAACGCATTCACCCTGAGCGTATTCACTAAGGAGATCCCCAGTGGACCTGATCCTGATGAAGAAGGTACGTGGCCTGGGCGAGCTTGGAGACAAGGTCTCGGTTCGCGCTGGCTACGGACGCAATTTCCTGATCCCGTCCGGCTTTGCCAAGCCCGCAACAGCAGATAACCTGAAGGCCTTTGAGGAACGCCGCGCCGAGCTCGAACGCGAGGCAGCTGCAGCGCTTGCGGCTGCCGAAGATCGTCGCTCGCGGCTGGAGGGGGTCATTGTCACGGTTCCGCGTAAGGCTGGCGATGAAGGTCGTCTTTTCGGTTCGGTCGGCACCGCGGATATTGCCACCGCGATTACCGAAGGCGGTCTCGGTATTGAGCTGCTCAAGAGTGAGGTTCGCCTCCCCGATGGTCCGTTTCGGGCGGTCGGCGATTACGATGTCGAGCTGCATCTGCACTCAGACGTGAGTGTGACGGTGCGCATCGAGGTGATCCCAGCGAGCTGAGCAAGCCGCCGCCTGGTGGCTGTTCGACCAGCTTCGCGCTCAACCCGAGCCTGACTGCTGGTCAGCACAGCGCGATCAGAAGATGAGATTGGAGCCGGAAGATCAGCGTCTTCCGGCTTTTTCGTGTTGGTTTCGTTTAGATCCTGAGCAGCAGCCGTGCTGGGTCTTCCAGGGTGTCCTTGATGGTCTGAAGGAACTGCACCGCGTCGCGTCCATCAACGATGCGGTGATCGTAGGAGAGGGCTAGATACATCATCGGGCGGATGACTACCTTGCCGTCAACGGCGATTGGACGCTCCTGCACCTTGTGCATGCCGAGGATGGCGCTCTGCGGCAGGTTCAGAATCGGTGTCGAGAGCAATGAGCCAAAGACGCCACCATTGGTGATCGAGAAGGTCCCACCGGTTAGCTCCTCAAAGCTCAGTGAGCCATCTTTTGCCTTGTTGGCGAAGTCGACGATGCCGCGTTCCACGTCGGCCATGCTGAGCTGGTCGCAATTTCTTAAGATCGGCACGACCAAGCCGCGCTCCGAGCTGACCGCGATGCCGATGTCGTAGTAGCCGTGGTAGATGATGTCGTTACCGTCGACCGAGGCGTTGATGATCGGGAACCGCTGCAGCGCCTCGACCGTGGCCTTGACGAAGAACGACATCAGCCCGAGACGCACACCGTGCGTCTTCTCGAAGCGCTCCTTGTATTGATGGCGCAGCGCCAGTACCGATGCCATGTCGACCTCGTTGAAGGTGGTCAGCGTGGCGGCGGTCTGCTGAGCCTCGACCAGACGCTCTGCGATTCGCGCCCGCAGTCGGGTCATCGGCACCCGTTGCTCAGGTCGGCCTGCCTCGCCGGTCAGCCGCGGCAACTGGGGTCTGTCGAGAGAAGCAGGCTCGAGTTCCGGCGCGAGCGTCCCCTTCTTGGCCAGGGCTGCGGCATCGGGATCGATCGCCGGCCCAGCTGCCTCTTGCTCATCGAGCCAAGCAATCACGTCAGGCTTGGTGATGCGCCCGCCTTTGCCGCTACCGGGGATCCGGCTGGCGTCGAGGTTCATCTCCTTAACCAGACGCCTCGCGGCTGGGGCTAAGAGCGGCTCGCCCTTTTCTGCAGGGCTGCCAGTCGAACTGCCAACCAAGCGCTGATCAGAGGCCTTGGTCCCGGCGACGGCTGCTTTGTCAGCACTGGCTGCAGTATTCGCGCCTTGGGGCGAACGGGCTGCGCGCGGCGCAGCCTCCGCTTGTGAGTCCGCTGAGGTCGGGGCTGAGTCCGCTGCTGGCGCTGACGCTTGGGGGTCTATGAGACCGAGCAGGCTATCGGCGGTGACCGACTCGCCCTCAGCGACCTTGATCTCGGAGAGGATGCCGTCGGCCGGTGCTGGCACCTCAAGCACAACCTTGTCGGTCTCCAGATCGACCAGGTTCTCATCCTGACGCACCTGGTCGCCGGATTTGAAATGCCAGGTCAATACCGTCGCGTCAGCGACGGATTCGGGAAGGGCGGGTACACGAACTTCAGTGGGCATGGGGCTCCCGTCGGTCGGGTGATGGGTTCCGCAGGCGGCTGCTAGTGCTGATCGTCAACCGATCCAAGCCCGTTGTCGAGCGGGATCGGAATGCGGCGATTCATGCTAGGGTCGATGCGTCCGGTCAGGGCTTCATCGATCAGGCGCTCCTGTTGCTCAACGTGCACGGAGCGGTGGCCGACAGCGGGGGTGGCCGCCGCCGCTCGGCCGACATAAAAGGCCTGTTTGCCGCCCAGGATGAGGCCGTGGAAGCGGTGCTTGATCTGATCCCATGCGCCTTGGTTCTGAGGTTCCTCTTGGCACCAGATGACCTCATCGGCGTTGGGATAGTCGGCAAGCACTGCGGCGAAGGCCTCTTTCGGGAATGGATAGAGTTGTTCGATGCGGATGATCGCAGCATCGGTCAGGCTGCGCGCGTGGCGCGCTTCCAGCAGGTCATAGTAGACCTTACCCGAACAGAAGATCAGACGTGCGACCGCCATCGGGTCGAGCGGATCGGTCTCCGGAATGATCGGTAAGAAGGCGCCCTCGGCAAGCTCTTCCAAGGATGAGACCGCCAGCCGATGGCGGAGCAGGCTCTTCGGCGTCATCACCACCAGCGGTCGGCGATAGTCGCGTAGCATCTGTCGCCGCAGCAGATGGAACATCTGTGCCGGCGTGGTCGGTACGCAGACCTGGATATTGTGCTCGGCGCACAGCTGCAGGAAGCGCTCGAGCCGGGCCGACGAATGCTCGGCGCCTTGGCCCTCGAGGCCATGCGGCAGCAGCATCACTAGGCCGCAGTCGAGCCCCCATTTGCTGCCCGCCGAGCTGATGAACTGGTCGACGACGACCTGGGCGCCGTTGGCGAAGTCGCCGAACTGGGCCTCCCAGAGCGTGAGCGCGTTTGGCTCTGCCGTCGCGAAGCCGTACTCGAAACCGAGCACGGCCTCTTCGGAGAGGATCGAGTCGATGGCGATGAAGGATGCCTGCTGCTCGGGCTTCTCGAGCGTCCGTCCCGGTGGCGCAGCGAGATGCTGCAACGGGGTGAAGTCGTTACCAGTGCGTTGGCAATGGACCTTGGCATGGCGATGCACAAAGGTGCCGCGGCTCGCATCCTGACCCGAGAGGCGTACCGGATAACCAGCGTCGAGCAGGGTCGCATAGGCCAGGTTCTCGGCGAAGCCCCAGTTGCAGAGCTGATCGCCTTGCGCCATCTTGCGCCGCTCTGCCCAGATCTTGGCCACACGTGCATGCAGCTCGAAGCCGTCCGGTAGCTGTAGCTGGCGTTCCGCAAGCTCCTGCAAGCGCCTGCGTGGAAAACCGGTATCGGCCGGCAGGCGCCAGTCCTCACCAAAGCGTGACTTCCAATCGACCCGATAGCTATGCTCCAGCCCACAGAGGACGGGGCGGGCGACGACGATTCCATGCTCGATGTTCGAGCGATAGTCCTCGATCAAGGCGACGGCATCGTCGCGGCTGAGCTGGCCGCGGTCGATGAGCCGATCGGCGTAGATCGCGCGGGCGGTTGGATGCTGGCGGATGCGCTTGTACATCATCGGCTGGGTTACCGCTGGCTCATCGGCCTCATTGTGGCCCAGGCGGCGGTAGCAGATGAAGTCGATGACCACATCCTTCTTGAATTGGTTGCGGTAATCCAGTGCTAGTCGGGTGACGAAGATCACCGCCTCTGGATCATCTCCATTCACGTGAAAGACAGGCGCCTGCACCATCTTGGCGACATCGGTGCAATAGAAGGTCGAGCGGGTATCGAGTGGGTTGCTGGTGGTGAAGCCGATCTGGTTGTTGATGACGATGTGCACGGTGCCGC